>JAHYJC010000032.1 GCA_019429275.1 Lentimicrobium sp. | reverse complement strand
CCATATAATATATGTGGGTATAGGCATTTTTAACCGACATTTCTTTACCTAAAAATGTCATGGCCACCCCGTTGTAAGTAACAGATGTAACATCTCTTTCTTTATTCGAAACTCCAACCAGCAACAATCTGTCACTGCCCGATCCTGTGGTGTGCGACAGTGTGATGGAAGATCCCGCCGTTGACGCAGCAGAACTCGTATTGTCCACCACTACCTGTGCCATTATACTGCCTGCCGAAAGCAGGAAGATAATCCCCAAAAGAAGAATTAACCGGGCGGTTTTCCTGAACGGGTGCTTTGTCCGTTGCTGTATTTTTGTTTCCATGTTGCGATGTTATAAACTTTTCATGCGCTGCTTTTCTTTATTTACTGCCAATGCAGTTGTTCCAAAGGTTAGTTGCTGAATAAGGGCTGCGTACCCCCTGCCTGACAGAGTGTGATGGTTGCACTTGCACTGTTGTTGCCGGGTGTGTCATCATCCACGTTGCCGGTAATGGTGGCCGTATTGGTATAATCGCCGCTGGCATTTACCACCACATCAATCACCAGGGTTTCGGAATTACCGTAGTTTAGTGTGCCTATATCCCAGTTACCGATGCCTACGTTGTATTCGGTAGTGCCCGAAGCGGTGTGCGATACGTATATGTAGCCCGATGGCAACAAGTCCTCAACCTGCACCAGTGTGGCATTGCCGGGCCCGTTGTTGGTGACCGTGAGGGTAAACTGTATGGTTTGTCCTACATAAGGACCTTGATTATTGACGTTTTTTGTGATGGCAAGATCAGCTATGGGGACGGGGTTGATGGAAACGGCGCCAATGGACCAGTTAGAAGAACGGGTATGGCTGTAACTCATAGAAGTCGTAGTACCTGAAGTGATAACTTTTGTACTTCCGGCTGAATTGTGCCGGTCATCGGCAAGGCTGCCAAATTTCCATAACTCTGTCTGACCGGAACCAATAGTTAACAATCCGTCTCTGCTATCGTCCTGTGATACCGCGCTAAATACTATACTTCCCGGTGCTGTTGGAACATTGCTTACTGTAGGTGTGTTTGAACTACCTGTTGCCAATGTAAACGTATTCAAAGGGTTAACCATATCAACATTTGAAAATGTAGCCACACCCATAGCAAAACCACGGTTATCACTAACTAATGTTGCAGATATAGTGGCTGAACCGGCCGGAGGATCCACCATGTAAAAAAACACCACCCGGCTGTTTCCATTAACAACATTTCCTAAAGGTTCAAGAGGTTCTCCATCAAACGTGGCAGCTGTCACATCATTACGGCTGGTAGTTACGGCAACAATCATTACTTTATTGGCCGCAGTTCCCGGGTCATAATTATTTATCGAAATGGAAGTGGCTGCTGTTCCATTTGCAATTGTTGTAGAGGTGGAATTTACAAAATTCACCTGGCCAACAGAAGTCAAACTTCCAAAAACCACCAAAACCAGCATCAACAATGCTGGTTTCAACAGGCCGGATAAACCTTCCGGGATAAAGGTCTTTATCGTTGGATGTAATATCTTTTTCATGATCGTATATTTTTTAATTTTCATGATCTGCTTTGCTGCTATGATGGTTTAATGGTTGATGACTCCGGGTTGTTGTGGGTTGGGAAATTGCTCAACCAGGGTTACGCTGGTGGCAGCGGTGCAGCCGTTGGTATCGGTGACCATTACCGTGTAGGTGCCGGCAGGTACATTGGTCAGGTCTTTGTTGCTGACCTGGACGGATGGAAAAGTACCTGGACCGTTATAACTCCAGCTATAAGTGTAGTTGGCTGGCGCCGGACTGTCAAACGGGGTGCCGCCATTGACCGTAAGGGTAATCGATCCGTCATACCCATTTTGTTGTGCATCGGGCGGACAACTGGGATCGGTTTTCTGCACGCTAAGGCTGAGGGCCGGCGGCTGGGCAAGGGTCACGCTGAGGGTGGCCGTACAATTGCGGGCATCAGTAACGGTTACGTTGTAGGCGCCGGCGGTGAGATCGCTGAGGTCTTGGATGCTGGCAGTAAAGGCAGGTGTGCCGGTTTTGGTCCAGGCGTAAGTGTAGGGTTCGGTTCCACCGGTTACGGTGAGGTCAATGCTGCCGTTATTGCCGCCAAAACACAAAACATTTACGTGTGTTTCGCTCAGACTGAGTCCGGCAGCAGGCTGTGTGATTTCAAGACCGCTCAGTGTCTGTGTGCAGCTGTTGGCATCGGTAACCGTAACGCTGTAAGTGCCGGGCGCCAGGTTGGTACGGTTCTGGCTGGTGTTGCCATCGTTCCATAAATAGGAATAAGGCGTGGTTCCTCCGGTAACTGCAAGGCTGATCTGGCCGTTGTTCAGGTCGAAGCACTGAACGGGAGTGATGGTGGGTGTGATTACAATGGGTTCGGGCTGATTAACCTGCACTGTTACTTCATTGGAACATCCTTTGCTGTCGGTTGCGGTAAGGTTGTATTCACCGGCAGTCAGCCCACTGAGATTAAGAGTGGCGGCGGAGAATCCCATATCGCCGGTTTTGGTCCAGGCATAGGTAAACCCGGGTGTGCCGCCGCTTACGCTGGCATTAATGGCGCCGTTAGTGCCTCCCGGGCAGGAAACATGCACCGGGGTAGCCGAAAGGATAATCTTTGGCGAGGTGTTCAGGGTTAAGGTAAAGGTTGTGGGGCATCCGGCGCCGTCGCTGTCGGTTACAGTCACTGTGTAGGTGCCCGGCGTGAGGTTGGTAATGGAAAGCCCGGTTCCGGTTACCGGAGCGCCTCCGTCTTTCGAGTAGCTCCATGCATACCCGGGCACACCATTAATGGGAGTCATGGTAATGGAGCCGCCCGTTGGATTTTCGTAGCATGGGTTCACGATGGCGGTGGTTACATCGAAGCGGCATTTAATGGTGACTGAGTAGTTACCGAAGGTTTTGCGCCCACACTCATCTGATACCAACACTTTAATAGAACATGGCGTATCTCCCTGGATAGTTGGGGGAGTATATAAAGTTGGATTGCTTGAAGTTGTATTGAAGGTTCCCCCGCAACTGCTCGACCATAGAGTGCTTTCAAGGTTACCATTGAAAGGATATCCGCTTGTAAAAAAGAGCTCATAACCGAAGTCGATGTTGGTTGTATCGGCATAAATTACATCGCGCGGCGATTGCACCACGGGCATAATTGACTTTCTAAACATTGCAACAAAGCCAAAATTGAAGAATGCCCTTTGGGCGGCAATGTTTGCAGGTGCCGTGCCTTTTGCATGGCTGTGTCCTGCCTGGTGCATTACGTTTCCGCGGGCTGATTCCCCAAAACCACGGCCGTAAACCATCACGGCAGCCACATTTTGCAGGTTGGTCAGGTTGGGATTGGTTACATTGGCCTGGGTTTCATCATAGACTAAGATTTTTGTTTCGGGCCTCCAGCGGGCAATGGCGCCCGCTTCATAAACGCTCGCATTGGTTGAAAGTGTACCCTGCCTCGGCATATATATCTGCTCGGAACCATTCTGGGTAGCAGCATCAATGGTACCCATGAACTGTGCCATGGGATCGGCTGCATAGTTATATGGCTGGCCATCCAGCAGGTTGGAATTGTTGAAAGTGTATGGTGGCGTTCCGTCGGCATGACTGCCCCATAATATCAGGCTGTTGCTGGGGGCCCACACACCTGTGGTTCCTGTCCATGCAGGATCTTTGAGGGTAAGGAAGTTGGCTTGCTCCTCACGGTTAAGTGTGTTTACCATGTTTTCCAGCGCGCTGGGCGAGTGGCAGGCATTCCAGAGTGCTCCAGTGCAATCCAGATTCCAGCTTACCAGCCTTTGGTGTGTTGACCAAACCGGGTCGGCGTGCGGCATCACGAAAACATCGTCGCAGCAGTCGAGATCAGCGGGAAGCGTCCATAAATTGCTGTTGGTGCCACCATAGGCACTTGCAGGTATGCCCGCATTGGTAAAATAGGGAACGGCGAGACTACCGTTCTGCTTGTCCATCACCCATCTGGGAACCCAGGTAAAGGTAAAGTAAACAGGTACATTGAAAATGGGCGAGGTGTTGGTGGTGCCCACCACACCCTGCGCCTGCCAACTGGCAATGAGCGCATCAACAGTTGCATTGCGGTACTTTGCATCAACAATAAAAGGGCCTCCACGGTAATCCACCCCGGCATGAGAAAAATCTATGCCATCTTTTGTTTTGTCCGGGTTAATGGCCCAATAAACCAGTATTTGCTGGTCGAGCAGGGCATACAACAAACCGTAAGGTTTAAGGCCGTTCCCAATAGTTTGCGGCATAACACCCATATTAATGATGAACGACCCGGCAGGGATGGTCATATTGGTGGGAGTCTGACCGAGCCCCGCATATCCCGAAAACAGGAAAACCAGGCATAATGAAAAGACCTTGGCAAGTTTTACAGGTAGAGATCTGACTGAGATACGCCCTGATTTATTTATCTTACTGCTGAGATGGGTAAAAATTTCACTTTTCATAATGCTGTTTTTTCGATGAAAAAATCATAATATCATAATCTGTGTTCATTCAAAATGTCAGAGCTTTTGCCAGGCTTTGCTGTCGGTATCGCTGACAAAAAGTTCAAAAAATTGCCGGGCACTCTTAATTTCGGTTCTTTGATTGGTCATAAAATGTATGATTCCGCCGCAGACATGGCCTTCGTTTTTAAAAAACCGGTTGTGGTTGTCCATGGCCAGCGTAATATCGCCAACTCCGGAATTGTTGTGTGATGAATTCGAAACAAGGTATATCCAGTCGCCATTTTCAAAGAAAATGCAACCCGATTCGTTTAAACGATAAGATTGTTGATAAAAGCCTTCAACTTCGGTTATGGTTGGCTCCAGTTTATTAAAGCATTTTTCAGGTCCGAAGTTTTTAATTTCACGGATGGTTTCACTTAACCATTTTTTACTTGCTTTCTCATTTATCCGGGAGCTATAAGCATTGCCGGCATAAATGGCCGATATGGGAAGGATGATGGATAAAAATACAAAAAGCAAAACAACCCTGATTATCAGGAATGAATGCGGCTTAATATTTTTTAATGTCAGTTTGTAAAAAATATCCATTTATTTTATTTACACAATTAGTTAGTTAAAGGGTCAGTTAGTTAACCGATAGGAAATTCACCATACCGGTAAGGAAATCTGGTTTTTTTTAGTCAGGATTAAGTAATTGTAATCAGCAGTGCAGCAGGGAGAGTGAGTAGTAGAGGTATATTTTATTGAGTAGTCTGATTATTCTTATTTCTTAGTTCCTTGGCTTTATGCTTTCATTAAGCTTTTACTCAATTTTGCCTTTGTTATTCAAATTCACTTCAGGATTATCAGACAGGCATTTATTTTGTTCCAATTGTTTGATCAGCTTCAATAAAACCCTGTTTTCCTGTAGTTTACGTTCGATAAGAGTTTCCAACTCTTTGCTGATGGTTTTTGCCTCAGTTTTTTTTTCTTCTCTCATCCCCGGTATTTTTCTTCGATGACAAAAATACCACTTAATTCAGTATCCTAATACCTGAAATGGGGTAACAAAAGGTTAACATCACTCAAAATTCTGTTTTAAAACCAATTGATCAAAAATAAATTATCTTGTCTTTTCAAAGAACTGTGGTATTCTTTTTGCCTCTTCATGCTGACTGCGTTCCGGCTCCTCACAATTATAAAAACCCTCCTTCTCACCATATCCTCAATCTTAATCCTTTTCAAAAAAAAGATTTCGTTTATGTATGCTATTCTGAATGCAATCAATTTATTATTCAGAAACGAATCCCGGAAACGCATTAATTCATCAATTTGTTTGATTACTCAAAAATTCCGAAACCCCCTCTTCCTTATTTTTTCCAGATTTATTGACCTGTGCAATGCCCTGAATCGAAATGATTATTGACATCAGTATATAAAAAACCTCAAAAATCAAAATCTATTCAACTGCCATCAGGTACACAATTCTGCGTTTGGCAAATTTACAAACTAAGTTATAGTCAAGTCAATACGTATAAATACTCAATTTGCACACATCTAATATTTCGTCATATGTAAGAAATAGGTTGCCTGATTGCTGTACTTTTAAAAGAAAAGAAACCTATAAGTTTTTACAGGACGATGGAAAACTGAAATATCAAATACACCGTTCAATTTTAAATTCAGGGAAGTTGGACTTCAAATCCGGAATAAGTCACTTATAAGGAAGAGCAGAAAAGACCAATATGGCCATTTCACCAAAAAAGTCTCGTTTGAACTCCATCAAGAGGAGGTTGAATGATTTTTAATTTAGTGTCATAGACTCCTGTCCTGAATTCAGGGAGGGGAGGGTTCTTTCTTATAAAATTTAAACAAGCTCTATGCCGCCCGAACTAAATATTGCCAATTCCTTCAAGAAATGAAACCAGGTTTTCATCTTTTGAAAGCCCTAGCTTTTTTCTGAGGCGTGAACGTGCAACCTTAATACTTTCAGGGTTTTGGTAAACAATAGAAGCGATATCTTTGGTCGATAGGTTCAGACGCAGGAATGCCGCCAGTTTCTTTTCTGATGGAGTCAGATCGGGGAATCTCAGTTTGAGTGCCTTGTAAAACTCACTGTTTATATCAATAAATCGCAATTGAAATTCTTTCCAGAAAGCAGAATCTTTTTCATTGAGTAATTTTTTGGAAATCTTTTCAATCTTATAACTGCAGGAATCTGGCAAAACATCACTCAAATCTTTTAACTCCCGGGCAACACTGGCTACAAACTCGTTTTTTTGAATCTGGTACATTGCCCTTTCTGTCATAATCCGCCCCTGAGTATCAAAATCCTTTTTCATTTCTTCCTTTTCCTGTTTTATCTGTAATGACTGCAGGGTGAGGTATTCATTTTCAAGTTTAATGAGTTTTTCCCTTGAACGTGAACCTCTGACAAGGTAAAACGCGACAAGCAAAAGCAGAAGAAATACGGTTGATATCAGATAAGAGATAGTCTTTTGGTTGCGTTGTTTTTCAATCATATGTCGTTGTTCTATCTGGCTTATCCGTTGATTTTTATCAAATTTATACTGCAACGCCAGACAGGAGGAGTTTTCAGCTTTATCCGGGCCCGGAATACTGTCGTTGAGGTAGCTGATAAGTTCGTTGTTTTCATATGCCTTTTGATAATCTCCTGCCTCTGCATAGAGTTTACTCAACTCTTTAGCAGCGATTTTAACTGTCCGCCAGGCTTTTACTTCAAGCCCGATTTCCTTTGCATTATGAAAATGTTTCAGTGCCTCACTTGTATTTTCCAGGTTTTTATAGTAAATACCCAGATTGTTGTGTACCCTTGCCAATTGACTTTTATTGTTGCTTTTCAGAGCAAAATTATATGCATTCATATAAGAATCAAGGGCAAGGGCAGGCTTGCCTGTTTCTTTATAATAGACACCTTTATTTATCATCAGGGCAACATAATAGGAAGAATCATTCTGTTTTTTACTCTCCATTTCGAATTGTTTGATGTAATGTCCAGCTTTATCCCATTTTTTCTTTTCAAGATAAATTGATCCCAGGTTAAATTTAATTTGTGTTTTGAATTTTGCCGGTATTGTTCCTGGATCAAGTTTTTCACTAAGTTTAAAAATTTCAAGTGATTCCTGATAATATTCCTCAGCCAGATCGTATACCTTCAATTCGAAATAGCACAAAGCTATATTGCTGTTTACATAAAAGAGTGCGTATCTCTGCCTGGGACTCATCATTTCAACCAGTGTTTTCTCCATAATCGAATTAGCCCTGAAACAATAATCAACAGCCAGATAATAATTTCCGTTTAGAATATAGATATCAGCATATAAAATAAGCGATTTTAGTATGAGAGAATCATTGTTCAATATTAATGCCAGTTCATTGGCCTTGCCGGTCAGCAACAGGGCAGAATCGGGATTATAATCCATCAAAGCTCTGGATGATTTCAACAATTCCTTGACTTTCTCTGTATCGCGTTCAGCAGCATAAAGCCGTCCGGAAATCATTAAAACCAATAAAATAGTCAGTATAGAAATAAAATATTTCATATCTTTCGGGTTATTCCTCTCCACAGGATAATTAATTAATCATCTTTTATCCTGGCTATAATTTAACAGACTAAGATAAGAAAAAAAACAAAATAATGCATTGATGTATAAATTAAATGATGAAAATCTGTTGAATTTTCTGAAGATGCCCATCAAATTCAGGTAACCTGAAGATATAGGAAAAAGAGAGTTACAATGCCAATGTAAAATACATTTGCGATTAAACTAAATTTGCATCAAAAGATAAAACCTGAATATGTCAGAAAAATTAATAAAAATAGCCATAGCCTACGATTTTGATGGTACCCTGGCCCCCGGTAATATGCAGGAGCACACTTTCCTGCCTTCATTAAAAATTCCTGCAAAGGAGTTCTGGAAGCATGCCAATCAGATTGCCCGGGAAAACGATATGGATGAAATTCTGGCCTATATGCAGCTTTCGCTGGATGAAGCACGCCGTCGCGATTTGCCCATCCGTAAGAGCGACTTTGAGCATTACGGCAGAGGAATTACTTTTTTTAAAGGCGTGGAGACTTATTTCGACCGCATCAATGCCTTTGCCCATGAAAGAGGGGTTGAGTTGGAGCATTACATCATTTCTTCAGGCCTGCGCGAATTTATTAGTGGAACGACCATCGCCAGGCATTTTAAAAATATTTATGCATCGGGATACCGTTATGATGCAAACGGAGTGGCCGTATGGCCGGCGCTGGCCATCAACTACACCAATAAAACCCAATACCTTTTCCGCATCAACAAGGGAATTAATAATTCATACGATAATACCCTGATCAATAAATATTTGCCCGAAGAGGAGCGGGCTGTGCCTTTTAAACAAATGATTTACATAGGCGATGGCGAGACCGATGTGCCAGCCATGAAAATGATCAAATATCAGGGTGGCATAGCCATTGCAGTTTACAATGCCGGTATTAAACCTGAAAAAGGGAAAATCTCACCCCGCGAATCCTGCGAAAACCTGATCAAACAAAACCGGGCCAACCATCTGGCTCCGGCCGATTATGCCGAAGGCAGTGAGCTTGACCGGCTCATCAAACTGGTGATTGAAAAAATAAGGGCAGAGGTGGAGCTGAAAGATTACGCCGGTTGATCAAAATAAGCAGGGTTCAAAACCGTTGTAAGATACTTTAATTTTCAGATAAAAATTTCTTTAGATATTCCCGACCTATACCTGATTTTAAATATTTTTCCCAATTTCTGGCTTGGTTCCGATCGGGAAATTCTTTTGTGTACACCAACTTCCAGGGTTTGTAAGGGCTGGTTGAAAAATTTCTTCCCGAATTGTGTTCTTTTAATCTGAACTCAACATTGGTGGACATACCTTTGTAGAGTCTGCCATCTTTCTGGCTTTTAATTACATAAACTGTATAAATCATAAAAAAAGAGGTTGCCATTTTGTGACGGCCTCTGATGTGACCCCTACAGCCTGCCTTCCGGCAGGCAGGGATTCAAACCTGTGACCCCTACAGCCTGCCTTCCGGCAGGCAGGGATTCAAACCTGTGACCCCTACAGGATTCAAACCTGTGACCTTCAGAACCGGAATCTGACGCTCTATTCAGCTGAGCTAAGGGGCCGGAAACAAGAGTGCAAATTTCGTTAAAAAACGTTTACCAGCAGCAGAAAAAAATATTTTTCCAATTTGCAGGCTGATAACCTTTCAGAAGGAGCCTACTGATGAATCAGGGTTCGCTATGCATGAAAACTGACTTTGAGTCAGCCTCTTTAATTGGTGATCCCGATAGCCGGCCAACTAACGAGGCAGTCCATGCCTTCGGCAGGCAGGGATTCAAACCTGTGACCCTGCCTGCCGGCAGGCAGGCTTCAGAACCGGAATCTGACGCTCCCTGCCCGACGGACCAAATTATTTAAAATATGGAGTAATACCTTGTCGGTCAGGCGGGTATTCAACTGAGCCCTGCCCGACAGACTAAATTATTTAAAATTTGGAGTAATACTTTGTCGGTCAGGCGGGTACGGGGCCGGAAACAAGAGTGCAAATTTCGTTAAAAAACGTTTACCGGCAGCAGAAAAAAATATTTTTCCAATTTGCAGGCTGATAACCTTTCAGAAGGAGTCTACTGATGAATCAGGGTTCGCTATGCCTGAAAACTGACTTTGAGTCAGCCTCTTTAATTGGTGATCCCGATAGCCGGCCAACTAACGAGGCAGTCCATGCCTTCGGCAGGCAGGGATTCAAGCCTGTGACCCTGCCTGCCGGCAGGCAGGCTTCAGAACCGGAATCTGACGCTCCCTGCCCGACGGACCAAATTATTTAAAATTTGGAGTAATACTTTGTCGGTCAGGCGGGTACGGGGCCGGAAACAAGAGTGCAAATTTCGTTAAAAAAGGTTTACCAGCAGCAGAAAAAAATATTTTTCCAATTTTCCACATTTTTCAATTTTATTAATAATAACTTAGCTTATTATTTGGAAATATCTTCTAATCTCCTTATATTTAGAAATTTATTATTAAAACCGAGTTTATGGAAAAGTCAGCAATTATCGAAAAGTTCGGTGGATTGGTAAAAACGGAATCCCTAACTTGTCTGGAAGACTCAAGCCTGATGCACAATGCCTGCTTACTGGAAGCCAGAAAGCCTTTTTCAGGTTATTACAATGATGTGCCTGGAGCAAAGAGGCCTCTTTATCTATATCTGGTACTGGAACACAGCATAGACTACACTGCAGAAACCATCATTCGGGCTACTGAAAAGGTAAAGTCAGAAGCAAGCTTCACTTTTGATGCTGCTTTTGGCTCTGTTCATTTCTTTGATCGTACCTGTCCCATCATCAGAGTCCGCGATCTGGGCAGTTATGGAAATATCAGGGAACTTCAGGAACTTTACAAGGCTGCCGGGCTGGAGTATCGCAAAAAGGTAAAAAGTTTTACTGATGAAGAGGGTTTGATAACGCTTAACAAGCTGTTCTATCTCAGCGAGCTGGGAGATGGAATGTGGATTGATCGTTCACAGCCTCATCACGCCTACTTCCTTATTCCAAGGCATCTTGATTTTGAAACCTTTAACAAAATCACCACTGAAGTCAAATACGACACCTCTTTGCTGTATTTTGATGCTGCCTACGCCTGGTATTTCGAGGGCAAAGGAATACAGAATATGATAAGAATCTATCGCGAGGATCTTACTATTGAAAAAATAACAGCCATCAGAGACCGGTATCTGAGCATTATTAAGTAGCTGAAAGCAAGAGTTTTAGGTGGGCGAAAAACAATTTGATTTTTGATTTATTACCCCCTCTTTTTTCTCCCCCTATGGATAGGGAGAGGACCGTTCTATCAGGATTTGGATTTGATATATAGCTTTGATTACCAGCAGAATTTGTTCTATGTTGGGCGGAATTTGCAATTCCGTCCCGATAATCCCCCGAAAGTATCTTAATCGCAATCGATAATTACAAATTATCTGTTTACAGAAGCGGAATTGCAAATTCCGCTTAGCTGGGATTTGCTCAATGCCGGGCGGAGCTGATTCCGTTTATCGGGATCTTTAATCCCGTTATTGGTTTGCATTTTCTTTTATTATACTGTAAACCTATTTTAGGACGAGACAGATTTCAGAAGCGGAATTACAAATTCCGCTTAGCGGGGTATCTTAATCGCAATTGATAATTACAAATTATCTGTTTACAGAAGCGGAATTGCAAAATCCGCTTAGCGGGATATTTGAACATTATTGTTTATCAAGGAAAAGAGAAAATCAGAATTATTTCTGATTATTATTGTTTGAGAGATGCCTTGGTAAAAATATGTTCAGGAATCTTCTGATCAAAGCTGATTTTTGTCATTATGAATTCTGTTCCATCGCCTTGTTTGAGCATATCTTTATATATGACCTTTGCAGGAAACCATCTCCCCTGAACCTTAATCACTTCCGAAAGCTTTGTTTGTTTAAGCAGTTTGCCGCTTTTTGCATAGAGTTCCTGTTTCAGGGGAACAAACCTCTCGGTATCAATCCATACCTTCTGAGAATAATAAGTTGCATCAGATACCCTTGCGGTCAGTGTCAAAAGCCAGGTCTTCCTGCCATTGATTATCTCTTCGCCCGAAATAACAGCCTCGTAAACATCGGTGAGTTTGCGGTCGTCCATCATGTCTTCGTAGGAGAGGTCGCTGCCCATCACCGATTGCTTGAGCATGTGCCCCGACAGCTGGATGGTGCGGTCGGTAGAAGGGGAGTAAATCCACAACTGTTTATCGAGTTTCAGCATTTTAGTTCCCTTTTCTGATGCCGGCGACAGATATTCAGTAAAGGATTTTTTTGTGCCTTCGGCATAACTTCTTGAAGTTATGGTGCGGCTTCCTCTCCGGCCAAGAATGGTCATGCTGCTTTCAAATACCCTGTTTTCTGACGACATGTTGGCATCTACTTTTTCAAGGATTTGTTCAGCATTCTGGGCATTTAAGCCTGAGAACACCAGGGTGAACAATATGAGAATGGTGGTTTTCATTATGTTGTTTGTTTCTTTGGTTTCAGATATTTGTTGCATTAACCAGATCGGGCATGTTAAGTTTTTGTCAGATCAGGCCTCAAGTTCTTTGAACAGTTTTGCAGTTTGCCTTTTATAAATTCCAATCCCCGAAAGCATGGTTCCGGCAACGGTCGAAAGCACACCCGGAATAAACCCAATGTAAAAATCAGGAGGTGTAATTCTTGCCCTTATTATGGTCGGCATCATCATAGAAGCACCTTGCATCATGCCCGAAATATCCATTCCGGAAGACTGTAGTAACCATGCAAACATCAGGCCAATGGCTGTGCCCAAAGCTGAACCGACCAGTCCTATGAAAAATGATTCAACAATCATACTTCTGAATATATGTCCTTTCTCTTCGCCAATGGCCAGCCTTATTCCTACTTCACCATAGCGACGGAGGCCTCCGAGCAGTCCGGCATTCCACAGAACCAGCGACATTGCAAAAACAAAAACCAATGAAATATACATTGACCAGACTTCAGAAAGTTTTACATACTGTCCCAGGTTTCCCTGCCGGGCGAGGCTTTTCATTATCGGCGAAAATTCATCTTCAGGTTTGGTATTTGCACTGTTGAATCCGGCTGAGATCATTTCAGCATTTTCGTTATTGTAAAATCCTTTTTTTTCAAACCCAAGTATTTCACCTGCTGCATCTGGCATATCCAGGGCGGCCCTCACATCTTCCAGATCGGCTATGATGGTTCCCCTGTCCATTATTTCCACTCCAAATCTTACCGTTCCGACCACGGTAAAATTGTACATGGTCATGCTCCCGTTCATGGTTGAGCCGATGAGGGTGACTTCATCGCCCGGTTTTACATACAATTTACGGGCAAAATCATCGCTCAACAGAATTTCTCCCGGTCTCGATGGAAGGGAACCCGCTACCAACGAGCTTTTCAGGTTAAGTCTTTCGGCCTCTTTACTTCCTTTGTCCATTAGCTGAATCCCCAGGCCGATGGCCGGGCCCTGCGAACGCGTTTCACCAATGCTGTCGGGTACGTCGATAAGCCCGCCAAACTGAATTCTTGGGGCCCACTCAAAATCAGGATAACTGTTCCTGAGCTCGGCAAGAAGGTTATCGGTTTCAACCAAAGCCAGGTCGTTGGGGAGCTGACTTAAATTTTCGGCATAAGCATACGTCATAACTTTGACATGGCCGGTTGCAAATTTTGCGTTCATTTCAAAGGTATCGCCCATGAAACCAGTAATGTATGCATGCATAAAAACCGTGAGCATTACACCCAGCGTAACCACGATTACCGGCAGTCGGCTGCGACTTTTATCGCGAAGCAGACCTTTTATCAGAAATTTTATCATTGTAGTTTTCCTCTTAAAGCATCGGTTGGATTCATTTTTGCAATTTTTCGGGAAGGCAGATAGCTGACAATGGCTGTGGTTATGGTAACCATAATCACAGTTCCAACCACAAGCCCCACTGTGTAAATCGGATACAGGGTTTGGGCTATAGCCATCCCAAATTCACTGGCATCAATGGGCATTGTCCATCCAACTTTGGCCATCCATATCAGAAATGGCATTCCATAAGCGGCCGAAAGCAGGGCTGCCAGCACCGCGTGCATACTGCCCTCCACCGTAAACAAGCCCACAACTTCCTGCCTTGTGTAGCCCAATGCCACGTAAGTCCCAATCTCTTTTTGCCGGCGGAAGATAGACATAACCTGGGTGTCGAAAATGGCGAGCATGGCCAGAAGCAGCAGAATTCCATAAATCACGTTTTGTCCTGTCGATTTGGTTTTAATCATTTCATCAACCTGCTTTGTGAGCTCATTTTTTGATTTAAAAATCCATCCTTCCTTTTCGGGCCATTTCATTTCTTCATTTTTCAGGGTGATGAGTGTGGCTTCGCCCGGAAGCAAAGCAAAATCCTGCAAGGTCGAAAGCGGTATATATATCTGGCCGAGGTCAACAGCGGGCACGTTTGCCGAGAAAATTGCGGCAATCATTACATCGGTTGCATCGAAAGTGCCGTTGGCATCGCGCCACCTCAGGGTTACAAAATCACCTTCGTTCAGCCGGCTTTGTTTTGCCATTTGAACGCCAATGATGGCAGGCACTATGCCATCTGTTGTGTCGAGCTTACTTGTTGGAAGGTATAAAAGGGTTTGATCAGGATCAACACCCCTTATGGTCACAGGCATCATTCTGCCTTCAGGGAAGATGGATCCCTGAATCAGTAGCATGGGAAGAGCTTCTCCCTTTTTGGCAAGCGCATCCAAATCTTCAGGAATGGCTGCATGGCTGTCGTTGATCGAAAAGGGATCATACGGATCATAGCTGTTGTGCCAATATTGTCCGCCTCCGATTTCCCAATTGGTCATATCGGTTTTGGATTGGTAATCCCATCCTGTCATTACCCCTTTGAGCCAGATGATCGTTACAAAGGAGAAAGACAACACAACCACATTGAGCCAGGTTCGGAGCCCGGCGCCGATAAGATTGCGGTAGGCCAGTTTTAATGCGAGTTTCATGGCTTCAGGGAATTATGGTTAATGATTTCATCTTTATCAACCCTGCCATCGAGCAGGTAAATTTTGCGTTTCAGGTAGCTGATTACCTTATCATCGTGTGTGGCAAAAACAAAAGTAGTTTTCAGTTCCCTGTTCAGCGTTTCCATGGTTTGCAGAATGTGATGCGAATTGGCTGCATCCAGGTTTGCTGTGGGTTCGTCGGCCAGTACCAGCGAAGGTTTTTTAACCATTGCCCTGGCTATGGCAACGCGCTGGCATTGCCCACCCGACAACTGCGGGGGTTTTGATTTTATCTTGTCGGTCAATCCTACCCATTCAAGGGCATCTAAAACCATTTTATGTCGTTCGCTTGCCGATAACCTCAGCAACAAAAGCGGAAACTCCACATTTTCGTAAACGGTATGCACGGCAAGCAGGTTATAACTCTGGAAAATAAATCCAAGGCTCTCTTTGCGCAAGCGGGCAGCCTCCCGTGCATTGAGTTTTCCGATTGATCTGCCCAGCACCAGGACTTCTCCTTCGGTCGGGACATCGAGTGAGCCAATAATGTTGAGCAGGGTTGTTTTTCCTGAACCACTCGGACCGATCAGACCTGTAAATTCACCCTGGGCAAAATTCAGGCTGATGTCGCTCAAAGCGGTGAATTCGCCTTTCCCGACAGGGAACCGCTTATACAAGCCATTGATAATGATAGTGTTGCTGTTTTCCATGAGTTGATTCTTTGCTTTTTTTGGAAATTATTTTAATGATTATACACCATCATAAGTTGTATCCCTTTCCCCGAAAACATCAGATTGTCGGATGTTTGATAAGGCATCTGATAAATTTCGGGATTCAGAAAAGCCATGATGTGCAAATCCAGTTTTCTCAATTGTCGTTTGTAACTCAAAAAGTTATAGCTGTTTTTATTTTTCAGGTCCAGATAGGTAATGGCTCCCAGGTTATCTTTCATACTCAGCGGATAGTTGATTGACAATCCTGTGAAGCCCAGTGAGCCTGAAAAGCTGAATAATTTTTCGCCCGTGGCTGCCTGAAGATGCTCAACGATGACATTCAGGCCGTTGCCGATTCCGAAAGTATAATCGGCTCCAATATTGATCATCGTCTGATGGGTTAAGTTCTTAACAGATCTTGAAAAACTGATCTGAGATGCCTCAAACCACAATCCAATGCCCAGATCCCATTTTCCGTCAAGTCCCAGACGGGTTTCAGGCACTTCGGCATAGTCTGGCAGGCTCAACAGGTTATCGCGCATATCGGCCATGCGCCGGTGTGCTGTAAAAGCCATTTCGCCTTTTGGAACAGGAAGCTGAATCCGTCCGCCCGATTCAGGATATTTCGTATTTGAACCGACGAATTCCCATGTTTTTGGCTTTTCGGAAGGCAGGATGACCCATAGCCAGAGGTTGGCATTGTTCAGGAAATAGTACCGTCCGAGTATCCCCCACACTCCGTCGGTTAGCTGAAGGGGGTCGCGCGGATCAAGTTTGTCGAACCACATAAGCGGACGCAGCATAGCTGCCGACCCGAAGTTGATTTTTTGCAATCCGGCCCTGATTTCAAATTGTAATCCGGAATACCTGATCCAGGCGCGGTATGGTTTAAGGTTTGCTTCACCAGTTATTGAGTCGAATGGATGCAGCGCCGCAGAACCATTCAGATTCAGCGACAATTCAGCATCAAACAATTTGTTGCCTTTGACAAGCCTGTAATTTGCCTGCGGAATGTATCTTGCGCCGGCCCTTACAGGTAGTTCCTGATCAAAATTATAATTTGCCCATATCGAAGCCTGCCCGCTGAAAAGAATAGTATCACTATTCTGTGCGGAGGCGGTCAGCAGGTTGGTTGTCCAAATGAGTAAAAGAATCAGGTATTTATTCATTTCTCTCAGGTTGTATTTCGGCTGGGGCAATTCCATAGGTGAAAAAACGGGCAATTTCCATAACAACTTGCGTTGAGACAGGCACACTATTTTAGCGAATCTTTAACCCAATTTGCGGGGTTGTTTTTAATATAATCGGAAATTTTTATATACGATTGTTCATTGCGTATGATGTGTTCGTGATAATTGCGTTGCCATAATTTTTTATTGAATTTTTGCCAATTATTGGTTTTTACACCACGTATATATTCCACCGTTGTAATGGATTCGAATGCACCCACCATATCACCAACGGTTTTACCCTTAGGGGCAATCCCTTGTGGTTGCCCTTTTTCATTGTTTTGGGTGCCCGAATTGTTTTGGGTGCCCGAATTGTTTTGGGTGCCCGAATTGTTTTGGGTGCCCGAATTGTTTTGGGCGACCGAATTGTTTTGGGTGCCCGAATTGTTTTGGGTGCCCGTATTGTTTTGGGCGACCGTATTGTTTTGGGCGACCGAATTGTTTTGGGTGCCCGAATTGTTTTGGGCGACCGTATTGTTTTGGGCAATCACAGGGGGCGCCCCGATAATTTCCATGATGGCGTGAAAATGGTTGGGCATAACGATGTATTCGTGTAAAACAATATTTTGAAACCGTACCGGCAATTTTAACCAATTGTTCTCAACCATTCGCCCGGCATCGTTTAATATCATTATCCCGTTTTCTATTTTGCCAAACAAACATGCACGGTTTTGGGTGCAAATGGTAATAAAATACAATCCCGCCTGCGAATAATCGTAACCTTTCAGGCGTATGCTGTGGCGATGGTGTTTGGCTGGGTTATACATCTTTTATCGCTGTTTTCATTTATCTCAATTTTTTCTTCGGTTTGGTTGTATATTTCGTAAACCAACTGGTCTGTTGGTTTTTTATTAGGAACGTGTCTGCATTTTTTTCTTTTTTCTTTTACTTTATCACATGGAATTCAGGAATCGGATCGGCTTTTAACCGGACAACAATGATTTCTTAATGTTTATAAAGCTGCAGATATTTTACTCCTTCAACAATCAATATAACAGAAAATGCCAGTAGTGCAACTCCCAGAATCCGCATGATGATAACGTAAGTTTTTTGATTCATAAAGAATTTAGTTCTGGCTGCCAAAGTGGCAATCATGATTTTGGAGCCGATCAAAAAAACGTAGAACGAAGTCAGAAAGAGTATGGTAGAAAGTAAATTGATCTGGAAAGATTTGAATAATAATGGAGTGCCAACCGTTGCCCAGAAAAGGTAAGGGCTTGGGTTTAACAAATTTGTGATGATCCCTTTTTTCAATGATCCTGGTTCTGCATCCTGCAGATTGATATTTAATCCCCTGATCTTTATTGATTCAACCCCCAGATAAGCAACGAATATTCCGCCTACAAATGAGATTGCAGCCAGTATTAAATTGAACTGTGCAACCTGGTTTAAAATCAATAAAGTAGTTAGGATTATAGGCAAATCGGTGATTAATGGTGTGATGGCAACTTTAATGCCTTCGGTACGATTGTGTTTTATGCTTTGTGTAAGAACAAGCGTCAATAAAGGGCCTGGTGAAACCCCTGCCGATAATCCCAGCAAAACTCCGGCTGATATAAAATGAAACAGATGTTCTGACATTGGTGGTTTAAATTGTTCTTACCCGCCTGATTTTCGACAACCTTCAATTTTGGTTGTCTGTATCGTGCATCACAAATCTTTTATTTTTCGTACCTGTAATGTCCAATGATTTTATAAAAACTGAATAAACAGTCTTCCACAACCTGTCCTGCGCCGATATTATGGACAATCAGATGTCTTGATCCGTCAGCTGTCTTTTTTCCTGACACAATACCTATGTGTGTTATTCCGCCTCCCAGGTCCCAGCAGACTATGTCGCCAGGCAGATAGTCATCAGGATTTTTTGTTATGTTCAGGACTATTCCGTTTCTTTTAAAAAAGGTCATGAGGTTGGTAACCCTGCGGTGATCAATATTTTTGTCAGGCCCTGTTAAACCCCATTTTTTGGGATATTTGTCAAAGTTAGCTTTCATGTCCTCATGAACTTCTTTTTGCAGATCGATGCCAAGTTTTCTGTATGCTCTGATAACAACATCGGTACAAACTCCTTTATCAGGCGATACATCTCCGTTTGGGTAGGCTATTCTGACATAGGCCGGATCGTATTGAACTTTTTGCCTTGTCAGAACCAAAGCAGAGTCAGCCAGCCTTTTGTATAATGAGGATTGCCCGAAGGTTGCACTAAAAGTAAGGATCAGGAACAGAAGCGTGGTTAGTGTTTTTGTCATTGTCAATCTCGCATTATGCAGTTATTTGCTGAATCCAGTTTATTATGATATCGGGCTGAAAATCAGTGGTTTTTCTGAGTTTTATATGCCTCATTTCTTTTCCGGTTCCTTCCAGAAGATGTGAATTGTCCCTGATTTTATCAGATTCAAAGAACCCAAACGTAAGATATGCTTTTGTGGTTTTAAAATAAGCGAAGTCTTTGCCGGTTGAAAAAACAGGACGGCTCCATTTGAAATTTTCCACTACTTCCGGAACTTCACCGTGAATCAATGCCCTGATTTCTTCCATCAGTTTCTTTTGTACTTTGGGCGCTTTGAGGATGTATTTTGTAACCTGATTCCATTTAATAAATGACAAAAAGTTCCTGTTTTATATAATTTCATCAATTAACCCTGTTGCCAGGGCTTTTTTGGGGTTCATCATCTCTTCCTTATCCAATAATTGAAGAATCTGATCAGTCGAAACCTTTAATTTTTCCCCCAATATTCTGATTAGAATTTCTTCGTTTGTTTTAATCTGGGCCATATCATCGAGAATCTTTGCCGATAATCCTTCAATTGTATCAGAATGCTTAATATTTAATCTGATTGGATAAGATACATGATGAATAAGTAGTCGGGAGTTCTTTGTGGCAAGTCTTTTTGAACATGCCTGTAAAATTATAGAAGCTCCCGAAAAACAATCACCGGCAACCACGCCGATTACCGGATTTGGGCTCAAGGCTATATTGTCATAAATTTTTTGCGATCCGGCAAAACTGCCTCCGCCACTGTTAATCTGAAGAAATATATTTCCTTTGCTTTGATTGAGTTCAAACAGCTTACCAATCAGTATGTCTGCATCTCTTTCATTAAATTCACGACTAAGGTGCAAACTTCTTTCAGGAATAATTTTGAAACGTGCTTTCATTTTTTCAGTTCCTCCACAACTTTAATTCATAAATTATTATTCAAACTTTGATTTTTCTTAGCTTTAAAAATGTTTGACAATTAATGACAGCTAAAAAATTATATTGCAATAATTAAAATTTGTCAATATCCGAAAGTCATGATGTGATACTAGCTTATTTTATTCAATTACGGTTCGGTTAAAATACATCGAAACCCATATCTTTTAATGCACTGAATAAATGTTAGTATAAGCATAATAATGGCCACACTTTTAACAGCTTATTCATTCATTCCAACCCTTGTCAGGATGAAAGCTACCTCAAATGCCGTTTCCTTCAGCGCATCAAAACGGCCGGTAGCACCACCATGACCTGATTCCATATTGGTTTTCAAAAGCAGAATGTTGTTGTCGGTTTTCATAGCCCTGAGTTTGGCGGTGAATTTGGCCGGCTCCTGATAGCCTACCTGTGAGTCATTCAATCCACCGGTAATCAGCATATTGGGGTAGTTTTGTGCTTTTATGTTGTCGTAAGGCGAATAGGTAAGCATGTAGTTATAATACTCTTCCTCGTTCGGATTACCCCACTCTTCGTATTCCTGGGTGGTTAGTGGCAGGCTGGTGTCGAGCATGGTGGTGATCACATCCACAAAAGGAACCTGTGCCACCACGGTGTTGAAAAGATCAGGCCGCATATTGACAACCGCACCCACCAGCAAACCGCCGGCACTTCCACCCATAATGGCCAGTTTATTCGCAGCTGTGTATTTATCTTCTATCAGTTTTTCGGCACAGGAGATGAAATCGGTAAAAGTGTTTTTCTTTTTTAGCAGTTTGCCATCTTCGTACCAATGTTCACCCATGTCGCTGCCGCCGCGAATCTGTGCAATGGCGTAAACAAATCCACGGTCAATCAAACTGTAGAAACTTGAAATAAAATAGGCATCAGAGCTTGATCCATAAGATCCGTAAGAGTATAGCAAAGCAGGATTGCTACCATCTTTTTTCAGCGATTTTTTATATACCACCGACATTGGGACTTTAATACCATCTTCAGCCGTTGCCCAAACCCGCTCTACGGTATAATCATCGGGATTAAAACCACCGGGAATTTCCTGTTGTTTCAGCAGGGTGCTTTTTCCGGTCGGCAACTCATATTCAAACACACTGTTGGGCCGGTTGAGAGAGGTGTAGCTGTAGCGAAGTGTTGCGGAGTTATATTCGGGAGTTTCGTTCATGTTTGCCGTATAAACAGGTTCAGGGAAACTGATGGTTTTCTGTTCGCCATCTTTCAGCCCAATAATATTGATTTCGTTGAGCCCGTTCCTCCGCATCTGAGCAGTCAGGTAATCCTGAAAAATATCAAGTCTCTCAAGTTTTGTATCCTTGTCGTGCGGAATCAGCACTTTCCATGTGTTGCGGTCTTCATATCCCTTAAGGGGTGCTTCATAAACCATAGAATTCAGGTTGTCGCGGTCTTTGTATTGAACAAAGAATTTATCTCTATGGTGATAAACATGATATTCAACATCCTTTACCCTGGAAATGAAGGGTTTGAATTTTCCCTCAGGTTCGTTGGCCGGTATTAAATGGATTTCGGAAGTGGAGATGCTTGCAGTAGTAATAAAGATAAAATCGTTGGTTTTGCTTTTTTCAACATACACAATAAACTGTTCGTTGGGTTCTTCAAAAACCAGTTCGGCCGGTTTGTTGTCTGATATGTCGATGCGGTAAACCCTCCATGCACGTAAAGCATCATTACCCACAGTATAAAAAACTGTTTTGTTGTCGTTGGCCCAGGCAAAGCCCTGCACTTTATCAATGCTCAGCGCGAGGTCATTACCCGATTCCAGATCTTTAAATTTCAGGGAAAAATCAGCAAAAGATCCCGTTTCGTTCGATGCATAGGCAGCCAGTTTGCTATTGCTGCTGATGTCATATCCTGCAAAAATAAATGCCGGTTTGCCTTCGGCCATTTGGTTTACATCAAAAATTATCTCTTCAGGAGCTGAAACATCGCCTTTTTTGCGGCAGAAAATCCGGTATTGTTTTCCTTCTTCGGTGCGCGAATAGTAGTAATACCCGTTGTCAAGCTGCGGCACAGTTTCGTCGGTTTCTTTGATACGGCCCTTCATTTCGGCAAAAAGTTTTTCCTGAAGGGGAAGTGTGGATTTCATTACCGTATCGCAATAATCATTCTCAGCGTTAAGGTAAGCCAATACCTCTGGATTTTCTTTTTCCTTTAGCCAGAAATAGTTATCAATCCTTTCGTTGCCGAATTCATTAAAAGTTACCAGTTTAATTTCAGCTACAGGGGGTGGCGGGAAGTCGCTTTGCATGGTTGTTTTTATAGTTGGTTCAGTGGTTGATGTGCAGGCTGTCAGTGCCAGAACAGCTATCCAGCTTTTTAAGAAGGTGATACGCTTGATCATGGAATTTTATTTTTATGTAAAAGTATAAAGAATCTTTATTATTGTCAGATGCTGAAAGGTTTATTGATTTGATAGCAAATGGTCTGAATGTAATAATTCGTTCACCTGTCGATTCTCGATTTCACCTTTTGCCACGAAGGAGTGATGAGAAAGGATTCATCCATATAAGAAATGATCTCCAGAAAACGATTGAAGGGCAAAGTAAATGTAAATTCATTTTCTTTTATATATGGCCTGGCCGAAACATCAAACATGCCCAATATTGCCCTGGGTTTTGGGTTTTTACTTTCGGCCAGCGGATATTGAACCATGGAGGCACAACCTGATCCAAACGGAGTGATTGTCCCCTGAAAATCATCGCGGTCGTAGCCGGCAAGGGTAAAAAGTCCGGAGAGTACATCGGGTGTGGCAAAAAAGATGACTACTTCGGGCGCATCACTGGCCTCCAGCATATCCCAGCGTTTGAAGATGATTTTTGATGCCGGGGCAGGAGTAAGGGGGTTTGCTTTTAAAAATTTTTCGACCTGTGCCGGTGTTCTCAGGTAGCGTTCTCCTTCCATTTTTTCATTTCCGCACGACAGAAAGTACTCAAATCCTGGTTTGAGTTTATCTGAAAAACCAAGGTATCTTTTTCCACCACTACAGCCAATGGAATTGACATCAAAAGCCATGGATTTTCCCCGCCTCACCTGCGCGAGCGCCCCGATAAAGCAGTTCCATTTTTCAGCGTGGGGTGCCGCTTCAGCAGTATTTTCAGCATCGGAGTAAAAAAAAGCAAGAGGAAGTTCAGCACTGCCAAAATACTTTTTCCAGTTTGCTGTAAAATGATCTCTCAGGCTCAAATCCATGACAAAAACTTAGAATGTTATGATAAAGAGGAATAGGGTATGAATATTACAATTCCTTTCTCAGCCTGGCTACCGGAATATTTAACTGCTCACGGTATTTGGCAACGGTGCGGCGGGCGATGTTGTAGCCTTTTTCTTTAAGGATATCGGTGAGCTGTTCATCGGTGAGAGGTTTGCCCTTTTCTTCGGCTTCTATGCAGTTTGACAGTATTTTTTTTATTTCGCGGGTCGAAACCTCCTCGCCCGAATCGGTTTGCATGGATTCAGAGAAAAAAGTTTTGAGCAGGTATGTACCGAACGGAGTTTGCACATATTTTGAATTGGCCACACGCGAAATGGTAGAAATATCAAGCCCAACCACCTCAGCAATGTCCTTAAGAATCATTGGCCTGAGTTTGGTTTCATCGCCGGTCATAAAAAACTCACGCTGGTAAACCATAATGGCACTCATGGTCACGAAAAGTGTGTTTTGCCTTTGCCTGATGGCATCGATAAACCATTTTGCAGAGTCAATTTTTTGCTTGATAAACATAACCGCATCTTTCTGGCTTCTGCTTTTCGATTTGCTCTCAGAATAGGTTTCAAGCATTTCCACGTAGGTTCGGCTGAGTCGCAGTTCGGGTGTGTTGCGCGAATTAACCTGAAGTTCAAGTTCGCCATCTTTATTATAAACAAAAAAATCGGGCGTGATGTAATGGTTTGGCCTTGTGGTTTCACCCATTGAGTTGCCCGGTTTGGGGTTGAGTTTCAGGATTTCGTTGATGGCATCGCGAAGCATATCCTCAGATACTTTCGCTTTTTTCGATATTTTATCGTAATGCTTCTTTGTGAGTTCATCAAAATATCTGTCAACCAAATGAGTAGCAAGTGTTACCGATGGTGATTGGTCGAGTCTTTTAAGCTGAATAAGCAGACACTCGCGCAAATCGCGCGCGCCAACTCCGGGCGGATCAAATTCCTGAACCAGCCTTAGCATTTCATTCAATTCTTCCACTGTAGTGGAGATATTCTGCGTGAAAGCCAGGTCATCAACCATTGCACTCAGCTGACGGTTAAGATAGCCAGAATCATCAAGGTTGCCAATGATGTAGGTGGCAATCATTACCTGATTTTCAGTCAACCGGCGAAGCCCAAGCTGTGTAATGAGTGTTTCGTTAAATGAAATACCTGATGCATAAGGCATTTCGCGATGTTCGTCATCAGCACTGCTGTTGTTTGAGTTCATGCGATAAGCAGGAATATCGTCATCATCGAGATAATCGGTAATGTCGAAATCATCGCGTTCACGCTCCAGTTCGTCAATGGGATCTGGTTCTGTATCGGTTGGAATTTCTTCGGCATCGGTACTCATTTCGGGATCTGCTGCATCCTCAAGTGCCGGATTCTCTTCAATTTCCTGTTTGATGCGCTGCTCAAGGGCGATGGAAGGAATCTGCAACAACTTCATAAGCAGAATCTGCTGTGGCGACAGTTTCTGAAGAAGTTTCTGTTGTAGTTTTTGAGTTAACATGCAAATTCCTGTTTTAAATTCACTGCGAATATAGGGTCAATTTACAAAATATTCTGCTTACTTGATTAACGTTAGCAATACTTTTTTTATTTCAACCGCTGAAAGACCTGTTTTTTCTTTGTTTTTTCTCAATCTGAAAGGAAATTCAGGCTTACACAAAATTAAAAAAAAGTCAGAATTCAGCATTTTGCGGAGTCCTTGGAAAAGGTATCACATCTCGGATGTTTGCCATTCCGGTCACAAAAAGCATCATTCTTTCGAAACCAAGTCCGAAACCGGCATGTGGTGCAGTGCCGAATCGTCGGGTGTCGAGATACCACCAGATATCCTTTTCGGGAATTTCCATTTCGCGGCAACGGGCAACAAGTTTTTCAAGAACTTCCTCACGCTGCGAACCTCCGATAATTTCACCTATACGCGGAAACAATACATCCATGGCTCTTACAGTTTTGCCATCGTCATTTTGTTTCATATAGAAAGCTTTGATGTGTTTGGGGTAGTTCGTCAGAATAACCGGACGCAAAAAATGTTTTTCAACAAGATAGCGTTCGTGCTCACTTTGCAGATCGGTGCCCCAGTCAACCGGAAACTCAAATTTTTGACCCGAAGCTTTCAGTATTTCGACGGCTTCTGTATATGTAAGGCGTTGGAAATCGTTTTCAACCACAAACTTAAGCCTGTCGATCAGTTCATTGTCGTACATTTTATTGAGAAATTCCAGGTCGTCCATGCAGTTGTCAAGCGCATATTTCACCAGATATTTCAGGAAATCTTCGGCCAGATCCATGTTGTCGTTGATGTCATGGAAAGCCATTTCCGGCTCAATCATCCAGAATTCGGCAAGATGCCTTGGTGTGTTTGAATTTTCGGCTCTGAAGGTTGGTCCGAAAGTATAGATATTTGACAGCGCAAGTGCACCAAGTTCACCTTCAAGTTGCCCTGAAACGGTAAGGTTGGTCGCTTTGCCGAAGAAATCCTGGGTGTAATCTACTTCTTCGGTTTCGGTAAGCGGAGGATTTTTTGCGTCAAGGGTAGTAACCCTGAACATCGCACCAGCGCCTTCGGCATCAGAACCTGTGATAATGGGCGTGTGAAGATAGTAGAATCCGTTGTCGTTGAAGTACTTATGTATGGCATACGACATGGCGTGGCGCATACGTAAAACTGCTCCGAATGTGTTTGTGCGTGGCCTTAGGTGGGCTATCTCGCGCAGGAATTCAAGTGTATGGCCTTTTTTTTGTAACGGATAGGTTTCGGGATCGGCAGAGCCATAAACTTCAATCTCTTTTGCCTGAACCTCAACAGTCTGGCCTTGACCGGGAGATTCTACCAGAATTCCGTTTACCGAAATGCATGAGCCCGTTGTGATCAACTTCATGGTTGCTTCGTCGAAACCCGCCAGATCAACCACAACCTGAATATTGTGAATTACAGAACCATCATTTAATGCAATAAAAGCGACATTTTTATTTCCACGTTTGGTGCGTACCCAACCTTTAAGGTTGACCATATTGCCTGCCCCAATGGCCTGCCAGTTGCGCAGTACTTCTGCTATTCTTGTTCGTTTTAACGATTCCATTATTTTTGTGGTTGATTGAAAATTCAGTAATACATAATTCAGCCGCCTGGCCATAAAGAGTGCGCAAAGTTATGAAAAAACAGGAATTGTATAAATTAAGAAGATATGAACAGTAAATGTGGAATGAATCTGTAATAATCATTTCCCGGCATATTTTTCAAAAATGTAAATATTCTCCGGTACTCTGTGAATGCATATAAATAAAACAGTGTATAAAATTGATGACAGAATTTTGATATTATAATACATAGCTATACCTTTAACCAATAATAAGATGCACAGGATAAATATTATGTTATGGGAAAATGGTATAAATTATTGATTATGAATTATTGTCAGTTTTTTGTTTTATCATTTTCAATAATTCTAATTTTCTACACTCAGGGATTAAGTGCCCAAAGTCAAACCAACAGCAGAAAAAGTGATTCTCTGGAGATTGTAAGGCTGAGTGAAAGATTTGAAATTCTGCTGAAGGGGAATCAGATAAATTCAGCCAGAGAAATTGTTGATTCAATCAAATCACTAGCGATCAGATCAAATCTTGACAAATCGGTAGGAGTTTCTTATTTTAATTATGGTTTGATAGAGCGAGCCCTGAAAAACACTCCCGGATTTCTTGAAAATTTAAGACTCTCAATCCCCTGGTTTCTGAAAGGAGGTGCGCCACTTTCTGCAGCCCGTGCTCATACAATTATTGGCCAGACTGTAATGAGTAATGATTATAGCGTGGCACTTGAGAATTTTATGGCTTCACTGGAACTTCGACAACAGGAAAACGATAGCCTGGGAATTACAAATAATCTTGTCAATATTGGAGGAATGCATTACCAGAAAGGCAATTATACCGAATCCAACAATTATTATTATCAGGCATTGCAAATGGCCGATAAAATAGGGAACAACAATCTCAAAGCATTTTCTCTGACGAATCTGAGCAACATTCACAACAAACTTAAAAATTATGATGTTTCTCATGATTATTTAAGACAGGCACTTTCCATTCATCAAGAATCGGGAAACAAGAAAAGTGAATTCAAAGTCATGATGGGTATCGGGAATACCTTTTATGAAGCCGGAAATAAAACGGAGGCTAAAAAACATTTTGAACAGGCTCTTGATTTCCTTTTAAAATCTGATGCCGATGAAAGTGGCCTGATTCAGGTTTATAATAATCTGGGTTTGGTTGCCAAATCAGAGGGCGATACAGTACAGGCCATCGGGTACTTTACCAAGACCCTGGAGTTATCGCGAAAACTTGGCAACAAACATGGAATAACCATTGCCCTTTCGAATCTGGGGCCGCTAACCGAAAAGAAAAATGAGGCCTCCTCTCTAAATTTTATCATGGAAAGCCTTAATGAAGCCCGTTTACTTGGCCACAGAAAACTAATCCTGAGCAACTATGGCAACCTGAGGGATTATTACAGCAATAAGGGCGACTATAAAAATGCTTACTACTATGCCAATGAATATCAAATGCTTAATGATTCAATTTATAATGAGGAAAATGCAAATACAATCATTGAACTTCAAACCAGATACGAAACTGCAGAAAAAGAGAAACAACTTGTACTGGTAAAAAAGGAAAAACTCGAAAAGGAACTGGAACTCAACAGGGCTAATCTGATGAAATACGGCATGCTGGGCTTTTCGGTACTTCTTGTTTTGCTTCTTGGCTCATTATACAGCAGGTACCTGATCAAGAGAAGAAGTCAGATACAGTTGGCTCAGGTTAATGAGAAATTAAATGAACTGAATTCAACAAAGGATAAACTTTTTTCAATTATTTCGCACGACTTAAAGAATTCAATGTCAGGCTATACGGGCATTGTAAATACCATTAACAAAAGCTACGAAAAGTTTACCGCCGAAGAGATCAGATATTATATCGGAGAACTTACCGGATCGGCGAATTCGATGAAAAATCTGCTTCGCAATCTGCTTGATTGGGCTCGCTCGCAGCAAAACCTGATCCAGATAAACCAATCAGAAATGTTAATCAGAGAAATATTTAATGAATGCGCTGAACTTCTTGACCAGCAGATCAGGAATAAGAACATCAGGGTTACATCTATGATTGATGATGGATTAACCTCAACAAACGACAAAAATATTGTTACCACTATTCTGCGAAACCTGATGGTTAATGCCGTTAAATACAGTTTTGAAGGTGGATGTATCGAAATTTCGGCAAGTAAGGCTGATGATGGCTCTGTTGGAATTTCGGTAAGGGATTATGGTGTAGGCATGGAACAGGACGAGCTGGCCCTGGTGATGAATGGAGGAACTTATGTAAAAAGCCGGCCAGGTGTTAACGGTGAAAAAGGAGCCGGTTTGGGATTAATGTTGACCAAAGAACTGCTGTCAAAAATAAACGGAAGGCTCGAAATAGATAGCAAAAAGGATGCGGGAAGCACTTTCAGAATAATTCTGCCTGATTTTAAAGGTGATCATTCTGTAACTCAAACGGATTCTGCTAAAGCAAAATGATAAACTTTATGAAGAAAGGTATCGCAATTGTTGATGATCACCGCATTGTCCGCGACGGCATCAGGGCAATTCTTAAAGGAAACCCCGATTTTGAGCTGGTTTATGAAGCTTCATGTGGGGCTGAACTTAAGCTGATTCCCAAAATTATTCAGCCTGGTATTGTGCTGCTTGATATAGGCCTTCCAGATGTTTCAGGAATTGATCTGATTGAATATATCAAAGAAGAGTTAAGGAGTAGAATTTTGATTCTGACGGCAGAAATGCAGGAAGACCTGATTTGCAAATCGCTTGAAAAAGGGGCCGATGGTTTTATGAATAAAGATGCATCGGGCGATGAGCTTATTTTTGCAATAACCACAGTATTGAACGGAGAGCCCTATTTCGGACAAAATTTATCTGCTATTATTTACCGGAGCTATCACAAAAAGATCAATGAGATCAATTCTATACATCACATGCCGGTTATTACAGATAGGGAACTGGAAATCATCAGGGAACTTGGCGAAGGATTAAGTTTTAAGGAAATAGGCAATAAATTGTTTATAAGTCCCAGAACCGTTGAAAATCATAAGAATAAAATACTTGAAAAACTGGAACTGAAAAATACCATTGAGCTGGTAAAATATGCCATTAAACACAAAATAATAGTCCTTGACTAAAAAAGGAAAAACTTCCGGAAGGTTGGCTCCGGAAGTTCAATTAAACAACCATCATTATTTCAGATTTTTATTCTATACCTAGTCTTTCAGCCTCAGCGGGTTCTTGTTTTTTGATAAGTTCAAACTGTGAATATTGCGTAATAATATTGAAGCTGCCTATTAAAGCAGCAAGTTCAGCATCAATTTTGGCATAATGTATTCTGGCTTCGTTCTGTGTTCTTCCCCATGCCGGATTGCGGGCAATGTTGGTAATTTTAACCCCCAACTGATCTGAACTTGTTTTCTGATCATATTCGCTCATGCCGGCTCTTACTTTCCCATAAGGGATCATTTTGTCAATGATTGAATTTTTTAAAGCCCTTACATTCTCTTTCAATTCAGGAGTTGCTTCGGGTTTCTCTCCGGTAAGGGCATCCAGTTCATTTATGCTTTCTTCATAAATCGCATAAACTTCTCCAGCCCATTCAAGGGTGCTGAGTTTTTTCATCTTTTTTTCTGATTTTGGTGTGGTCTGACCATTGTTGCATCCGGCAAAAAGTACCATCAGGGCTGCCATCAGGATAAACTGCTTCATAATAAACTCCTTCTTTTTTGGTGGGTGAATAATTTCGATAAGCAAACCTACAACCATAAAAACTTTCTTATTGTAGGTGATATTCCCTATAAAATATGAGGTAATACAATCATTTTGCTTTTTGCAGGATGGTATTTGTAAAAATCAGCCTTAATTTAGCTTCACAATTTGAATATTATGAAAGACATAAAACTTATCATTACAATAAATCTGGTCTTTATTTTTATCAGCAGTTTCGCGCAATGGGAGCCAAAAACAGTAATAAACCAGCGCGCCATCAACAATATTTATGTTTCGGATGCCGACAGCAATTTGCATTTCACTGAAATTGAGCAGCTGAATCAAATACTTCAGAAAACTGAAAAGGAAACCGGTGTGCAGTATGGCGTTGTGATAGTGAACGGAATCAGCGAAAAGTGGGATGTAATGAGTTTTGGTGTGGAATTATACAACCTGTGGGGACTTGGTCAAAAAGACAAGGATAACGGGTTGTTGCTGCTGATTGTTATGAACACACGCGACTGGCGTTTCTTTAGCGGTTATGGTGTTGAAAGTTCGTTGCCTGATGCGCTTCTGATCAGGTTGGGCAAAACATATATTGTTCCGGCTTTTCAGGAGAACCTTTATGGCAAAGGGCTGATTGATGTAAGCGATAAAATACATCAGATTCTTACTGAAAAAAATGTTGAGGCGGCTGCCCGGTTTCATATGAAATATGAGCCATGGTGGGATACTTTTATATTCATTTTGTGGTTTTTATGGTTAACGTTATTGGTTGTTGCATTAAATGCAATGCGCCAAAGGAATAAAAAGTCAGGTTCTTCATTAACTCTGTCTAATCCGTTTAAGTCAATATCAGATGTATCGGGTCAGTTGGTTCTTATTCCAGATATGCCAGTAAAAGCAAGCGTTTGGGCAGGAGATAACGTTGCAAAATATTTATCGGTTTACCTTATGGCAGGTATCATCCCGGCAATGGCCAGTTATTATGACGACGTGTTCAGCAATCCTGTGGGAAATGCCTTTGTTGGATTGTATATTTATCTTTTTCTGCTTTCGGTTATTGTTCAATACAGGCTCAACAAAAATGCAAAGCAAATCTCACCCGATGAACCATCCCGGTTTCTGCATCTGGAGGAGGCCAATAAGTTGATGGTACTTCGAATTATATTCTTCCCTATGGCATTCCTGCCTTATTATTTCTTCTACAAACGGAAATTAAACGGACTGAAGGATGGAAAAATAACCTGCCGTCAATGTAGTCAGGATGCACTTCCATTGGTACGCAATGAATACAGCCAATATCTTTCAGTTGCTGAAATGCTTGAAATAAAGCTGAAAAGCCGTGACCCTAGGTTTTATAAATGTTCAGGCAATCACATTACAAAAATTATGTTTGAAGGCAAACTGGCTTCTGCTTTCAGAATGTGCAGTAAATGCAGCACATTAACCATGGCAAAAACCGGCGAAAAAACACTTCAGTCAGCATCCTATAGCTCAAAGGGTGAAGGTCAGCGTGAGTTTACCTGTAAAAATTGCGGCGCAATAATGTTCACAACATTTGTAATCCCTATGAAACAGAGAAGTTCTTCAGGATCGGGATCGGGCTCTTCAGGCTCTGGTGGCGGATCATGGGGCGGAGGTAGAACCGGAGGCGGTGGTGCCGGGGGGAGATGGTAATCATGCCGATTTACCAGATGCAGATCTGATTTCTTCGATATTTTATTCCTGTGGAAGTGCTGATCGTGCACTCGACGGGCACAGGTAATTTATATGCATTCATAAAAGTAGTAGAGTTTCAGATACTCATATTTGTTAATATAGTCGCAACATATTATAATACAATAATATAACAACACAACAATCAATCACAAACAGATTCGGTTCCTGATTTCTTTCATACTTATTCGTAAATCCCTCATCCGAAATGAGGGTTTTAACTCATGGTTCAGGCCATGAGGTCGTACTAATTTAGCACCATTGATACAGCAACAGAAACTCCCTTATTGTCCTCCCTACTCAATCCGGAAACGCAGCATTATTCACCTAAATCCAAATACCATGAACCAGATTTATCAGATTCTCTATTCCATCAGGCGGGTTTTGAGCCTGCCCTCAATGATCTTTGGCACAGCCAGAGGCATAAAACGCGATGCCGGTATGGTTTCAAAAGCCTTTAAACCAAAGGATAAAAAGCCAGAAGAAAAAAAGTAGTTATGTTGAACAATTAACAAAAAGCAGCAATGGAAGATCCTAAAAAGTTAATGCAGGAAGCCTCCGGCTATCTGCGAAAAGCACAAAACAGCATGTTTGGCGGCAAAAATCAGGAAGCGGTTGAGCTGCTGACAACAGCCGATGAGCTCACTGAAAAAGCAGCACAGCAGATTCCCGACGATTTTCAGGTTAAATCGCTGAGGCAGAAAATTGAAAAAATGCGCAAAGACCTTGAGCGCAAGGGTATTGCAACCCGACCAGAAAGTGGCGGCGGTTTGCCTTTTGAGGTAGAGGCGCAGTTGGGTCACATTCGCGAAAGCATTCTGTCAAAAGATCTCGGCAGAGCAAAAAGAGAACTCGACAACTACTATGCAAGATTTGCGGGGCCGCACACTGATATTCCTCAAATCAAGGAAATGCATATGCAGATTCAGGTTCTTGAAAAAGATGCTGAAGCTGAAGAGATCAGAAAAGCATCAGAAAAACAGGCGCTGGCTGAATCAATGTCGGCCAATGAAGCACTATGCCGTGAATGGGAAGCTGAATTCCGGAGCATCCCTTATTTCGGCGGAACTGCCCATAATGTGCCTGGACTACTGGATGAGAAACAATATTTCAACAAAGCCAAAGAAGTTATTGAACGTTTTTCGGAGGTAAAGTTTTCGGCAGAAAAATCAATTACACTTGAGAATTTTGCAAGAGATGTGGCCCAGCGAATTAATGAATTTGAAGCAAATTTGGATCAAACTGCCGCCGAAATGGCAGAGGAAATCGTAAATGACATTGAAGAAAGCATAGACTTTTTGAACCGTGATACAGCCTGGGTTCATCAGCCAGAGCTAAAGCCACATTTCACAGGCAGGAGGGAACTCGAAGCTTTCAGTTCGCGAATTGACGAAATCCAGCCTCTCTTTGATGAAAATGCAGCACCATTTGAAAAGTTAAAGCACGCCTATTCTCAGCTTTTAAGCATGAATGAAGAGCGGAAAGCAGCCCGCAGCAGACGCATTACCATGCGCCCGGCAGCTGTGGCCGGCCCCGAAGCAGATGAAGCCATTAGGGTGGCAGGTGAAGTATTGCTCAAAAGTCACCCCGATGCAAAAGTTCTTAAAGCATCAGTAGTAAAAGAATGGGAACAAAAGCGGACCGAAAACTGGCTCGATAATACGAGAACGCAATGGGTTGTCAGGAATTTTAAAGAAACTACCGTTGAACTTGCTGCCCGTATCAATGGCAACAATCACAGTCTTTTCTGTATGCATGTGGAAAAGGATGTAAATCCTGACGGAACCTTTGGCAGCATCTCAAGCCATTTGATGTTTGAGGAAATGATGGCCGCCGAAAATATCTCCTGATCATGAGTGCAGCAGCAACCACCGATTGGGCAGCGGTTTATAAATCGCTGGATCTTGATGTGCTGAAGCGCATTTATAAATGGATGACTGTAGCTATTCCCGTGGTTGGTGCCTTGCCTGTTGCTGCTGCTTTTCTGGTATTCAGGCATCAACCCGGGATTGGCGTAATGCTGGCCGCAGTAATTTTCATTTTTTCAGTTCAAAAAGCCCGGAAACTTTATCTGCTCAATCGTAAACCATTGGTGTATAGTGGAATAGTTACCAGAAAAAGCATGATATCCTATCGTCAATCCAAAGCAGGGAGCACCACATATAAGTATTTTGTGAGGATATATGCTCAGGAAGCATTCGAAATAGATATGCGCGGCAAAGCTGATCCACTGTCGAAAGGCAATAAGCCTGTAAAGCTCGGATGTTCACAAGAACTTTATTCAACACTGAGTGAGGGGCAATTGGTAACTGCCCTGATTTTACCGCATGAAAAATCCATTTTCAGGTTATTGCCATGACCTGAGAATTAAAAATCGAAACAATTCAAACCAAATTAAAAAGTAGCAACCATGAAAAAATTAAGAATTATTTGTGCATTTGCCCTGTCGATGGCTATCGCTCTGCCTTTGTCGGCGCAGATTGGAAGCCTGAAGGATGTAAAGAAAAATGTTCCGGGCTCAAAAAAAATTACCGAAGCTCAAAAGGACATCCCTTCCACAGGAAAATCAACAGAATCCAAAACCGAAACTGCTGCACCTTCTAAATCAGGAAGCAAGCAGATTTTCTATGTTTCAATAGCTTCGGGAAGCAACAGAAACGACGGAAGTAAAGGAGCACCGTTTAAGAACATAGACAAAGCCATAAACATGGCTCAGCCCGGCGCTGAAATAAGAATTGCCGGCGGGGTTTATATGGGCACGCTCAATGTCGGATTTATTGAGAGTAATAAGCCAGTCAGGTTGTTCGGAAGTTTTAATGAAGGATTCAGCACACAGGATATTGTGGCACATCCCACTTTAATTCAGCCCGACAACGAAAGCGCCCGTTCAGCCCGAAAGGGTATTCTCAAGTTTACAAAAGATGTTGCCGGAACCGTTATTGATCATATAGTTTTTGATGGTGGCGAGCGCAATGCGTATCACCCAAGCGACGGGGTTGTAGAAGGCATTGAAGGAGGCCGATTGCTGCTTCCCACCGAAAAACCCAAGGATAAATACCCAACGGTTGGCGAACCGCTTCTTCAGTTTGTAAGCGCAACTACCGGTGGCGATGTAACCATTCAGAATTGTGTATTTACCAATGCCGCAAGCTTTGCCCTTCAGGCCGGGCATCGTAGTGGTAAGTTCACGGTGATAAACAACGTGTTTGCAGGCAATAAGATGGCAGCTATTGAAATATACGGAACCTGCGCCAGCACCGGCGGGCCCAATACCCTGGCACTTTGTGGCGAAGTGGAAATTGCATACAACACCATTCTCTTCAGCTGGAGCCGCACCAAAGATTTTCTTGATATGGGATATGGTGTACGCATTATGACCAAGTGTGAGTACAACATTCACAACAACATCATTGGCGCTTCAATTCTTGCAGGTGTTGATCATACCCGTTTCAATAAGAACGAATGGATAAAAGTTGACAACAACATTTTCTTTGTAAACAAAGACAAAGACTTTCACTACAGCCCTGCCAGCAACACCCGCCTGAGGATTGATGCAGGAGATTTCGGCGATCTTGAAATTGCAAGTGTAGAGGGTAACCGCAATGAAATTCCTGACGGTCTTAAAGTCAACAAGGCATATCTGGAAGGATATCTTTCAGCAAGATATAGTGAGCAGGCCGACTTCGACCGCAACTCACCTGCCAATCAGTGGCGCGCTGCCATGGGTATGAATATGCAAGGCACCATTTCGTCGAGCGTTACCATGTTTTGCAACAAATATCCATGGCGCGATGCTCTAAATCTGTTAGGAAATGTACAGGGTTATGGAGCTCAGTAACAAAAAGTTAAAACCATAAAGCTATGAAAACGAAAACTTTGCTTTTTATTTTGTTCTGGGGCTTTCATCTGTTGAATTTTGCCCAGAAACCCGGTGAGATCATCTTTTCATCCTCACCTATTGATCCCCTGAATCCGGTTTCGTTGAAAACAAATTTTGCAGCCGGTGAACACATATATGCAGTTGCTTATCTTCCCCAAATAATAACAGCATATTACTCCAATGATACTCCTGAAAAAAAAGTAAATATCGAGGTGTTTATTTATTCAGTGAAACCTCCGTTGTACAGTTACCAGAAAGAAGACCGCGAGGAGCAACTTACCTATGTAAACCTGATTGTTTCGGGTAGTATCAAAGCAAATAAGTACCTGATGATTGATATTGTGCCAGACCCTGAAACCACCGAGGCATATACCAATCCTGAAATTTCGTACAAAAAGTTTGGCAATAAGTACGATGGCCCTGTGAATTTTGCGGAAACATTGGCGCAGTTGGAACCAGGCGAAAATAATCTGAAAGTAGTGGTTAACTGCTACTACAACCTGGCGGCCAAAGGCAACCTGAACATTTCAGGTGACGATTTTGAAGCCTACAGCCTTCTGGCTCAGCAGTTAAACAGCGCCGCAGCAAACGCAGGAGCCAAAAGTGCAAGGCTACCCAAAGCTGAAAAATCTGATCCGGCCCTCGAAAGTCGCATGATTGCTGCTTTAAAAAATTCGAACGACTGGAAAAATGGCCGTTTAGATGCAACTGAAGTTCTCAGAACAGCAATCTATGATAAAGACTGGTACATCAGGCGGCATGAAATCTCCGGTGCCATTCTGCACCGCTACATCAGGGCTGCCATTGCTGTGAAAGGGAAAGGAGGTCAATGTGCTTATTACATTGTGACTTTCCAGGAAGATTATGTCGGCGGAAAATTCCAGCCGTTGAAATACGACGGAGCGGGCGACCGCTATGCAATCAATTGCGAGAATCTTGGGAAATAGGACGCATTATAAAACCCTTAAAAAAAGAACAATGAAAACAACCCGATTTATTTTGATAAGCATCCTGATTTTTGCTGTTGCATTGTCATCGTGCAAAAAAGATAAGGATACAGACCCGGTGATAAAACCTCCCGTTGAAATAATTCCTGACGACAATGATCCTGTAACCGGAATTGTAACCGGCACTATTGCTGAAGCAGATTTTGATGAACTTCAGTCAACTTCTGAGGTAAGCTTAAATCGCATTCCTCATTCCCTTAATAAGTTTCTTGAACTTCGCAATCAGATAGCGCATACCCCTCAGGGTGCTGCAGTAATGATGCTTGTTGCCATGCGGATTTATCAGCAGTACCCCATAGAAGGAATGAAATGCCTTACTGCAGCCAGCACAAGTCCGCTTATAGTTCAGGCAACCAATGATGCCGGAAATTACGAGGGATATGTTATGGGTAATATATCGGAACTTAAGCGTAAACTGAAGGATTACAGCTACCTGCCTTTTGTCTATTTTGAAGGAGCTTCGCCAGCCAATAACTATACCCCTGCAGCCCCTCCTTACATCGTTAATTTGCTGGTCAATCAATATAGTTATATGTCAGCTGGCGATGGAAGCACCCGCATTAAAGTGTTTGTCCGTACACTTGGTGCTGACAGTCCAAGACCTGTGGTAGTCCGTAAAATCGGCGATTACTACAGAGTAACTGAATACAGCTCATTATACCTTGCTCCCAAACCTCCTTCCAATTAATTGACGTTTTCCATAAATTACTGACAACCAATTAATAAATCATTAAAAAAATTAACCATAAAAAATATTAAAACCATGAAAAACCTGATAGTTACCCTTGGCATTTTTATGCTGATGAGCTGCGGATTGCAGGCTCAGAACCTCGATCGGTTTGTTGAGAAAAACAAGAACAGGGCAATCAGAAAAACTGAAATGCGCGTAAACAGAAAAGTTGACAAAGGCGTTGACAAAAGCCTTGATGCCACTGAAAAAGGGGCTGAAAAGGCTGTAAAGGGTGATCCTCAAAAGAAGGAAGCCCGTCGCAAGCGCAAAGCCGAAAAACAGGAAGCCAAAGAAGAATAGTCTGAATATCCTGGCGGAAGTTGGCTCAGCTTCCGCCAGACCATTCAGGTGGTGTTACAAAATGTACACGAACATTAATCAATTAAAGTAATAAAAATGAAAGCCGTAAACATTATACTCATGGCATTGGTTGCGGTTGTCTTTTGTTTTTCGCAACTCAATGCACAAACCCTGCATGAAAACATGAATTCATCAGGAGGTAGTCTCTCGGGCATTGGAGGATCTGCAAGCCAATCTGTCGGGCAGGTGTTTTACACCATTCCATCAGGCGCAGGTGGTTCAGCAAATCAGGGCATACAGCAGCCATTCGAAATATCAATAGTTACTGAAACAAAGGAAGCCATTGGAATAAGTCTGAAGATGATTGCCTACCCCAACCCGACAATCGGATTGCTGAAATTAAGAATAGATGATCTGCGGTTTAATGACCTGATGTACCAACTTTTTGATGCCAGCGGAAAATTGCTGGAATCCGGGAATGTCTCAGGCACTGAAACCGACATTGACCTTATCTCAAGAGAACCTGCAGTTTATTTTCTTAAAGTTCTGCGCAAAAGTGAAGATCTGAAAACTTATAAAATCGTTAGAACCCATTGATCATGAAAAAGATATATTTTTTGTTTGTATTTGTGCTGGTCGTAACAAATGTTATTGCCCAGCTCCCCGGAAACATAAGCTATCAGGCCGTTATCCGTGATTTGAACAACACACTGGTAACCAATCAGAACATTCGCGTAAGGCTGAGTATTCTGAATGCTCCAACTTCAACAACGCCCTTGTGGCAGGAAGTGCAAACTCCAAATACCAATGACAACGGGCTTATCAGCCTTCAGCTGGGTCAATATGTAGCATTTCCGGCCAATCTTTTCCGCGACAACGGTACCCTTTTCCTTAAAACGGAAGTTGATCCGGCCGGAGGTACATCTTATTCCATTTCAGGCACCAGTCAGTTACTCAGTACACCTTATGCCATATATGCAAAAGATGTAGAAAATAATGATGATGCCGATGCTGATCCAACCAACGAGTTGCAGACCATCAGCATCAGCGGAACTGTGCTAACCTTATCACAGGGAGGTGGATCTGTGGTTTTGCCTACAGGAGGTGGCGGTGGCGATAACTGGGGTACTCAGGTGGCCATTACCAATAGTACCTTGTCCGGTAACGGCACAACAGCTTCTCCTTTAGGAATTGCACAGCAATCAGCAACTTCGGGGCAGGTCTTGAAGTGGAGCGGCTCAACCTGGCTTCCGCAAGATGACGAAACCGGGGCTTCAGGAGGGCCACCAACCGGGCCAGCCGGTGGCGACCTCAACGGGACATATCCTAATCCAACCATTGCTATTTATGCTGTCACCACAGCGAAAATTGCAGACAATGCAGTGACCTCGTCAAAAATTACCAACAATGCTGTGACAATTGCCAAACTTCCTGCCGGTGCTACTGCTTCAACATTCCTCCGGGGAGATGGCACATGGGCAACACCGGCAGGAATAACCGGGACTGGTGTAAATGGAAAAATTGCATTTTGGAATAGCACAAGCAGCATCACACAGAACACAGGCTTTGTCTGGGACAATGTGAATTCCAGATTGGGAATTGGTACGGCTAATCCCAACGCTGAATTACATGTTCAACGAAACAATTCAGCAACAAACAGTCAGGTGTGGATTAGACAAACAGGTACCGGTAACGCCTCCCTCGGCTTTAGCATCGGTACCAGTCAAGACTGGGCCATGGGAATCGATCAGTCGGACCTTAATAAGTTTAAGATAAGCCCCAGTTTCGATGCAGCTTATAACCCTGTCATGACAATGACTAACAACGGAATGGTAGGCATTGGCACTGATAATCCTGGAACGAACAGGTTGAAGGTAATTTCAAGTGCATCAGGTGGAAATAATGCGACAATGTACGTAGAAAATCAACACGCTTCAGGCCTGGCTTTCAGGGGATCAACAAACTCTTCAGATGGTACATCCTTGTTGATTCAGCAGGGGTCTGGATATATGCTTCGATGCGACGGTTATGACCCCAACTGGTTTGTTGGAATGATTGTGAAAGGCCGCAGCGTTGGAATCAATACCGATAATACAGGAGATTTTAACCTGGTGGTTAACGGAACAGCCGCAAAGCCCGGCGGAGGAAGTTGGTCAACATGGTCGGACGGCAGACTTAAAAATGTAAAAGGAACTTATAACCGTGGTCTCAGCGAAATCTCTGCACTCGAAACTGTTGTATTTTCTTACAAAAACGGGAACCCGCTCAACCTGTCTTCCACTCCTGAATATGTTGGTTTTATTGCTCAGGATGTTCAAAAATATATACCTGAAGCAGTTACTGAAGGGGCTGACGGATATCTGAATTTTGATATGCATGCCATCAATGTGGCGCTGGTTAATGCTGTGAAAACGCTTGATTCAAAAGTAAGTGCGCTCGAAGCGGAACTGGCACGTCTTGCAGAGGAAAATCAGCAACATGTGGCAAATTTTGAATTATTGAACGCTCGCCTTAACAGCCTTGAAAACAAAACGGATACGACCGCAAGGTAATACACGAGCGAACCTGCTTCCTTTTTTATTATAAAAACTGCCCCGTTTTCATTGATAAACGGGGCAGTTTTTGATATGTGTCTGATCAATTATGTTAATGGAACTTGTAGTGTAAATCTCTGATATGATGTTTTTCCGTTAGTCAGTTTTTGTTACCAAAAACTTACTGCTTTTCGTATTTCATCACATCTTTGCTCCCAAAAACAAGTTTGATGCCTGCCTGGCGGAAGATTTAATAGGTAACGATAAAACTTCAATGTAAAAACGCTTGCCCGAATCAGCAGGCTTTCGATTAAAAAACTTATCCAAAATTGGAGGGTCGTGAAATTTATTTCCACCCTTTTAAAAAGGCAGTTGCAACAATAATGTTTTACTTGATTCTCCTATCTGCAGCATTTTGTCTGCTATCCCAAAGCGTATGAACAATTATCATTTTTGAGGTTACCTCATAAAACAAAATAAATTCTTCAACTATTAATCCACGAACGGTATCTAACTCAGTCTTTATGCCAATTTCTGGTTGTTTTTGGAGAAGGGATAATTCCTTGTTAAATTTAGCGTAAAGCTTCTTAGCATAAGTTTTGCTCTTATTCCGTTCAGTATAGAATTCAAGAATCAGTAACAGTTTAATTCTGGCTCTATGCGACCAGACTATTTTTCGCTTAGCCATTTATGAAATTCTTTGTCAAGTTCAGCTTGTTCAACGAAAAGTCCTGATTCTATTTCTTTCTGTGATTCAATTATTTCTAGTCTTTGCTCAGGAGTCAGAGATAGCACCTGAGTTTGAGTCTTGGTGTCAAGAATAGTTTTAATCGCATTTAGAAATGACACGTCATTAATTTCTGCTATCCTGTTTATTAATAATTTTTTTAACGCGGTCGTTGTCATGTTTCTATAGCTTTTGTTTTGTATCGTAAAGGTAAGCTTTTTTTGTTTAATGATGCTTATTTGCCTTTAGCGGTCGACATCCTGATAATGATAAATCCACGGTTGTGACTTATTGCTTTTCGTATTTCATCACATCTTCGCTCACAAAAACAAGTTTAATACCTGCTTGTCGGAACATTTCTTCGGATTCCTGACCACTGTGGTATTTCATTTCACACACCACCCTTTCAATTCCGCAATTAATGATGAGCATGGCGCAAGTGCGACAGGGTGTCATACGGCAATAAAGGGTTGCACCTTCCAGCGCGATACCAAGGCGTGCCGCCTGGCAAATGGCATTTTGTTCGGCATGAACCGTTCGCACACAATGATTTGTTACTTTTCCATCTTCATGGGTCATTTGTTTAAAAAGATGGCCAACTTCATCGCAATGGGGCAATCCGATGGGCGAACCAACGTAGCCTGTTACCAGAATCTGCTTGTTCCGGGCGATCACACAGCCACTCCGTCCACGGTCGCAGGTAGCACGTTTGGCAATGGTGTTCGCCACTTCCATAAAGTATTCATCCCAGGTTGGGCGTATGTATTTTTTTTCTTCCATAAAGTAGAAAATTCCCTCATTACTATTTTATTAAAATCTCCCTTTATCCCTATCTCTCCTTGTCCCCCCCCTTCCCCATTTCCCCTTGTCTACTTGTCGTCCCTATTCCCTTCGGTCTCGACTCCGCTCGACCTCCGTTCCGTCCCTCGTCCCCATTTCTCCTTGTCTCCTGTCCTCAGTTCGACCCTTTGTTTCTTCGGTCTCGACTCCGCTCGACCTCCGGTTAGTCGTCACTTTTCACTCTTCACTTTTCATTTTCCCCCGTTCCCCATTTCCCCTTGTCTACTTGTCGTCCCTATTCCCTTCGGTCTCGACTCCCCTCGACCTCTGTTCCGTCCCTCGTCCCTTCTTTCCGTCCCTCGTCCCTTCTTTCCGTCCCTCGTCCCTTCTTTCCGTCCCTCGTCCCTTCTTTTCGTCCCTCGTCCCTAACTCAGCAAAGATACCACCTAAATTCCGGAATAGCTTATCCAGCCTTTCATAAAAAAAACAAAAAAATACTTGACAAACTAAAGATTTAGTTGTAACTTCGTCATACTAATCAACTAAAAACTTAGTTATACATAAAACAAACATTAAAAATGAAAGAACTTACCAGAGCCGAAGAGCAGGTGATGCAGATACTGTGGCGCATAGGCAAAGGGCATGTAAACGATTTGCTCGGATATTTTCCCGAACCAAAACCAGCCTACAACACTGTCTCCACAATCGTCCGCATCCTTGAAAAAAAGGAATTTGTAGATCATGAAGCCATTGGGAAATCGCACCGCTACTTCCCGAAAGTGAGCAAACGTGAATACACACGATTCACCTTGAAACAGATGCTCACCGGATATTTCAGCAATTCCTACAAACAAATGGTCTCATTTTTTGCCGATGAGCATGACCTTTCGGTGAGGGAAATGGAGGAAATCAGGCAATTGATGGAACAACAGATCAACGAAAAAAAGCAACAGCCATGACACCATTATTTATTTATCTGTTTAAAGCGGCCATCATCAACGCGATGATGATAGGCTTTTATCATTATGCCATACGGCCCGGTCGCAATTTCAGGCTTATGCGATGGATATTGCTTGCCTCTGTGATTCTGCCATTGATTTTGCCGCTCATTCCGCAGCCTGTTATACATCAGGGCGAAGCAGAAATTCCCGTTTATGTAATTACACTGCCCGAATTTCAGGGCGCAACCACAATTACATCTGAAGCAAAAACCAGTTTCATCCCCGACATCAGATTACTGATTTATTATTCGGTTGCATTGCTGATGCTTCTGGCTACAATGGTTTCAGTTTTGTCGGTAGCACGCAGACTGAGGTTATCAAAAGTGAAAATCACTCTTTACGGGAAAATCTATATTGATGACGCTGCTGTCAGTCCGTTTTCATTTTTCAAATGGGTGTTTTTCCCGGATAAAAGCCTTGAACACCCGGGCGCTGACCTTCTGCTCAGGCATGAATTCAGCCATGTGAAGCGTCATCACAGCATCGACCGGTTAATCTCTGCAACTTTCCGTGCATTTTTCTGGTTCAGTCCGTTTGCCCACTTTAATCATAAATTATTGTCTGAAGTTCATGAATACCAGGCCGATGCCGATGCCATTGCAGCTTATGGCGACAAGGCAGGCTACAATCAGCTCATGGTTTCCTATGCCGGAATAGCCGGCAACAACCCGATAACCAATCCTTTCAGTGCTCATTTAAAAAAACGTATCATTATGCTTAATCATCTGAAGCCCGGTAAACTGAGTTTAACTGCCATTTTTACCGGAATTGTACTCATTGCCTCGGTTGCAGTTTTTTCATCTATGGTGCAACCTCAAAAAGCAAATTCGACTGACATGGTGTCTGATGATGAATTTCTATCAACAGAACTATCCGAAAGTGTATTGCTGCCAGAAGTAACAGTATTCCCTGTTGGAGACGGATCAGCAGCAATCTCTGATGACACTACCCTTGTGCCGGCTCAATACCCCGGGGGTGATGAAGCACGCATTTTATTTTTTAAAAACAACATCAGGTATCCGCTTGAAGCCAGAAACAACAACATACAGGGTACTGTTGAGTATAAATTTACCGTAGAAGCCGATGGAAAAGTAACTTCCGTTGAAATTGTTTCAGGTATCGGTAGCGGCTGCGATGAGGAAGTACTGCGTGTTGTTGCCCTTATGCCTGCATGGAAACCGGCATCCAAAGGTGGAAGACCAGTCAGAAGCACCATGGTTTTGCCTGTGAAATTTACACTTTCAAACAACGATTCCGAATCTGATCAGGTATTTGCAGTTGTTGAGAATTCTCCGCGATTTCCGGGCGGAGATGATGCCAGAGCCGCACATTTTAGTAAAGTTATTACTTATCCCGAATCAGCCAGGAAGGATAAAGTTGAAGGTACGGTTTATGTTACTTTCATCGTTGAAAAAGATGGAAGTATAAGCAATACCAAAATTTTACGCGGTGTAAGAAAAGACATCGACGAGGTTGCCCTCAGGGCTGTTAGCAGTATGCCATTGTGGGAGCCCGGAACACAAAGAGGAAAACCGGTAAGGGTGCAGTTTAATATGCCTTTAAAGTTTAGTCTGTCAGAGGTAAAGTCAGAGGCTAAGAAAGAATCATCAAGCGAAGTTAAAACTTCAACCATGATTGACGGGCGTGAAGTATTTATGGTTGTTGAAAAATCACCAGGATTCCCGGGAGGAGATGATGCCAGAATCGCTTATTTACAGAAGGCTTTAATCTATCCAGAATCCGCAAGAAAGGATAAAGTTGAAGGTATGGTTTATGTTACTTTCATCGTTGAAATAGATGGAAGTATAAGCAATGCAAAAATTTTACGCGGCATTAGAAAAGATATTGACGAGGTGGCTCTTGAGGCTGTTAACAGTATGCCACTATGGGAGCCCGGTACACAACGAGGAAAACCAGTACCGGTGCAGTTTAATATGCCTTTAAAGTTTGATCTGTCAGAGATAAAGAAAGAAGCGTCACCATCAGAAAGGATGTTTCCGGAAGATTAATAAATGAAGAAACTAACCTAAAACCTGAAACTCATTGTGACTACGAGTTGTGAAGGCCTTAGTTTATAAATAGTTTCATACATTGTGAATGATCCTGGCTGATAATTTATGTACTCCCTTGCATTTAAAATATTGATCCAGGAAATTTTAAAATCAATTTTATGTTTTGTAAGCGAATACTGGTATTTCAGGTCAGCAAAAAAGAAAGGATTATCACCCAAAGAATAGTATTCTGTGTTTATACTTACCTGATTATTCTTTCTGAAAAGAGTATAAAAATTCAGGCCATGTACCAGTAAACTTCGGTGAAAAGATCCCTTACCCTGCAAGCCGGATTGCAGGTCTCTGAAAGTTAAACTATATTCTCCATTTAACCATGGGAGTATTCGGGAATCTAAATATGGTTTAATTATTAAGAATTGATTGTGTGTTGTCAATATGTCATCATTGACATAGGATTTGCCTTCCTGGAGTGTGAAGTTTACCTTTAATCCAGTGGTTAAACGTGCTCTATAGTAATATTTACTGGTTTGTGCCTGTATACTGTGCACCCTGATTCTGTTGGGTAATTCTATAGCCTGAAGTTCCATCGACCCGTCCTGATTTATCTGATTTTTGTAAATCAGGTTGTTGAGGCCGGCATTAAATAAATAATGCACAGAACCGAACAAGGAATTAATTGGATTTTGATAGGAAGCCGATGTTGAATATCTTGACCCGGTAGAAAGGGAAACTGGTGCAGCATTTTGTCTCAGATTCAGGTAATTTCTCAGGATATATCCATAGTATTGTTGGTCTGGGTCACCCAAACGATTATAATAAGACCATGAACCACTAAACCGCCAGTAGCCTTTTAATTTGTAGTAAAAGGAAAGCCCCGGATCAAAAAATAATTTACCCGACTTCATTTCGACTTGTCTTTCATTATCGCTTAGCTGGTAATTTTGATAACTAAAGGGTAGATTTGCCCTAAAAGTAAACCCTGATTTTTTGTATTCAATTCCGGTTTGTGCATAAACTTTTACACGACTTGCATCAAGATCATTGGCAAATTTAATGCCCGGGTTGCTTTCCACCCCTTCCATAATTGTAAACAGGTCAGAGTCAAGCGTTTGAAGCCTGAAAGAAAATCCTAGCTGCGGAGTAAATGAAAAACCACCAATTCCAAAAATGAGGCTTGCTGAATGATCGGTGAAAAGGCGTCTCAGTCTCAGATTCTGCCATGCTTCGTCATAAGGCTGGCTCTGGTTGAGAATGTTTTCAAAACTTCCCGGGCTTACCTTCAAATCAGATACGTTATTATCAAGAGAAATATAAGATGATATTTTGATCAATTTTTCACCAAAAGGATGGATAATTACCAAATCATTAGAAAGGGATTGTAAGGGATTATTTAATCGTTGATCAACGATTCCATCCATATTTCTAAGCAGCCCAAATTGCTTGCCCCAATCCGCATTGAACTTAAGTTTATTATTCAGATAACTGGCCTTTACATTCCGTGTTAAAGTAAGTTCACCATGTAATGTCTGACTAAAATTCCGGTTTCTGATGTTTTCGGAAAAGGAAAGAGTATCATTGGCCAGATATATTCTGCGGTATGTTGTTGATTCATAATGCTGATAATCATTAATGTAAAATAAATTGGCTCTGAACTGCAAATTATCTCCTGATTTAAACAACCCATTCAAATTTAATAAATGTATGTTGTTGTTAAGATACCTGTTTTCTTCAAAATCCGGGGAGGGAGATTTATAAACGCTTAAATACTCGGGCTTTTCTGTTGGCAAATCAGCTATTTTAGCAATACCTTCTGAAGTTAACCTTTTGATCTGGTTCGAGACATCCTTTCCTGTATTATTTGTCTGGTAGGATGATACCATTTGAAATGTTTTGGTGAACGTCATGGGTGTCAGATTTACATCCCATAACAATGGGCTCATACCGATTCCAATATGTGCAGTCCCTGTGGTTGTAACGTTATGCTTCAGCTTAAGGTTCATCGATGCCTGTTGCGATGTAACCTTATCCTCTAATACCTTCACCGGTTGGTGATTCTCGTAAATTTCAACAGTAGCAACTGAATTTAGATCCAGGTTTTTGCTTACCACTGTATATCTTCCGTCCATAAGGTCGAGCCCTTCAACATAAAACTTTTGTATAGGCATTCCCTGATAGAGTATTTTACCATCCTTTTCAACCTCAATTCCAGGCATCCTTTTTATAACATCTTCGATGCTCCTGTCATTGCTTTTATTGAAAGAGCTGACAAGATAACTTAATGTGTCGCCCCTTTTCTCAATGGGAGATGCCCTCACTGTAAATGTTTCAAGTTGTTTAACATCGGGTTTAAGAGAAAATGATATATCGCTATTCACATTGCCAATACGGGTACCTGCTTTTTCAAAATGTATTGAGCTTGTTTTAACATCAAGGCTGTCAACAGGGACTTTAGTCGTGATATTGAATCTGCCATCGCTGCCACTAATTCCAAAAGCAACAATTATCTCACTATTAGCGGGATATACCAGAATATTGATATTAGGTAATGGCTCAGCTTTTTCATCAACTATATATCCACTAATGGTTATTTGCCCGTTAAGCGTATTTATGGTTATGAGCAAGAAAATGAAAATAATGAATGAAAAAGCTTTAGTTTTTACCATAGCAGAATAAGTAGTTGTTGACACTTTTTTCAGCTCAATAGGGTTAATCCTTTTGAGCATTTTTTTTGCAATCATTTGCTGGGTATCATTTACCCTATACCTCAAAACGTTACTGGTAACTTCTTCCAGAGAAACTTGTTACTTCAATTCAATCGGATTATTTTTCCTTAACATGCTTTTTGCAGCTCTTTGTTGAATATCATTTGATGTTCCCGATTCCTTTATCCTGTTGATAATATCGTACCTCAAATTATCTTCCGCTTTTAGAAAACTTTGTCGGGTTGTTGCCACAACATCTCTTTCTGACAATTCAATATCCATTGGTTCCTTAAGCTTTTCAATTTTTACGGCTTCAAAAATGTAATCCTCCTTCAAATCATTCATCTTTAAAATTAAACCAGGTAAGCCATTAAACTTATAGGGGCCATCATTAAATGGTAAATCAGTAGAATACCATGCAACCCATTTTCTTCCACCATAATCAGTGAATGCCTGATTAACGAAATAACCCATGACGCGACTAGTATCTGCTCTTAATGTCCATTTTATCTCACTCATATCTTCTTCGTATTTGAATCGGATTGGCAACACATGCCCGAGATATATTATTTTGCTGCTTTTATTATCTTTATATATGCTGTATACAAACCTTGCCCGAAATTTCTGGTCGGATGGTAAATTGAGAAACTCATCTAATTTGCCTTCTTTTTCCATCCTCCTTCCCTGTAATGATCCTAAAAGGAAATTTTTACTTACAAATTGACTGTAGTTTGTTCCGATCAATAAAAACATATCTTCCTGTCTTTGAAAATCTCGGTTTAAAGAATCCTCTTTCCATAATAAAGAGTAGGTTGTCAAAAAATCGCCTCTATCCAAAATTTCGGGGTTTTGATCAAAAAATTGGGCGTGTAAAGGATTGGCAATAAATAAAAATATTTGCAGAAAAGTGTATAAGAAAATGTTGGTTCGTAACATGGTCGTTTACTGGCTAGGAGAATGTTAGGTTTTATATATTTTCTTTCACTACTGAACGACTAAAAAAAATACGGGGTTACTTCCCGAGAGTTTCACCCCGATGTTGTAAGTTTGTTTTTACGAAAATAAACACAACATGAGCAAAAATACAGAAATAAATTTTGTCGGACAGCCGATTTTCAAACAAGTAGTAAACTTGTTAGAAGCAATAAGCATAAAGAGCTTGGTTAACAAGCACAATTCGGATTACTACTACAAAGCCTTTAAGGCAAAAACGCATTTAATAACAGTTCTTTTTGGCATATTTAGTCGCTGCGATTCGATGACCGAGATTTGTGAAGGGCTGCGGGCAATGGGAGGAAAGCTAAACCATCTGGGTTTAGAAAAGGCACCAGCTAAAAGCACAGTATGCGATGGTATGCGCAATCGTGATAACAAGTTCTTTGAAGATGTTTATTTTAAATTGGTTCGGCAGTATCAAAGTTTTTTGTCGGACAGCCGGACTTTTGGACTCACATTTAAAGAGGTATTGTTAATAGATTCCTCCACAATCCGATTATTCAGCGATATTCTGAAAGGTGTAGGCCGGAATCCCAAGAACGATGGCAAAAAGAAAGGCGGATTAAAAGTGCATATGCTTATCGATGCGGTTCAATCGGTTGGACGATTTATTAAGATTACAGAGGCCAAGGTACATGACAAAAATTTTCTGAAAGAACTTGAGTTGATCTCGCACAGTATGGTAGTTTTCGACCGGGCCTACAATTACTACAATCAGTTTGCTCTATGGACAACCAAATCAGTCTTTTTTGTTACCAGGATAAAGAAAAACGCCCTTTATACAGTGATTGAGCTCTTGCAAGAGAACCAAAAGCAGAAAGGAAAAGCAATGGTACTTCGGGAAGAAATCATAGAAATTGAGTACACCCCTGAGGACGAGAATGGCAAGAAACTAACGAAAGAAAAGAAAACGCTTAGACTGAAAAAAGTATGCTACCAGGATGAAAAGAACCGGTATTATGAGTTTATCAGCAACAGTATGGACAGTACGGCAGAAGAAATTGCATTTTTGTATAAAAAGAGGTGGGGTATAGAACTATTGTTCAAAAAAATGAAGCAAAACTTCCAACTCCATTACTTTTATGGTGAAAATGAAAATGCAATCCGCACACAAGTCTGGTGCACTCTAATAGCACAGTTGTTATTAACTGTAATCCAGAAAAAGGCCCAAACAAAGAAGGCATTTTCGGTGGTGGCTTCATTAGTCAGGATGCACCTGATAAGTTTACTTGATGTGTATGAATTATTGCGAAGCACTAAACGTGAGTACCTGAAGAAGCGAGGGTCTCCTCCTTCACCAATGCAAACGAGTTTTGCTTTTTAACAGGGGGGTGACTTTTTGAAAATAAAATCGAACAACTGATTATCAAATAATTACAAGGATTTAACCCATATTTTGAAAATTAGTCGGATAACAGTGATTTTCTTCATCAAAGGTCAAAACAATTTATTTCAACTCAATTGGATTATTTTGTCTCAGCATGCTTTTTGCAAAACTTTGCTGAACGTCAGTTCCTGCTCCGCTCTCCTTTAGCCTGTTTATGATATCATACCTCAAATTATTCTCCGCTTTCAAAAAATCATATCGCGTTGTTGACACAGAATTTTTCGTCGACATTTCAATATCCATCTTATCCTTGAGCTTCTCTGTTTTTACAGCTTCGAAAATGTAATCTTTCTTTGAATCATATGCTTTTAAAATTAATCCAGGCAATCCACTAAACTTATATGGCCCATCGTTGATTGGGATTTCAGTAGCATACCATACTATCCATTTTCTCCCGCCATAATTCGTAAAGGCCTGATAAACTGTATAACCCAAGACACGACTAGTGTCTGCCCCCAGTTTCCATTTTATATCACTAATATTTTCTTCGTATTTGAAGCGAGTTGGAACAACATGCCCGAAATAAGTAATTTTATCATTTTTAAAATCTTTATAAATTTGATACAAAAACCGGGTAATGTGACCTGAATTGGGGTTCGATAAAAATAATTGTAATTTCCCTTCTTTCTCCATTCTTCTTCCTTCCAACTCGCTTGTTAAGTAATTTTTACTTACAAATTGGCTGAATTTTGATCCAATCAATAAATACATATCTTCCTGCTTTTGAAAATCACGGTTCAGAGTGTCTTCTTTCCAAAGCAAGGAATACGTTACTAGATAGCTACCTTTTTCAAGTACCACAGGATTTTGATCAAAAAACTGTGCATGCAAGGGATTGACAAAAGGTAAAAATACATGCAAAAAAATGCTCAAGAAAATGTTGGTTCGTAACATGGCTGATTTGTTATTTAAGGGATTCAAATATTTAATTGTTCATATTTGCCAATAATGCTTTTATGCTTTTTTTGGCTAATGAAACTCAGGCTTTTATGTTGCGCAATTTGCCTCATTGTTCGAAGCAGAGGCAAATTGCTATGGGTGTCTGGAAAACATTTATTAATCCATTGCCATCCCACAATAGTGTTGCATATAGAAATGCCAGTCCCCACTGTTGCAGATTAGGGCAGTGAAATCTGTGCCATTAGGGCATGTTACTGAAACAGTAGCGCACGGTTCATTTTCAGCCTTTGCAACATCCGATGATCCTGCAATAATTAAGCCTATAACTGCCAAAGAAATTATGAATTTTTTCATGATTTAGTAATTTTAAGTTTTGGTAATTTGGTAAATAGAGCTTATCATTATTATTATTATAATGGTCATTTCATTTCAATAATCCACTCATGCCCAACCAGAAAGCATGAGTGGGGAAGTCGGTCAAACTTATTTTTACCCAATTTAAAAATGTATTTGGTAGAACAATAATGGTGTTTTATGAAGTTGATTAATAATTGAAGAAAAGAAGACTTTTGACACAAAGACTTTTGATACAAGCTGATAAAGTGGCAATTTATTTTGTAATTGAGCCTTTTTATAGAAGTTGTCTTCGCATATCTTTTGGAGAGAGTGGGGGGGGGCTACCTTATTTAACGAATTATAAGAGAACATATTCTTTCTGGCAGGCACAAAAAAATTGTGAAACTCAGTTAAAACAATGAAAGCATAACAGCAATTTCCATTCGTATAGAGAACCTTACGTTGCATAGATTCACTTTTTGTAAGAATACAATCTTTTCGTTTACAATTTTACAATATGGCGAATTTAAAAGCAAGAGATTTTTCAAAAAAATAATTTTTTTTCTTTCCCTCAAATAATTGAATTTAGAAATGCCCAACTGGCGTTGATATGCATTAAAGACCACCCATACTTTACAGAAGTAGGTCACGTCAGTGAAAGAACAATACCAGTTAGCCGGGAATTCTCAGATTATGTGTTAAGTTCAATTATGCTTATCTTTGATTCCATAATCTATTTCTGAAATGAAAAATCTGGTTTATATGTTTTATATCGAAGTCAGCCGTATGAAGTTGCGTCTGATATTTATTTTCCTGATCCTTATTACTTTTTAAAGTCAACCAATACAATAAAGAAGGTTTGCGCCATGGCCGATGGATTTACCATTGGGACGATGCAAAGAAAATTCCCATGAACAAACTGCGGTTTAAAAATGGAAAAGAGTTCGGGTTGAACAGGTATTACAACGAAGACGGCAAAAAGTGGCTCAGGTTCAGGGCTTTTAAGGATGGCCGTATGATTGTAACTTACTATGATGAAAAAGGCAGAAAAGAACGAAAAGGCGAAGCACTTATGATTTACGACCCTCTCGAAATCCGTTACTGCTGGCATGGCAAATGGAAATTTTATGAGGATGGTAAAATAGTGAGAACAGCCATTTATAATATGGGGCAGGAAACTGAATAAAGGTAAAACAGGCAACCAGGCTAAGCTTCCCGTACACTTGAATGTGAGCTCTTTGTGTAAGTTTGATTAAAATTCATTTGTAAGTATACTGTTTATTTGTTCTTCCAATTCATTTAAATCCTGCGTCGCATAATAAATCCTTTCCATTTTTATGCTGTGGTACACATGAATAATGAAATTTCGGAATGAGCGGGGTATGTGCCATGGATAATTGTATTTGGCTAAAATTTCATCATCAATGTGCTTTATGGCTTCTCCAATAATCAAGAACTGATATTGAACGGCACTTTGCAATTTAATATCCTTCGAAAAAGAAATCTCGTCCTCACCTTCAACAAACTGCCTGATTAAGTGAATAGCGTTGAGAATACTTTCAACTCTTTCTTTAGGTGTTGGTTTATCCATAAATCTTAATTAAATCATTGGTAACTGAATGGTTGGCGAAGTCTTTCAAATATCCTTTTTCTACGAGGTCAACTCTTCGCTTGATCTTTTGCTCTATTAGAAAGGCAATGTCCAGCAAATCAAACATGGAGTAGCTTTTTTTGCTGTTCATTTCTACCATTATATCAATATCGCTGCCATGTTGTACTTCGCCTCTGGCTATCGATCCAAAAAGCCACGCAGCATAAACCCTTCCGTCATCTTTCAATACTTTTTTTATTAAATGGATGGTTTCTGATCTATCTGTTTTAAACTTTGCTCCATAACTTACTTTTTCTTCCGCCAGCTGCAAAGCTTCAATCGCCAGCTCTTCGTCTGCAATTTCATACATCAGCTTGTCAGACAGCCAGAAAACAAGCAATTCATTTTCATTTACCTTAAAATACTCAGCAAGTTTTATCACCTGTTCGCGGTTTGCATTGCGCTGTCCTCTCTCAATCTTGCTTAAAATTGCCTGATCGATGTCAAGGAATGCCGCCACTGTCCGAAGCGGCAATTTATTTTCTACGCGTAGTTTTCTTATTGTTTTGCCTAAGCTGTCCATTTTGAACAATTCTTTTTTGAATGTATTTGTCAAATTTACAAAATTATTTTGAAAATTTTCTACTGAGGTTCCAAAGTAAAATTATCAGGTTGTAAAGTAGCCTCAAGTAATACGAGCAAACATCAAGCTCCAGAAGGGTGCAGCGTAAAGATTAGTAATTCATCTCCACTCATAATTAATGATTAATAAATTTCCTTATCAGGTAAATCAATAAAAGCAAACAAGTCAGATTAAGATTATATAAAAAATGGAAAATACGTATTCACGCTTCGCCCCTCTGGGGCTTTTAAAATAGTCGCAGCTTAATTACTACCAACGCTTCGCCCCTCTGGGGCTGATCATCCTAATAATAATGATAATCATTCAAACTATTTAATATCTACACGAAAGAAAATAAGCCCCAGAGGGGCGCAGCGTTGGTAGCTTGAAGCATAATGAACGAACATCAAGCCCCAGAGGGGCGAAACGTAAAAAATTAGTAATCCAGTTTCGCTCTAAATAAATGATTAAATAAGTATATGCATGGGCTAACCGCGGGAAATCAAAAATTTGTCGCTTAAATTCAATTATGCTTACCTTTGAAGCCTAATCTTTACAAATCACAAAAATGAGAAATCTGGTTTTCAGTTTATTGGCCATTATAGTTCTGGCCTCTTGTAATTCGCGCAAAAGCGATGAATATGTTATAAAAGGCACCATTTTGGGCGATTCTGTGGAGCAGGTATTCCTGCAAAAGAGCAAAGATGGCCGATTTGAAATTCTTGATTCCGCAAAGGTGGAGGATGGAAAATTCAAATTCACCGGAAAAATAACAGATGCCGATCTTTATTACATCGGCCTTGACGAAAGCAGGTTTTCCGGATTTTTCAATGAAGCAGCTTCTATTAAAATAGAACTTCACACCGATAGTTTAATGAGTCCGAAAGTAAGCGGGTCAGTTTCTGATGCACTTTATCGTGATTACCTGTCTTTGGTTGAAAAGCAACGCAGTGTTGAGATTGGCCTCTATACAGCTTATAACGAAGCCAATCGTATGGCCGATACCGCAAAAATGAAACAGCTTGAAAAGGATATCGAAGCCAATGATGTGGTCCAAAAGGAAGAAATAGTGAATTTCATAGAAGCAAACAATGCCTCTTTTGTGGCTCCTTATGTAGCTATTCGTCATGCTTATCTAATGGAACTTGACGAAATGGAAAAGGTTTTGGCATCATTCGATAAGAAAGTATTGGGTTCCAGCTTTGCAAAAATGTTCAGCGATCGTATTGTTACGCTTCAGAATGTAGCCATTGGAAAACCTGCGCCTGATTTTACCATGAATGATCTGAATGGCAATCCTGTTTCACTTTCGCAACTTAAAGGTAAAATTTTACTGGTTGATTTCTGGGCAGCATGGTGTGGACCCTGCCGGGCAGAAAACCCAAATATTGTAGCTGCTTACAATGAGTTTAAAGATCGTGGTTTTGATGTACTTGGTGTTTCTCTCGACCGCGATAAGGAGTCATGGATGAAAGCCATTGCCGATGATAAACTCACCTGGACCCATGTTTCAGATCTTCAATACTGGCAGAATGCTGCCGCTAAACTTTATGGTGTCAATTCTATTCCGTCAAGTGTTTTGCTCGATAAAGACGGCATAATCATTGCCCGAAACCTCCGCGGCGAAGAACTTCATAAAAAACTGGAAGAATTGTTTTCAGTAGAATAATATTCAATGATTTGTAACTAATCAGTTTGACAAAAATACTACGTTATTAACAATTTTCGGTGCTTTGTCAACGGGTTTTAAGTATTTGCAGACTGACGACTTAGAAATTCAACGGTTACTAACAAAAATCTCCTAT
>JAHYJC010000070.1 GCA_019429275.1 Lentimicrobium sp. | reverse complement strand
AGAATACCTGAAATTCAAAATTCTTGTCTTTCAGCAATTTATTGAAAATATCGAGTTTTTTTTGAAGGGTTTTTAAGAGAAAATTATATTCACCTCTTAAATATATGTATCCTTCTTTTGCTCCTACAACATAACCGCAAATAGCCATGCCGGCAAATATTTTTTCAGGTACCCGGTCGAGGATTTCCCTGTCTTTGAAAGTTCCCGGTTCGCCTTCATCGGCATTGCAAATAACATATTTAACTTCACCGTCTTCGTTTTTGGCAAATTTCCATTTCAATCCTGTGGGGAAGCCGGCTCCGCCCCGACCTTTTAGTCCACTGTCAATCAGATCAAGAATTATTTCATCAGCCGACCTTTTTAAAGTTTTTTCCAGTACTTCATAAGGTGTACATTTATCATTCACCTCGAAAATTATATCGACTTTTTTTAAATTGTTTTCCATTTGGGTAGTTTTTTTGTTTGTGACCATTCAGATTTAATGGTGGCTTTTAGCATACTCTTCTAATATCTCCAAAGCTTTTTGTGGTGTAAGCTCAGGATAAACTTCGTCGTTGATGAGCATAACTGGCCCTTTATGGCACCAGCCTAAACAATTGGCTGTTAGTAAAGTAAATTTCTTGTCGTGGGTGGTCTCCCCAATTTTAACCTTTAAAGCAGTGCAGAGTGTGTTGATAATTTCATCCTTTCCTTTCATGTGGCAAGTGATGGTTTTGCAAACTCTGACAATGTTTTTACCACGGGGTACCGTGTCAAGGAATGTATAGAATGAAGCCGTACCATAAACTTCAGCCGCTGCCAGATCAAGTTCTTTGGCTACACAAAGCATAGCATCTTCCGATAGAAACCGCTCCTGCTGCACAATGCCCTGTAACACCGGCATCAGACTGTTACGGGTTTTGCCATTCTTTTTAACAAGATCTTTTACAAGTACTTCTGTTGTTGACATGTAATCCTCCAACTTTAATTAAAAAATAATATTATTAGTAGTGATTTGTGAGACTGTTGAATTGCATTTACAATTCTCTTCAAAAGTAAAAATTCTTTTGTGAATTAATTAACAACAGAATTCTTTTTTCTATTCTTAACCTCTATTTATAATTATTCTAAATTCAAAATTCCAGATGATGCTGAAAATTTGTCAATGTCTTGATTTCATTATCTTTGCAGGAAATGGATTTACACAGGTATTTTCTTCATCTTTCTTATGATGGTTCTGCCTATCATGGCTGGCAGGTTCAGCCAAATGCCACAACTGTTCAATATGTGATAGAATCTGCATTGTCTTTGATTTTATCTACGGATATTCAGATTACCGGTGCCGGAAGAACAGATACCGGGGTTCATGCAAGGAACTATTATGCCCATTTCGATGCGTTACTGAATTTTTCAGACACTGATCTTAAGCAATTGGTTTACAAACTTAATAGCATCCTTCCGGGTGATATCTATGTTTATTCAGCTTTTGAAGTTATTCCCGAAACTCATGCGCGTTTCTCAGCGGTGAGCCGAACATATCGCTATTACATCAGCAGAAGAAAAGATCCGTTCCAGAGTCTCTATAGCTGGCAATATAAGGGCAAACTGGATATTGATAAAATGAGTGCTTCTGCCTCAAAATTAAAATCGTACAGCGACTTCGGTTGTTTCTCAAAAACAGGTACTGACAATTCTACAAATCTTTGTTCAATAACTGAATCATACTTTGTTGAAAAAGATGATTTGTTGATTTACCATGTTACCGCAAATCGCTTTCTTCGCAATATGGTGCGGGCAATAGTTGGAACATTAGTAGATATTGGCAAGGGAAAATTTAATCCCGAAGAATTGGATCAATTAATTCTGAGCGGGAATCGTTCATATGCCGGAGAATCTGTTCCTGCCCGGGGTTTGTTTCTTGAAGAGGTAACCTATCCCTCCGGAATCAGATTAACGGGGAAATGAATGAATCAGATTTTTAAGCCTCGTTACTATTGCATTGGCAGTAAGTCCATATTTTTCGAGTAATTCTTCAGGTTTACCCGATTCCCCAAAACAATCATTCATCCCAATCATGTCCATTGGAACAGGATAATGCTTTACAACTACCTCGGCAATTGCGCTGCCTAAACCTCCATAAATCTGATGTTCTTCAACAGAAAGTAAATAACCGGTTTCCCTGGCGGCAGAAACAATGCATTCAATATCAATGGGTTTTATGGTATGCATATTTATCACCCTTACATCAATGCCTTCCAATTTAAGAATCCGGGCTGCTTTCAGCGCCATCCACACCATGTGTCCGGTAGCAATAATAGAGGCCTGTCTGCCATCTTGCAGCACCTGAGCTTTTCCAATTGAGTTTTTAAGATTTTCATCAGTAAAATCCGGAACCGCTTCTCTTCCAAATCTGATGTATACTGGTCCCCGGCATTCCATAATTGCTTTAATGGTTAGTATTCTTGCCTGAGTTGCATCGCAGGGAGATAAAACAGTCATATTGGGCAGGCTTCTCATTACAGCAATGTCCTCAAGTGCCTGATGTGTCGCTCCATCCGGTCCGACAGAAATTCCTGCATGGGCTCCTCCAATAATTACATGGAGATTATTATAGCAAACTGAGATTCGTATTTGGTCTGTAGTTCTTAAGGCAGAAAAAACTGCGTAAGTAGCAAAGACAGGAATTTTTCCGGTTAATGCAAGTCCGGCCGCAATTCCGACTGCATTTTGTTCAGCAATGCCCAGTGAAATAAACTTTTCAGGATATTTATTTGCAAAAAGATTTAGTCCAACCGAAGTTGTAATGTCGGATCCCAGAACAACCACTGAATCATTCTGTGCTCCGGCAATTAGAACGCCCTCAGAAAATCCGGTTTTTGTCGGAATAAGATCTCTGATTATTTCATCCATTTCAATTATGATGTTTCATTATCTCAATTTTCAGTGTTTCGTCTAGTTGGCATTGGAAATCAGCAATTTCGTTAATTGTGGGAACACGGCCATGCCAGAGATGATTATTTTCAATACTAAAGATACCTTTTCCCATAACGGTATGGGCAATCATCACAACAGGCCTATCAGTCGAAGATTTTGCTGTTTCAAAGGCATTCAGGATTTCAGTGAAATTATGGCCATTACATTCCAGCGCTGTCCAGCCAAACGCCTGCCATTTCTTTGACAGAGGTTCAATCTCCATAACATCACTCGTTTTTCCATCGATCTGAAGCCCGTTTCTGTCGACAATGGCAATAAGATTATTCAATTGATGATGGGCTGCTGACATTGCTGCCTCCCAAATCTGGCCTTCCTGCAGTTCACCATCGCCAAGGATGGCAAAAACCCTGAATGCCTTCCTGTCAAGTTTTGCAGAAATAGCCATTCCAACTGCTATTGAAAGTCCCTGCCCAAGCGATCCTGATGATGTTTCAATACCCGGTAGATTTTTGTCTCTGCCAGGATGCCCCTGTAACCTGGAATTTAGTTTGCGAAGGGTGTACAATTCGTCAATATTGAAATATCCCGAGTGAGCAAGGGTGGCATACAATACGGGCGCAACGTGACCAATTGAAAGTATCAATCTGTCCCTTTCTTCCCAATTGGGTTCCTCTGGCTTGTGGTTGAGTTCATTAAAATAGAGCGCAGTAAAAATATCTGCCAATCCCAAAGACCCGCCAAGATGGCCGGAACCTGCTTTAACCAGACTTTTCAAAACAGACATTCTGATTCTATAACTGGTTTCAGTCAGACTTTCGATATTGTTTATTTTATTCATTTTTTCAGATGATAGCTTTGAAAAAATAAAAACCCATAATGATTGAAACAGCAAGTTTCATCACAGTGCCTGCAATAAAACCCATGAATGAACCCAAACCTGACCTAAAGGCATTTTGCATATCTTTTCCACTTAAGAGTTCTCCGGCTATAGCACCGATAAATGGGCCTAATATCATCCCGAAAGGAGGAAAGAAAAATAATCCAATGATCAGCCCGATGGTTGATCCCCAAATACCGCTTTTGCTACCTCCAAACTTCTGGGTACCCCAGATGGGCACATAATAGTCGAGAAGCGTTACTGCTACTGTAAGTGCCAGCCAAACAATAAGAAATTTTTGTGTAAAGGGCTCATTAAGTGTAAAATGTGCAATCAATAATGCTGCATAGCTCAACGGTGGCCCAGGAATAAGCGGAATAATGCATCCGACAATTCCGGCGATTGTGAGAATTACGCCTAAAGTTAACCATACCCATTCCATATTTTTTATTTTTGAGGGATTAAACTGAACGTTACCTGCGATTCAGGGTTTCCGGGGTTTTCAATGATTGCCAGAATTTTTCCTTCATCTCTCCGAAGATAAGTGATGCGTTTCGGAAACTGATTCTCACTATTTTCAAACACAAGACTATCGCCGGGTTCATTGGTTAATCTGAAGATTGTTTGTTGCCCGCCGGTCATCACAATATAGTACCAAAAGTTATCTGATTTGGTCATTAAAAGATTTTCATAAAAACCAGTGTCTCTCTCATTTACAGAATATCCTGTACCAATCAGCATTGTATCTCCCAGAATTTCCCATTTTTCATGAAAGTTTAAAACAGTATCGGTATAACTACCCAGGAACCAGGCAAAGGGAAAAGATTTCTTTTGTTCAGTTATGCATGAAATAATAGAGAACACTGATAAAGAAGAAATCAAGAGCAGATTAAAAATATTTCTGAACATGCGAATTACAGGTTTTAGGTAGGGTAAATTTACAAAATCGTAGCGATTCTCACATCTTATTAATTTGAATTATGATTAAACTGATGCTGTTTATTGATAATAAAAATTAACAAAATTGTAATCTTATTTGTTAATGGAAGTAAAAGCTCTTTAATACATAACTAATGAAAACCATCTTTCGCCGGATCATTCCGGTTTTGATAATAGGTGCCTTATTGACATTCAATTTATCATGCAACAGTGAATCACAAAAAACAATTTCTATGAATAAAACTGAAAATAAAGTAACTGAGAAAATATTTAAATCAGATGAAGAATGGAAGGAGATTCTTACACCTGAGCAATACAGGATATTGCGGCAAAAGGGGACTGAACGCCCCGGGACCGGCTTATACGACCAGTTTTTTGTAAAAGGCCGATATTATTGTGCGGGCTGTGGGCTTGAACTTTTCGGATCGGATTCTAAATTTGATGCTGGTTGCGGATGGCCAAGTTTCAGCATTCCGGCAAATAAAAGTTCAATAGGTGAGAATAGTGACCGAAGTTTCGGAATGGTCAGGACAGAGGTAGTGTGCTCGCGGTGCGATGGCCACCTGGGTCATGTATTTAATGATGGACCACCCCCAACAGGATTACGATACTGCATCAATTCAGAATCGCTTATTTTTAAAAGTGAAGATGATGTTTTTAAGGAAAATGAAGCAGTTAAGTAAGCTTCTGAAAATTTGACTATTCGATTTTTATCAAATCAAGTTCTGTAAAGTCGAAATCAGGGTTTGGTACATCAATCAGTAGTTTTTCAACTTTATTGTCCATTCCAACAATGAATGCAACTTTTCCGGAAGGCAGTGAAGGAACGTCGGGAAATTTTATTGAGAAGGTATTGTAATGCCAGTGTTTAAGAGGGCTGTAAAAAATTGGCGTTTGTACAAATTGTATAAAAAGCTGATTTTTAATAAGTTCAATTTTAACCTCTCCATATTTTTTGCAGCTATAGATTCCGCAATAATCTATTAATGGAAGGGTTGGGGTAGTATTTTTTATTTGGGCATCAGCCAATTCCATTTTCTCTTTTTTTGATGCTTCCTCATTCTTCGTGGTCAATTCATAAAAATAACTGCTCCAGTCAGTGGTGTCTGACGATAGAAAAGTATCAAAAATTTTATAAGCAAGAGGCAGATACAAACCAGAGTTCTTATTTGTAAGGATAACAAATCCCAGTTTAGCTTCAGGAACAAACGCCGAATAGGAGATCATGCCGTCATAGCCCCCTGAATGAGAAATTATTTTTTTTCCATGATAATCCATCATTGACCATCCGAGTCCGTAGCTTTTAAAATGCGTTGAAGGCCAGGTTCTTTCGGAAAAAGCTGAAACTTTTTGAACGGTTTGAGGAGTCCAGAGTTCATTAAGCGTTTTCTCTTTTATTAACTGTTGTCCTTTATAGTCGCCTTTGTGGAGTTGAAACCCGATCCATTTCAGCATATCTGCCGAAGTAGAATTGATGGAACCGGCAGGAGCAATATTGTCCCAATTAAGATAAGATATTGCGATTACTTTTTCTTCAGTATCATTATGTGGCATGGCTGTATTTCCATGCTGATCAAGCGAGAGGGTAGAGGTGTTGGTGTTTGTCATTTCCAGAGGAATGAGGATTCTTTCACTGATAAAAACATCCCATGATTTTCCGGTAACCGCCTCAATAACAAGTCCTGCAGCAAGATACATAATATTTGAATATCCGTAACCTGCTCTGAATCCTTGTTTTGGCTCTAGAAATTGTGCCCTCGTGACTATCTCTTCTCTGGAATGTGAACTCCCATACCAAATGAGGTCACCACTAAAAGTTCCTAATCCCGATCGGTGACACAATAGATCACGGATAGTAAAGTTCATGGTAACATAGGGGTCATAAAGTTTAAACCAGGGTAAATATTTGTTTACAGGATCATCCCAGTTTAATTTTCCTTCATCAACCAACATTCCCAGGGCAGTAGTCGTAAATGATTTGGTGTTTGAAGCAACAGCAAAAAGAGTGTTTTCATCAACGGCTAATCCTGATTCAATTTCTCTTTCGCCATAACCTTTGAGCAACACAATGCTATCTCTGTATATAATGCCAACTGAAAGGCCTGGTACTTTCCAGGTTATTCTTGCTGCATCAATATATTGACTTAATTTCTCACTGTCAGGGAAAGACTGAGCATATGACTGATTAAACAGAATGGTATAAAATATAATAAATAAGCCGAATTTATTAAATACTTTCATCAGAATCAGTTTGCATGATAATCAACAAGTCCTTGTATTGGCGATTCGAAAATTTTTCCGATTTGCAAATTTACTCTTTGAGCGGATTCCTTCAGTAATTCGCTGAAATGAAATGCAATTGAGCCGAGGAAGTGAATTTTTGTAGTTTTTGATTCCGGAAATTTGAGAACGTATTTTGAAAAAAAATCATCAAATGAACTACTGACCAGGTTATAAAAATAGGGATGATTGATATATTTTAAAATAAACGGGCTGTAAGAAGCCAAATAACGATTAGGCCTGGGTTGATTGTATGTGTTATCGAGGATATTTTCGAGCATCGGATTAAATTCCATCCTAAATAATTCAAGGACATCAGCGGGCATTTCAGTCTGATAATAATCCTGAATAAGTTGTTTACCCAGATAAGCTCCACCGCCTTCATCGCCCAGTACATAACCCAGTGAACACATTTGACTCTTAATTTCTTTACCGTCGTAATAGCAGGAATTACTTCCGGTTCCTAAAATACAGGCGATTCCTTTTTCATGTCCGCACAAAGCTCTGGCAGCACCCAGCAAATCATGATGAACATCAATATTTGCATTGGTAAAAAAGCCCTGAAGCACAGAATCAATCATGTTGCATTTTTGATAGGTCGAGCAGCCTGCTCCATAGAAATATAAATCCCGAATGCTTTCTGGTTGGATATACGGGTAAAGTTCCTTTTCAAGAACTTCCTTTATCGCAAAATTATCCATCTGGTAAGGATTTATTCCAATAGTCTGGAATAATTTTTTATCCTTTCCGTTTATAACGCACCAGTGAGTTTTAGTTGAGCCGCTATCAGCTATAAGAAACATATTCAGTTATTAATGGTTAGTGAGAAGTAAATATATTTTAGGAATAAGAATAAGCAAACCTGCAATAGCAGCAATTATCGAAGTCCACAACACAGCACCTGCAGAAATGTCTTTAATATTTCGTATCTGGTCATTTAAATCAGGTTGAACGAAATCACATAATTTTTCAATTGAGGTATTTATTAATTCGGTAGAAATTACAATTGCAAAAAGTGACAGAATAGTCAGCCATTCATAATATTCTAACTTCAGGCATACTCCGGCAACAGAAACAAATATCACAGCGGTTACTTGAATCTGCATATGTCTTTCAGTTCTTACTGCCAGAAATAAACCTTTAAAGGCGACTTTAAAGGAATCTGTGCATTTCAGGAAGTTAGATTTACCTGAATTCATTTTAAAATTTTTTGCAAAGGTATCAAATACGGATAATAAAAAACAGAAAATTATTAAATTATAAAAAAGTGAGATATGTATTTTATTTAATTGAGTAGACTATAAGATGCACTTAGGGAAAGAGCTGTTTAGCTTACTATGATATATCAATAATCACAAAAGGCCATCCTTTTTGGATAGCCTATACGTGTTATAAGTTTGGCGAGACCGGATTTCATCCCGTTCGTAAGAGATTCCAAGCGGGTATGTCAGACAGAACCAATAAAACCACAAAAGGCCATCCTTTATGGATAGCCTTTGTGTTAAAAGTTTGGCGACGACCTACTTTCCCACCGGGTATGGCAGTATCATTGGCGCAGGCGGGCTTAACTTCTCTGTTCGGAATGGGAAGAGGTGGACACCGCCGCTAAAGTCACCTAAATGTCATTAATGG
>JAHYJC010000069.1 GCA_019429275.1 Lentimicrobium sp. | reverse complement strand
TCCAAAATGTCAATGAACTTGTGCTACGAAATTGACCCTTAGGACCCCCTTAAGGGGGTGGGGCTTGAAAAAAGCCCTCTCTTTAAGGATATGACAAAAGTGTCAATTATGTTGTGCTATATAACAAGTAATCTATAGGTTACTCCCAGACTCAGGAAATTGTCTGTTGAAATTTTATTAAGCCCGATCCCTCCGGAAATATCCAGCTGAAGGTTTGGTAAAAGCAGATAGGTAAAACCAGCATCGAATAAATGTTCCGGCTCACCTTCCTCTGGCATCACTCCGTAACTTTCAACGAACATTCCCAGATGATCAGTCAAACCTATTCCAACGGCAAGAGAATAAAAGTAACCGGGTATGGCTGTTTCTCCATCCCATTCTGCCCCAAGGTTGTATCCAAGTGAGAATCGTTCAGACAGCGTATGCGTGAACGCAAATCTGATATTGGCAGCAGTATATGCCGGCTTGAAATCATCATTGGCAGTGAAAGGCAAAACCAATCCTCCGAGGAAGGCAATTTCAGGCATGTAACCTTTTTCATCTGTAATTTTCACCTTGAAACCTGCGTAAACCGGGCTAAATCCGGAAAAAGTATTTGTTGTATCTGTATTTTTTATTTCAATTCTTTTATGTGAGTAATCCAAACCCATACGAATTTCCAGGTTATCAAGTAAGCCATAACGAAGTAAGGTGGTATTCCAGGTTAAAGATTTCTGCTTAATAAATTCGGCTTTATCATTTTCCATCAAAAAACCGGTTTCAATTTGCAATGATTTATAAGGAACAACAGCCGACGATTCCGTTTGATCAGGCCTGTCGGTAATTAATTCAGGAACTTCAACCTGAGCCCTGACATTTGATGAAATTGCTATTAAAACTATTATTAATATCGTTCTCATATCAATATTTACTTTTTCTGTTTATTACTATAATCCGGAGTTTTCTTTCGCATTCTTTTAGGCCCGTACCAAAGCCAGAAACCTGTCAGGGTAAAAGCAAAAAGTGCAAGGCCCATCATGCTTGAATAAATTATTTTTATCTGTTCATTGCCTGTGCCGAAATAATGGTCAAGTATTGAACCATCGTGTATGTTTTCAATAAAATCAGCCCGTCTTCGCTCAATGTGCAGCAGTTGTCCGGTTGTACCGTCAAGTTGTATTCCCCAAAAACCCTCAGTGAAAACAAACTTAACCATCCCTTTCTCTTTGTGGATTTCTATTCTGTCCAGTTCAGTTGATAGGTCTGAAGAAACTGAGTCAATTAAAATCTTACAGGCATTTTTATGTAAACTGTCAACCGGTAACCAGTCCTTAAGATCCGTTGATGTGCCCTGGAAAGATTTTGATAATATCAGTCCGGAACTATGTTTTTTTAATCCCAGTAAAAGTCCGGTAATTGAAATGATAAAGAAGAAAACGAACAATATGGCACCTGTTGTTTTGTGGATTTTCCTGAAAGTTCTTAATAGTTTTGCCTGGCTCTGTCTTTGAGTATTTTCAGTCATTTTTACAGTTCGGGTATCGTCATATATTGACCGGCAAAGTTATGTAATAATGAAATGGCGGGCATTTTGAATTAAATATTTCTGTTTACTCCGGATTTTGTTTTATGGTTTTGATGACATTTTTCAACTTTCGGCCCGTTGATTTTAATTTTGGTTGCCGCTGGTTTGTATTTTATATCTGATTAAAAATTGAAAACATTGATTGAATACTTTTGATTCTCCGATTACAGGCCCATAACCATCAGTCCATTGCAGGATTGAAATCTTTGTAAGTCCGCGGTTATATCTGAGTCCAAGGTCAACTTTCTTCGAAATACTATAATTTAAACCTATCAATCCCGATATTTCAAATGCATTTTCTGTAAAATCAATAAATCCGGTTGCAATGGGGGGTACATTTTTCTGACTGCTAATCATATAAGCAAATTCAGGGCCTGCTGAAACAAAGAATTTATCGGTGAAATAAAAGTCAGCCAGTATGGGAAGCTGAAGGTAATTAAGTTTCATGTCGATAACCGACATATAGTGATTGATGCCAAAACGGACAATTCCACCTTTTGTGATGAATCCGGGTTCAGCTTCAATCCCTCAGGTTTCAGAAAATCTGTATCCGACAGATCCGTTGATGTTAAAGGAGTACATGGGATAAAATACCCTGTAATCTTTATACTTTTCAATCTTATCTGTAACGCTTGCATTGCTGACAACAAGTCCTGAAAGAAATCCGAAATTGATGTCCTGGGCCTGAAGATTTATTCTTGGGATCAGTAACAAAACTAAAATTACCAATACTTTTTGTGTTTTCATTTTGAACTTTTTTTTAATCAGAATTCAGATTGGTGCCAACAAGCAAGTTTAAACAATCTTGAAATCAATATTTTAAATCTGTCCGGTATTTTTTCTGATGGCTGACAGATATCCAATTCAGAAACGAAAAATCCAAAAACAAAACATCAATCTTAACATGATAGACAAGTTTTTATATAGAGGAGAATTTTGTCAATATTTATTGAGGCCTGTCTCAAAAAATACAAACTAAATATTCTCAGCAAGAACTTTTTGATAGGTCATTGTTTCAGCATATATTTCATCCCTGAGGGGATTCAGTTTTTTCTTTTTAATTCTGATAATCTGGTATACAAAAAGAGCAGCATTTGCAAGCAATGCAACAAGACTTACAACGAAAAAAGCTGTTGGATTATGTGTTGTCAGTACGGGGGCGATTTTATCAGCAAACTGAGGGACAGTCATTACAAACATTATCCAAAGCGCTAAAGTTGATGCTCTGTGCTGAAGCCAAGCACCCTTTACAATGAAAAATGCCGGAATGGTGCAGGAAAGAAGTAATGCAGCGCCACAGTAAAAAGAGTGATCAGAGATACAATTGTAAGTATAGGCAAAGTTCCAGAGATCATAAGCAATGATCCATGCCCAAACCATATCAGGCCAGATCATGTCCTTTGACTTGTGTTTTGAAACTACAATACCAAGCCATCCGCAAATTGTCAGAATATTAAGTATTCCGGCAATACCGTTCAATATATTCCAGGGCCCTGACATGGTCCAGAGATTATCAACATATCCGCCCTCCCAGAGACCAAAACTGTAAACCTGAAAATCCCTGATACAAGCCTCCAGGATGTTAATTGCAAGAATAGCTGCCGGAAAAACAAGAGCCCATTTCTTTTTAGCAAGGGAAGGAATATATCTGATAGCCATAAAACCTAAAACACCGGCTAATGCCGAATAAGTCTTAACCCAGTTAAACCATGTACCTGTGCCATATTCATTTCCTGGGGCTGCTGTTTTTGGCCAAACTAAAACAGTCAGTATTATTGGCACGAGAAAAAAAAGCAGAATTCCGCCCCACTTCGTCGTTCTTCCAAATTCGTTAAAAGCAATAAGAGCAAACGTAACGAGGAGAAAAATTACCCATCCGTTCAAATCAGGTACTTCGTATAAGAAATTCATGACAGATTAAGTTTTGTGTTTGTAGTCCGTTAAAGCAAGAAAACACAGTAATTCTTATAAAATTTTTAACCAGTTATTATCTACCGTCAATTGGCCTATCTGCTGAATGAGTTCTTCCTTTTCCTTTTTAATTTTATTGATTTGATGGGTTTCTTCTTTGCCACTATCAAAAACTTTTGTAGCATTCAACAGAAACTCTTTCTTCCACAGACCAATCAGGTTGGGCTGAATCTTGTAGATCTGAGCCAGCTCAGATGTGGTTTTTACCTCCTTGATCGCTTCAATAGCCACTTTGGCCTTGGATTCAGCACTAAATGTTCTTCTTGATCTTTTCATAGTACAGAAATTTTAAAGTTAGTTAATTTCTGTCCAGTTTAATTAGACCATCACAACTTTACCGTAATTCTGAACAATTTTACAACCACAATAAATGCATTTTTTGTATTCATAACCTTTGAACTCTATTTAAATCAACAATAATAAGCTTTACAAAAGATTTTAACATTAATTTTGTCCATTAAGCCAAATTTTATGATTTTCACTAAAATTCTTTTCAGTAGAGGAGTTAAATCATTATTCTTAATGCCACGAATTCACTTAAATATTTAGCACCTCATGGATTTATCTTTACAAAAGAAACTAACATTAACAGTAATCGCTATGCTTTTACTGATTATCAGTCTATTAATAGGAGTAAGGATTATTACGATGCTATTTGGAAACAATACTGATAAACTCATACTCGAATATCACGAATTAAGTGCCTTGCAGGAAACAAAAATGACTTTGAGTAAAATGGCAATTGTTTTTAGTAATTTAAAATATTCTGAAGAGGCAATGTCTGCAAATAAATTAATGAATTTATCGCAGGAATTGCATAAAAAAATGGAGAACTGTCATCATGTGATAACCAAAGCACATAATTTAAATTTGCTGGCTGAATTAGATACTTTATCGTTTGGTATAGATCGTATCATCAAAGGATATTTAACGGCAGAAGATAAAGACCTTGTTACGGACAGAATGCGCACAGAAATTGCAAAAGGATTAAGTATCGCAGATGTTCTTATCCTTGAAACCCAAAACGAAATTGATTATTACGAAAGTAGAAGCCGGATAGCCATTTTGCATGGATCATTTACAATAGTTTTTGTTGGTATTACAGCAATGGTAATTATTCTATTTGGCGGTATCTGGTATGCAAAAAATTTCACAAGGCCTATTCGGGATTTAGTTACAGCAACAAATAGGATTGGTGCCGGTGACAGAGATTTTAGGGTCAGTTTGGATTCTCAGCAAGAATTCAAGCTATTGGCCGAATCCTTTAACACAATGTTGGACATAATTGACAAAACAACCGTTTCGGAGGTATACCTTAAAAGTATAATCAACAATTTGTTTGGAGCACTGTTAGTAACTGACCAACAATGTAATATTCGTTCAATTAACAATGCAACTTCCGAATTACTTGGTTATAATGAAACCGAACTTATTGGTAAACCTCTTGCATCCCTTTTTAATCAAGATTTTCAAAATCAGCCACAGCCGGTAACAGAAAAGATCGATTTAGAAGAATTAGCCGTTTTAATGAGGAAATATTCACAAATGTTCTCAAAAAGCAAATTACCAATTCCGGTCTTTGTTACTTGTACATTACTTAAAAATAATGATAATAAAATGAATGGTTTAGTTTTGGTTGCTCATGATTTAACTGAACAAAAAGCGTATGAGGAAAAAATTGAGCAAATCAGAAAGGATAGGATGATCGCTATAAATGAGGCACAAGAACAGGAACGAATGCGTATAGCAACAGATATCCATGATGGATTAGGCCAAATGCTCACATCCATTTCCTATTCAATTCAAAAATTAATTGAAAGCAGGTATGATCCTGAGCCTATACAAAATATACTAAATCAAATAGATGCAGCCATTCTGGAAACAAAAAATCTGGCACATAATTTAATTCCGTTGGCATTGAAAGATTTCGGGCTTATTTCTGCTGTGCGGAGTCTTATTGAGCGGGCAAATCGCCTGAACAATACATTATTTGTTTTCGATGCATATGATTTTGAAGGACGAATTGATCCTAAACTTGAAAAAACAATTTACAGAATATGTCAGGAATCGCTAAATAACATCGTTAAACATGCAAAAGCAACTAAGGCTACATTTCAGCTTTTCAGAACCAATGAGCAAATAACTCTTGTTATAGACGATAACGGTGTTGGCTTTGATACGGACGCTAAAATTGATGAACAATCCGGAAGTGGTATCGGGTTAATGAGTATTCGGGAAAGGGTTGCCAGATATAATGGCACGTTTACAATTGACTCAAAACAAGGAACTGGAACTGAATTGATCATTGAAATACCTTGCAAAAAGACCTAAATATGGAAACAATAAATATTCTAATTGCTGATGATCATGAAATAATTCATAATGGGATTGAAGATATTTTACGATTGAATAAAAATTACAAAATAGTGGGTCATGCATATAATGGCCAGGAAGCTGTTGATAAAGCGCTAAACCTTTCGCCCGATGTAATATTTATGGATATCTCCATGCCTGTATTAAACGGTATTGAAGCAATAAAAATATTAAATGAAAAATTAACCAAAGCAAAAATCATTGCCCTTACCCAGCACGACGAAACTGAATATGTAACCCAGGCTTTGCTAGCTGGTGCAATGGGATACCTGATAAAAAACTCGAAGAAAGAGGATTTTTATAACGCTATCGAAACTGTTTTGAAGAACAGGCGTTACTTGAGTGGTGAATCGTCTGAGAAAATGGTTGATAAATTACTGGATACAAATTCTTCCAACCATGAACAGAAAATTATTCATTTGACGAGAAGGGAGCATGATATTTTGCAAAAAATTTCAGCCGACAGAAACAACCAGGAAATAGCCGATGAACTGAATATAAGTTTAAGAACTGTTGAAACGCATCGTAGAAACCTGATGCAAAAACTTAAGGTTAACTCCGTGGTAGGCCTGCTGAAATATGCTTCTAAAAATAATTTAATTCACTTCGATTAGATTTTCTTATTCTTATGTTGGTGGTTTGTTATACGACCCATCTCTTTTATAAAACTACGTAGTTTATGGTACATAAAATTACGTATATGTTGCGATTGTTTGGCTATTTGCTTAAACTTAATTTTGCCGGGAGTTGATGAGCAAGATGGATTTAACTTTCAAATAACTAAATAATTTAACATGAAAAAGATCAATTTAATTTTAGTTTTCATTGCTTTTGCAATGTTAACATTTACCTCAAGTTGTGAAAAGGACAAGAAGGTTACACCTCCAAACTATGATCTAACAAAGCTTAATGCTGTTAACGTCAGCATTGCCCCGGTAGTTGATGGTCAAATTGACGTACTTTGGGCATCTATTCCAGAATTAAATGTGGCACTTGGTGAAACAAATAATCCACCAAACGATCCTTCCAAGATTGGTAATTGTGCAGGATGCCATGCTTACAATAGCAGTGTTTCAGTAAAAGTAAAGGCGGTTTATAGCGCTGACAACATCTATTTTCTAGCAGAATGGCCCGACCCTACTGCAAGTTTTACACGCGGCAATTCTTGGAATTGGGATGGTACTGCCTGGAGTAGAACTGAACATACAGCACAATCAGAAGATAGAATATCTTTTTTCTGGCCAATTGGGGCAATCACAGGAGCTCCTTATAGCACTGGTGGATGTATGACAAAATGCCATATGTATTATCCTACCGATACAGATCCACATGTTAGCACACATGGTATTGTTGATGATGCATGGCTCACCAGTGGACGTGCTGATATGTGGCACAGTAAAGCTGCACGTGGAACATCCTATACTTCTGCAATTGGATCAGGTTTAACTATTAATCCTACAACTTATGAAGTTACTGCCGGTACTTTCACGCAGATTGGATATGCAGACGATAAATATGTGGATGTTTGGCTTGATGATACACAAAACGGAGAAGATGGTGGTCGTTATGGTGATGCAGGAACAGGTGCCTATACCCACAACCGTATAGGAGATAAATCTCGTCCAAAATGGATTGAAAAAAACCCTGTTGATTATGCGGATGCGATGACACTATTGGATTCAGAAATTGCTGCCGGAGAATGTGCCGGAGATGCCACAACAGGTGTTAGCGATGCTGATGCTGCATTATATTGGCCAGCTTACGTTACTCTGACAGCTGTTGTGCCTGAACGAATCCTCAACGCACCTTCCGGTAGTCGTGCCGATCTCGCTTTTGGAGCAGTATGGAACAATGGGAAATGGACTGCAGAATTTGGCAGAAAGCTAAACACTGGTAATGATGATGATATCCAATTCACAGATTTTGCGAAAGAGTATTTGTTCAACATAGCGGTATTTGATAATTCACGACATGGTTATGAACATAGAACCTCTAAGAATTATTACATGAAGTTTTATTAATAAATATGCATGCATGCATTATGGGCAAGGTTAGTGTTTCAACCTTGCCCATTTTTGTATCACATCACATCCATCTTGCTAAATAGTCTAAAGTGTAAAAAACACCGGAATTGCTTTCAATAAAACAACATTACAAATAGCCATTTATTTATTAACGACACGAAGTGAATACCGTTTCAATTGTTTGCATAAATTCTCCTCCCCTGCGGCATTTGTCAGTGGCTTCAGTAAATCCTGATCCAGTTGACATAGCCGCTGTTTAATGTTCTGCCCTTCGCTGCATTGTGAGTCCTCTGCCTGTTCTTGTGGCAGCTCGTTGCCTGTAACTACTATGGCGTCTGCTGACTTCTTGGTCTGTAGAAATACCGAATCTAGTCCAAGACCTCCCCAGGTAAGAGCATATTCCTTCTTCCGATGCCTGCCTGATCTACTATTTCGGTTTAAAGTAATTGGGACGTCGGCATGTTGTGTTGCCTTATCCAACCTAATAGCCTCATATCAGGTTTCTGTTCCCCGAATCAGGTTCGGGGCAGGCTGTCAGTACCGGAGTTTGCAGTCCCGCTTCCTTCACTGCATGGGTCACCCCAAACGATCTTGCGGCTTACTAACGGTTCGAAGCCTTACCTCCGTCCGTAAGAGACTTTCACTCTCTGGAATATTCCAAACAACACTACCGGATCTTTCTGAAAAATTTGTATTCTTCCAATTTATTCAGAGCATCCAGTAGTGTGTGCTCATGCTCATGCTGGGCACACACACGCCGCCAATGCAACCAAAGAAATAGCCTTATGCATAGAATTAAGTATTTTTTATACATCTCGATTATTAAATGTAAAGATTTTAGCATTTCCTTTACAAAAGAGTTTATCT
>JAHYJC010000031.1 GCA_019429275.1 Lentimicrobium sp. | reverse complement strand
TGAAGTAGTTAACTGGGCTTATTGGATTCAAAGGTGCAGTAGTAATGTTAAAGCATTATTTGACAAATCTATAAAAGGTTATGGTGTTTTGTGGAGCACAGAAATTCACTTTGGAATGTTTGTGTTTGAAAATTCAGCGAGCATTATTGAGACGATAACAAAAAGATTTAATGCAGTTGATGAAAAGGGATTTGGATATTTTTATGGTGGGCAAACAAGAGAAAGAAATAATCCCGAACACCCAATAATTGAGAAAATAAAAAACGGTAAAGAAAACGTTGGACTCATAATTCCCAAAGGGTGCAATGACAGAAATTATTGGTTGCCTGAAAAATTGAAACAATGAACCCATATAAAGACAAAGACCTGAGAAAATTTATTGAGTCAATTCCACAAGAAGAAGTTGATAGACAAACGCGTTTACAAGCAGAAAATAATGCTCGTGTTTACAAAGAGTTTACTGACGGACTAAAAATCGGCAAATGCTTTTTATGTGGCGGACAGATGGATTCCTTTGAAAAAGAAAGACCTTGTTTCCATTGGTTTACTTATCCGACAGGAATAAAAAAGAAACATTTTGAAAATTACCTTAAAAATCCAATCGGTTTCTTTCAACTTGACAGTTATTTCCGTTGGCTTGCCAATACAGAAAAACCGATTGCTAACATAAATGACCTTAAAGACGAAACCTCTTCAACTTCATATCTTGAGACTACATACAAATTTAAAAATATTGAGTGGGCTTTTTCAATTGGACATACTGACAAAGAAGGACACCCAAACGCACAAGTAGGCTCAATCCCCCATTATCATATTCAGATGAAGGTTGATGACCTAATATTTTTAAAATTTAACGATTATCATATTCCATTTTCAGACGGTGATTTATTTACAATCACTATGCTTGACCAAGCTCCTGACAAAGTAAAGTTGGGACATTCCTACGGGCACGGTATCGGTGTTTTAGAAGATGAAGAAAATTTAGAACTAATTGATGATGTAATGAAAATTACTGACGACATTGAAAATGCACCATTCAACAGACAAACATTAATTCAAGCTCCCGAAGGACAAACAATTTCAGGTGAAATAATTCAACAAGCAATTGACGAAAGTAAACGAACCAAAAAACCAATAGGGAAAATTTTACAGCGACTTCTTTCTGACGCTAAAATCACGACAATATTAACACCGGGTGACGGAGTTCCTAAAATGACAAAACGTAGTGGAAAGAAATAGAAAAACGCCCTATAACAGCACCTACCCAAAAGTGGCGGTTCAGTGGTTAAATCAAGCTTTGTGCTTCTATCAAAGTTTGTGCTTGGTTGACAGTGAAGTGCTTCGAAATCGCCACCTTCGGGTAGCTGCAAAACGTTATTTCATATAATTGTAAATGGGAATCTACGACTTCAACATCCTGTCCAAAGACGATCAAGCCCGGACACTATAGGATAAAGGAGTCTTCATCATGAACCGGTTTGAGGAGGGTTTTGATATCAACCTTTATAGTCTTTTTGATTTTTACGTTGAGGCATGGTACAACCCGGAGGCTAATGAAATTGAAAAGTTTCGTACATTTAAATCCCTGAATCCGCTTGAACCTTATTTGGATAGGATAAAACTGAATCTTAAATGAACCGTTTAAAGGATTTTCTTGCTTTGCTGCCAAACCTTGTTTATCCGAGAGAGCAGGTTCAGGACTGGCAATGGTGGGAGCTAATATTAATTTATGGGGCTGGCGCTTTTATAATATTCATGTTTAGCATGGCAGGATAATAGTTTTGCGAATAATTTGCTGTATGTGGTCATTAAATTATACCTTTACCGAGAAATAAATAATATAAAAATCTGTGATAACCAGATAAATAATAGGACTTACAGTGAATTTTTCTGGGTTAAAACCAAATTAAATGCAAACTAAACAAAGAATACTAACTATATGAATATAGATTTAACACTACTTAAACCACTAGACTTTTTAGAATTTATTGATCAAATTAACGTAAGGGAAAGTAAATATTTGGATTCTACTGGCCCTGGTGAATGGCTGGAACAAACTATACCTTCGATTTATTTGAGATCAAATGAACATTTTAAATTTAGTCATGACACCGCCATACAAGGTATGTTTTTAATTATATCCTCGACGATTGAATATATAATTTTTAGTTTTGAGTTCCATGAAAACCCTTTTATATTGGATTTAGAGCATTCAAAAAATAAGTATGCTTCATTTTTAAAAATAAAACGTTCTGAAATTATAGGTTTCAAGAAAAATGAAGAAGTTAGGTTTAATGCTGTAAATCCCAAAAAAAGCTATCAACTCATGTACAATATGCAAGGTGCCCTTGTAGGTGGATCGTTTACTCATGCATTAATTAGGGGGGGCTTTAGGCTGGCTGGTAAGATTGAAGATGATATTGTTGAAAAACTTGGCATACGTTATTCACTTGAATATAATGATAACGATACAATGAGGTCCATTGATATCATTTGTGAACAATTCTATATAGATAAATTGGATACTTTTTTAACTGAAACTTGGACCAAAGAAATTCCAATATTGCCTGCACTAAATGAGATAAAGAAAGGTGGCTGCTTTATTGCAACAGCTTGCTACGGAAACTACGACCATCCTAATGTTATTGTCTTAAGGAATTTTCGCGACAATGTTCTGGCGAAATCACAGTTTGGTAAATTGTTTATTTCTTTGTACTATTTTTATTCTCCAGCAATTGCAGCAAAAATAGAAAGAAGTCAGAAACTAAAATGTTTAATACTTTTCCTGTTAATTAATCCACTTGTCAAATTAACTTCACAAAAAAAATGATTCTCACAGACATTCAAAAGAAAAAGGTAATAGACTCATTTAGTAACAAATATTCAAAGTTTAATACTGTTGGCAGTATTTCTGACAGTCTTGATTTACAGATGGATGGAAAGTCTTATCAAATTTGTTCTTTGGTGAATGACAAACTTAGAGTTCTATTTGTGCTATTTGATAGTAATGATCATTTTAACAAAGAGACAATAGTTAAACGACTTTACAAAAAATATAAATACGACATAGGCCACAGTGTTCATTATCAGTTTCTTAATGATGATCTTTTTGATACAATTTTATCTGACGAAATCATATAGCCTGCATATTATAAATAAGACTTAAACGCAGTCGGGCGTATGGTTTAGAAGAAAGTTTGTACATTTATTGAAAATTGTGATGGCCGGAAAGAGATATTTTCAAAAGTGCCCGCCAGCGTCTAGCCTCAACCGTTGCCATTTTAAGACAGCCTAAACCATCACTTAAAATAAATACATTCATGAAAAAATTACTTTTTACTCTGATTTTTACAACATTACTAGGTTTCGAATTATATTCTCAAACTAGTTCACAAGAAAAATTATCTGATTTTCAAGAGAAGAAAATTCTTCTAGTTAATCATTTATGTTTTGTAAGAACAATGTATAATTATTGTGTAGTAAGTGAATTGAATTTTGATGAGAGGAATAAAAACATTGACATTTGTAAGAAATACTTGGAATATTCTAGCAATCTGTTCACTTCAGAAATTAAATCTAAAGTAAGCCTGAAATTAGCAAAAGAATACGATCAAATATTTCAAGGTTATTCAAAATTATTTGAACAAGCTCTAAAGATTGAAATATCTTTTATTTCGACAAGGCAAGAGGATAATTATCATGAATCCTTAGTGGTTTTGAGTAAAGATGAATTGACTGATAGACTAGCACAAAATTTGACCTTATATAAATATTTGGTTGACCTTAAAATCGACAGATTCGTACAGGAACTTATTTCAGAATAACTTAATTTTCCACTCATGAAATCTTTCCTATATTCACCGGTAATGATAGTATCTTTAATCCTGACTTTTTTAACCTCTTGTAACTTTTCCGTGAGTGATAGAAAGGCAGCGGAAGAAAAATTAGTTGCTGAAGGAATACTCAAATCAAAATCAGTAATTCAAAAAGAAAAAGAGTATAATCTATTAATTAATGGTAAATGGATACTTGATAAAGTCTACTTTATTAAATCTAAAGAAGTTCTGTTAAGTCAAAAGGAATATGTAAAATGGCCTGATCATGTCACAATTGTAGAATACCAAAATGGACATAAGCATAAGGTTGAAAAGTATGAATATTCTGTAAATAACCTTCCACAAGGAATACAAATCTCAGATTACATTTTTTCTATTAGTGATGATTTATTATCAGAAGATTTTTTAGACCCAGATAAAAGTCCCACTGGTACAAGTTTTGAATATAGAATCCTGAAAATAAATGATGATTCATTAATTGTTAAATATCTTGGTTCTAGTTTAAACTATAGTTCAGAGATAATAGAAGAAGAAGACCCATTCATTGCCTATTATTTTAGAGTAAATGATTAGAATATAAATCAGAGTTCATGGATTAGTAGGCCTCCTTTTATTACGCATTGCCACTTGCTTTTCCCTTCCCAAATCCTTATATTTGTCCTGCCTGAAAAGGTTTGGTTTTTCACCTTGTCAAGTCGAGTTAACAATAGAGCCTCCTTCCATGGAGTTTTTTTTATACGATAAAGCCTTTTAACAAATCAGCAAATTATTGATATACTATTCAAATAGTTTTCTATTTTTATACATCAGAATCAGCGCAAATATCCAATGGGCATTTACGACTTCAACATCCTTTCCAATGACGATAAAGCCCTTATTCTTTGGGACAAGGGAGTGTTCATTATGAACCGGTCTGAGGAGGGTTTTGATATCAATTTGTACAGTCTTGATGATTTTTATGTTGAGGCATGGTACAACCCGGAGGCTAATGAAATTGAAAAGTTTCGTACATTTAAATCCCTGAATCCGCTTGAGCCGTATTTGGATAGGATAAAACTGAATCTTAATGAACCGGATTAAGAATTTTCTTGCTTTACTGCCAAACCTTGTCTATCCAAGAGAACTTGTTTCGGATTGGCAATGGTGGGAGCTTATTTTAATTTATGGGGCTGGCGCTTTTATAATTTTTCTGTTTAGCGTTTCAGGAGTGTAACATATAGATTAATCTTTTATATTTTTTTCCTTTTGGGCGAGTCAGCTGAATTGCGCTGACCGGGCTTTTCGCTGTATCTTTTTTGCAAAGGGCAAAAAAGGATGCCGCTGCAATCCCTCTCGCACTCAGTCGTCTTTACGCCTCCTTCGCAGAGCTTAATCCCACCGTCTCCCTCTCTCTCTTACTTAGATTTCCGAAATATACTTTCACAAAAATATAAAAGGGCTATTCTTTTTATCTCTTCAATTCCTCCTGTTCCTGGCTGTAAGCTTCAAGTGTTCTTTCAGATTTTTTTGAAGTCTAATAAATCTGATGCCTGACAAAAAAATCAGACCCTAACACTTGACTTCTTAATTTTTGTTACAGTTTGTTGTTGCTTAAAATCTAAGCAAGAAAGGAGAAACTTATGAAAAATGTAGTGCATTGTAAGGTTGAGTCTTATGACGTGTATATAGGACGTGGGAGTAAGTGGGGTAACCCATTTACTCATAAGCAAAATACAACGGCTAAATTCATTGTAGGAAGTAGAGCTGAAGCCGTTGCAGCTTATGAGAAATGGATTACTGAAGGGGAAGGGAAATACCTTCTAAAAGACTTGCACCAACTGAAGGGTAAAGTTTTGGGTTGCTGGTGCAGTCCTTTAGAATGTCATGGAGATGTGTTGATTAAATTGATTGATAAATTTTAATATAAACGGCGTGCCAGAAGCCAATACAAGACCCCAGGGCAGGGGCACTTTTTTATGAATAAAAATGTATTTGTTATTTCCGAAATCAAAATCAGCTACAATCCAAAGCTTAAGAATTCTGAACGACCAAAAATAACTACCTCTAAAGAGGCAGAAGTTATTTTCCGGTCTTTCTTTGAAAACATTGATTACACCGAAAGCATGTATGCCATGTTCTTAAATCATGGCAACAAAGTTCTGGGTATTAAGATGATCTCTTCCGGAGGTACTGCCGGAACTGTTTGTGATCCGAAAAATGTGCTACAAGTAGCATTAAAAGCTCATGCAAGTTCTTTTATCCTGGCACATAATCACCCATCAGGCACTATGGTAGCAAGCCAGGCTGATCAGGCCCTTACAACAAAGATTGCTTCCGCTGCAAAATTTCATGATATGAATTTGCTTGATCATCTTATTCTTTCCAGCGAAGATTATTACAGCTTTGCTGATAATGGATTGATTACTTAAAAATTTAAACCGGCGTGCCAGACCAGCCCTGAGCCTGTCTGCCTGAGCATCCAGGCAGGCGAAGTCGAAGGGTGCCACAAACAAAGTCCTCCAGGGCAGGGGGCATTTCTTATGTCAACTTATAAAAATGATCCAAGATTATTAATCACCAGATATGAATCTGTGTGTATGACATGTGGCTGCAAGATTCCAAAAGGTAAACAAGCCTATTATTGGCCCAGGCTAAAAGATGTTTACTGCTTACCTTGCGGAGAACAGGATTACCTGGATTTCCTTTCATCAGCTGCTGATGAAGAAGTTTATAATGGATCAGGTAATCCTTTTGCAAATTAATATTAAGCCCCGCCACGGCGGGTTTTTTTTTGTTCGGGATTCCCTGAATATACCACCTTACGGGTTTTATTTATCCTGATTGCTGGTGCTTTGTTTTTTTTGAAATAGAAGTTTCCGATACTTTCTTATTTCTTCCCGATTTCTGAATGGTTTTACCCATGCGGTTCCTCCCCATGGGCCTGCTTCTGCTGTTTCAAGAAATATTGCTCCCTTATTTTTTCATGTATTTCACATCCCCACCGGAAATTTAATTGAATTGTGCCAGCTTCCCTTTGCCTGAATTTCTGATTGCATTCCATTTTCATAGCACTTGTTCCCCGTGAATACAAATGCAAAGCTACAACGCATTCTGAAACCCCAAGAGGTATGTCAAGGGTGAATTTCAGGTTTTGAAAAAAGGAAAACCTGACCCGACCCCCTTGACATTTTCAGAACTGCTTATGTTAATCGCAAGCATTCATTCACTTAAAACCAAGTACCATGAAAACTAAAAAAGAATACAAAAGAAATTATGTAGGAAAAGGAAAGCCGGCAACAAGCTTCAGTATCAAATTCACAATCTCGTTGGAGATGATTGAAAAATACAAGTATGAAAAAAATGGGATAGAATACTTTTCATTTGAAACCAGCAAAATGAAACAGGCTGACGAGTGGGGGAGGACCCACACTGCATGGGTAACCACTCAGGAAATTGTAGAAGAAGAAATCCCTCAGGAAGTATCTGAACCGGAACTTCCGCTTCCAAAAACAAAAAAAACAAGAAAACCACGCAGCAATAAGGCTGCATAAAAAAAAACCCCGCAAGTCGGGGTTTTTTTATGTCATCTCAATTTTCATTTTAAACAAATGGGAAATAATTCCCTTTAAGAACAAAGACCCCTGGTTTAATTCAATTCCCGATTCCATTACCAAAGTTTCTTCTGCTGTCATAATTCATAATCCCATCTCATTGGTATATCTCAATCATATATTCCGATATTCCCAGGAGGCTGTTTCTCCATCCATTCTTCTAATTCCTTCCTGGTCAAGGGTTCATGAGCTAAAATTATATGCAAAGGTATAATACCTCCTGAAGACAAAATGTACAAGGGTGAATTTCAGGTTTTGAAAAAAGTAAAACCTGACCCGACCCCCTTGACATTTTTCGTAGGTATTATTTGAAAAAACATATAATTTTTAAACTCATATACCATGACACAGAAAGAAAAAGAAGAAGAAAAAAGGCTGGAAAAAACAGCCTGGGAATATTTCGAATTATTTATGATCGCGATATTCGACGAGAATTATGAATTATTCATGACAAAAGAAGAAATTTACCTTTGGTACCGGAATTACCGGGAACTGAACTAAACTAAGGGGCTTCGCCCCTTTTTTTTGTCATTGATTTTCATGTTCGATAATCTGTTATTGATACTATATGTAATACCAGACGAATAATAAATCCCTTGTTTTTAATTTGGGCGAGTCAGCTAAAGGGCGCTGACCGGGCTTTTCGCTGTATCTTTTTTGCAAAGGGCAAAAAAGGATGCCGCTGCAATCCCTCTCGCACTCAGTCGTCTTTACGCCTCCTTCGCAGAGCTTAATCCCACCTTCTCCCTCTCTCTCTTACTTAGATTTTCGAAATTTACTTTCACAAAAATATAAAAGGGCTGTTCTTTTCTTCTGTCCAAATCCTCCTGTTTCTGGCTGTATGCTTCAAGTGTTCTTTCAGATTTTTTTAAAGGTTAATAAATCTGATGTCTGACAAAAAATCAGACCCTAACACTTGACTTCTTAATTTTTGTTCCAGTGTGTAGTGGCTTAAAATCTAAGTCACGGAGAGCCAGCCATAAACAAAGTCCTCAGGGCAGAGGCAAATCTTATGATAGTAGCTATTATTGGCTCTCGTTCTTTTAACAATTATGAGCTGTTGAAGGAACGATGCAATTATTTTCTTTCCAGCTCATACGGGTATACCATCATTTCCGGAGGTGCAGCCGGGACTGATAAGCTGGCCGAAAGGTTTGCTTCTGAAATGAAAATACCTATCACAGTTTACCGGGCAGACTGGCAGAAACACGGAAGAAAAGCCGGTATGCTCAGAAATGCCGAGATGCTTGAAAACTGCACCCATGTAATTGCTTTCTGGGATGGGAAATCTCCTGGAACAGCAAACATGATTGAGTGTGCTAAATACAAGCATCTCAGAATTGTGAAAATTTAATTACCGGCGAGCCAGACCAGCCCTGAGCCTGTCTGCCTGAACATCCAGGCAGGCGAAGTCGAAGGGTGCCAAAATAAAGACCCCAGGGCAGGGGCACCCCCAATGTTTTATACTCCAAGAATTTTCACCTTTTCCAAAGAGGATCCCGATTTTTACATTCAGCTTAAAGGACTGAATGCCGGTAAGCCTCTTAGAGATCCAATACCTAACTCTGTTGGTATTGTTGTCAACAAAGAAATTATGAATCCCCATTTTTTCTTTTACTGTGTCGAATACATTTTCCGGACTGATCAATTCAAGATATTTCTGAGAGGTTCAGTTATCCCATATATCCGTAATAAGGATATTGAATTTCTTGTTTACAAACATTTTTTAACAATGGCGAGCCAGAGGCCGAAATGAATCTCCAGGGCAGGAGTAAACCACTTGAAAAAGAATTTCATAAAATTAAATCAGAAATGTATTGATAACATTTTTGAAGAAGTAGGCTGCACTGATAATGAAATTGTTTCAGCCCTTTTGAGGCTTTACAAATTCGCATTACCAAACTTCAAATCAAATACCAGACTTGAAGGATTTCCAATTGTCAGCAGAAAAACCGCCGAATACATCATGATGAAAATGCAACTGATGTCCGGGGATGGCTTTGCTGCAAATTTTCTTTGGTTAAACAACGGTTTTTCCTTTTCCAAAGAAATGCCCGACTGGATTGTTGATGTTTCAAAAGTTAAAATAGTTACTGAATAATTAAACGGCGTGCCAGAAGCCAATATAAATCCCAAGGGCATGGGTACTTTTTTATGTCTGAATGGGATACAGCTATCCAAATTTCTCTTATTCAAACAGCAAAGTTTGAAGGCTATGATTCATTTGAAGAAATGATTGATGATTTCAGATGGTCAAGCATTGTCCCTGCCTGCTGCTCTTATGGCTGCCAGGTTGAACCTGATGGAAAGTGTGAACATGGTTTTCCTTCTGTCCTTGTTGTTTTCGGTTGTGTTTAGTTTTATTGGCGTGCCAGAAGCCAAAATAAGTCCCAAGGGCATGGGCTACTTTTTATTATGAAAAAAGAAACATTTTCTATGATTAACCTGGTCTATTTTTCGGCCAATTTTCAACCAAATTTTATTCATTACGTCTGGTCTGGTCACCTGGCCGATCATCTTGAGAGTAAGTTTTTAATGTTTGTAGCTCAAAGCAAGAAAGACTACTGCGACTTTAATGCTTTCTTCCGATGGTTTCTAAGCCTTGACTCTACAAACCAAAAAATTCTTTGTGATTGGATCCAAACCAATTACAATTTTATCAACTCAAAATATTAATAAAATGAAAAATTCTAAAACTAAAAAACAGAAAACCAACATCGAATTTGTAACCGACTATATGCAATGGTCTTCGCCATTAAATCAGGCATTCGTTATTGATGCCATTTGCAAACTTGCAAATCATATTTGCAGGGATAAAGATGCTGTCCGAGAATCAATGAAAGACTCATTTGTTCATGCCGAATCCTGGATAAAATGTGCCGAAGACTGGCAGAAAGATTACAACGAAAACTATAAATAATCATTAAGCTCCGCTAAGGCGGGGCTTTTTTTTAAATCAGGCGAGCCAGAAGCCAATATAAAACCCAAGGGCATGGGTGCTTTTTTATGTTAATCACACGCATTAAACGGCTGTCAAATTGTAGCCGAATGATGTCAAGCCCATTTTATGAAGCAGCACATTCGGGCAATTTGATTGCTGCACTTAAGCTCATTGATTCCCTTAAGCTTAACTTTTCCCGTTTTTCTTTATTTTCAGGATATGTCTGTCCGGTTCAGAAAATAACCGGCAACCAGATTCCTGTTGCTCTTGCTTATCGTATTTCACAGGAATCCAACCTGAAATTAAACGATAAGATATTTTTAATGAATAGCAAAACCGGCAATTCAATGGCCGAGCGCATGCTATTCCTCCCGGAGTATTCCGGCCAGGTTTCTGATGGGAATTACATCATTGTTGATGATGTATTCACCACCGGAATTACTTTAAAGTATCTGAAGAATTATATTGAATCAACAGGAAATTCTGTCAATTCAATATACACTTTAGGTAACTCAAAACATGGCCTCAGATTCGAGCCAAGTAAACTTGACCTGAGAATTCTGGTGGCCCGCTTTCCTCAGATTGAAAGGTACTTTAACCTTTCAGAACTCACCTTTTCCCAGGTACATTTCATGCTAAGGTTTCCCAGCCTTGACAGTTTTCACTATTACATTTTTACCAAACAAACTGAAATTCTTTGTTCTTAAACGGGGTGCCAGATCCCTAAACAAATCCCAAGGGCATGGGTGCTTTTTTATGAAATACGTTTATTTCAAAATCACTAAGCCTGGCAAAGACTTAACAAATGCAGGCGTCATTACCGGCATGGAATACACAGGGAAACTGATGCACACCGGAGCTGTTTGCTTTTCTGTATTCAAGGATCACTGGCGTCATTGCGTTGCCTATCCAAATGAATACAACATCCTTGTTAACCACGATTTACAAAGAGATTACGATGATTACTTCAAAGATATCCCTGTCCATGATGTTGAATCATTGTTTAATCCCGATGATGAAACTCCGGTCTTTGTAATTAAACTATCAGATCTTAATAAACATCAAAGGGAATTTCTTAATATTGCTGAGGTTTATCAGTGATGAAGAAAAACAAAATCAAATACGAACAACACCTGAACAACGTCTATGCTGCTATAGATGTTGATTCCGTTGTGGAACAGCTGTTCTACCTGACAGACCAGGAACGTTATCGCTTCTGTAGTGTTGCTGATATCATTGAAGCACACAGGAAACAAACTGTTGGTTTGTTGTTAAGACGGTATGACTCTAAACAGTTCCACGAAGATTTTGAAAGGTGGTTAAAAGAATAAACAGGGAAGGGGCTTTCGCCCCTTTTTTTGTGCGTTCGATTCATACAGCCTGTAAGTAAATTCATAACCAATAAATATTTTGCGGCCAGGCCAAAGACACATGCCTCTTCACTTCGCTACAAGGCAAGAGTCTTTTTTTTATTCGCCCTGCTTAACATTCACGGCGCAAAAAACTTATTGGCTCAGGGGAAAAATAGATCGTTCGCCTTAGTTTCCTGCCTCCTTCGTCGCCAACAACACGCCTCCTTTCTATTTTTTTCCTGAGTTATTCGGGCTTACCAAACCATTACCACATGATCTTCGCCAGAGGCACCGGTCGGCATCAGCTTATCTCCACTACGTTGCGATTTGCACTGCTGCCTTTTATCTCAACACTGATCACATGTCAATACATGTGATCCTGCTGAGAGGCTTTGATTTTTGATCAACTCAAATCCTGCTCAAATATGCACATCGGCAGCATATAACATCAGTTTTAAAGGTTTGTTGCTGCAAAACATTCACAGGGCGGAGCGGGTGTACACTGCACCCCCGCCGAACGCGAAAAGCGTTCGGCGGGGGTGCAGGCGGTGAAAATCAAAAAAGTAACAATCCAAAAACTGTAAACATTTGCTACCCAAGCGCTCCACAGAGCGTATGGGTATGCACCCTGCGGCGGCATATCGGACTCAGCCGACATGCCGTTTATGGGTAAGCCGTTGAAAAAATCTATACCAGCAGAAGTGATGCGGTATTTTTTAAACGGCTTTCATTTTTTACAAAACCTTTGAAATGCAAGGTTTTGGCCTGATTAACGATGATTCAGGATGATTTTTAATCATTTTCATTAAATAACTTCATTTTTTGTCCTTTCGATTCAGTCCTGAGAATGTCACTTTTGCGACATGATTCATATATCGAAACTTGCCACTTTGATGGAAAGAAAAGATCCTCAGAAACAAAGGATTCCTTTCTCACTTAAATTCATCAAAATGTCAACCGGACAAATAGTGAATGTCAAAGAAGCAGTCTGCACTTCAAGTTATAATGAAGGTAAAACATGTAATCTTCTTTTTCTGCCATCGCTTCAGGTCCGCAAAATTCATATCATATCAATTGTAGAATTCAATGGCCAGGAGGTCTTTTTCTGATGAAAAACAAAAACATTATCATTCTCGGTGACAGCAGCGCCTACCTCCCAGGGGTAAAGGCCGCTGTTACCATTCAGAAAAGCTCACGGAATTTTATGGCAGATCCTGAAACACTACCACAAGCTGTCACCATTAAGAAGAAACCCTACCTCGGTATTGTTCCCTGGGGAGAAAACAACACACTTCCCACAGATACCATTGCCAAAATATATGCCAATCCGGTTGTTTCTTCAGGAATAGAATTTAACATCCGGGCAGTTTATGGCGCAGGCATTGTCTATGGGAACCGTGACATCATTGACGGAAAGGAAACATTTACTCTCCGTAATGATGTTCAGGAAATCAATACCTTCTTCGAGGAAAACGATATCAATGGTTACCTGCTTGAACAGGCAACCGATATCTGCTGCTTTTATAATGTTTTTCCGGAAATAATATTTAACCGGGACTCCCCCCGCAAAATTGTCGGCCTCTCAAGTAAGGAGGCAACATTTTCCAGATGGGAAGTTATGGACCCCGCTACAGCAATTATTGCAAATCATTTTTATAGTGCAAAATGGGGAGGGCAGGTTGACCTGGAGAAAGACGTTGACATTTCTCCGGTACTGGATAACCGGTGGCCGCTTCGCGACTTGAAAACAAGAACAGGCCTGCTGCCGGATGATAAAGGTGTAAAAAAAGATCTGCAGGAATACAGGTTTATCATACCCCTTGGATTCCCGACCCCGGGAAGATCCTATTATCAAAAACCTTATTGGTTTTCAATATTTGAATCCGGATGGTATGATTACTCCTGCAAAATTCCGGAGTTTAAAAACGCCCTGATGGATAACCAGATGGTTATCAAATATCATGTCGAACTCTCGGAAGACTATTTCCCCCGCATCTTTGCCGATGAAGGGATCACCACAGACGAGGCGAAAAAAGCCAGGATAAAAAAAGAATATACCGACCTGAACAAATTCCTTGGAAATCAAAGGAATTCCGGGAAATCGGTGATATCCTTTGTCCGCTATTCGCCCGAAGGAAAAGAACTGAGAAGAATGAAAATAACGGTCCTCGAAAACCACTTTAAAGGTGGTGAATATCTCGACGACTCCGAAGAAGCAAGCAACATCATGAGTTATGCCCTGGGAGTGCATCCCTCCCTGATTGGATCTTCTCCCGGAAAAGCAAAAACAATTAACGGGACAGAAGCCAGGGAACTATGGATCATCAAGCAAGCCCTGATGAAACCCATAAGAGACAGACTGCTCTTCCCTTTGTACCTTATCAAAGCCATTAACAACTGGCCTGAAGAAATACAGTTTAACATTCCCAATATTGTGCTCACCACCCTGGACGAAGGAACAGGATCCAAAAAAACCATATCATGAAAATATTAATAAAAACCATTGCTGAGCTTCAACTTTATTTGAAAGTTGATTCCACATATATTGTTTCTACCTTATTCCCTTACCAGGAAGAAGCCATCAGCAAATATTTACGCAATATACTCGGCAATTCTCTTACAGATGAATTGCTCACGTATTACAACGCTCCGGTAGCCACTCCACCTGATCCTCCCATAAATGGCTCAGAGATGGAGAACCTGCTTCCTTATGCTCAAAGGGTAATCGCCAAATTTGCATTCTTCCTTGGAGCTCCGAACATGGATCTCAAATTGACAGATGCAGGATTTGGCGTAGTAAGTAATCAAAATATTGCCCCGGCCTCAAAAGAAAGAGTTAACCGCTTTGTTTCATCACTCGAATCAGATGGCTGGGATGCCATTGAAACCCTGCTCCGGTTCCTGGAACTAAACAAAGACGACTACCCCGGCTGGGAAAACAGCGATGCATACACGTTGCAACTTCGCAACTTTATCAACTCGGCAGAAGAATTTGATAAGTATGTGAATATCAACAAAAGCAGGCTCCGCTTCATGAATTTCCGAAACATCATGGATGATATCGAAATTCTTAAAATTGAACCGGTAATCAGCAAACCCCTTGCAGATTTAATCAGGGATGAAATCCGTTCCAATACATTGCAACAGCAACACCATGTGATCCTGCCGATGATAAAAAGAGCCATCGCCAATTATGTTGCAGCTTCAGAAATTGACCTGAAACATAAGCTTACTGCAGATCATTACCTGGCAGAAGTCCGTAAAATACTGGATGCAACTCCGGAAGCTTACCCACTTTACCAGCTTTCGCTTTTCATCGCGGACCGATCTTATCAGTCCTACGAGAATTCAGAGGATAATGCTTTTTTTGTTGCCGGCCTTTAAATCCAAAAGCAATATGAATATTCTCATAATTTCGTTACTGCCCTCAATTCTGCTTCTGATTGTCGCATTTTTTCTCCATAGGAAGAAAAAACCTTTTGCTTCCAGATCAGAAGGACTTAAAATTGAACAACTGAATACCATCTGGCGAGACCTCAGTAAGGATTTGGATGCCATACTTAAAACTGACATCAACTCCCTGAGAAATGAGAATTTAATTATGAAATCGCAATTTCTTAAAGTAATCAGGGAAACTCAATCAATGAAGAATCAAATGATTTCATTGGAGAAACAGCTTTGCAAAACATCCTACGATACCAATAAAATCCTTAAAGAATTAAGAAGAATCGCCATTTATATCCAGGATAATCAAAGACAAAACAATTCACAATGAGAGAAATTAAGATAAACGAGGATGTTTTCTTAATTCCGGGTTCCTGGAATGAACTCTCCATTGATGAATTGTTAAAAATCGGATTCCTTTCGCTTTACAATCATGGATATATCGACTTCGTCTTTAAATTGTTCCTTTTTGTAACCGGAATTAAAATTGCCATTAATCCGGAAATTTTGGATGAAGCAGAAACCCTTTTTTTATTTAAAAAAGGCAAAAAGAAAAATTATCTTATTTCGTCTGATGATCTGCTGGAAATCTGCCATTCTTTTGATTTCCTTTTTGACATTGACCAGGACAATGACAAAAATCAATATGTTTTGTCAAGTCGCCTGACAAAAAATATTATCGGTCCTGTAAACGTAGGGAATACCTTATGGTATGGTCCGGCTAACGCCGTTACCAACCTGAAAACGGATGAATATATCCGAGCGGAAACATCGCTTTTTCAGTACCATAAGACTCAGGAAGAAATACACCTTGACAGGCTGGTGGCCACACTGTGGAGACCAGCATCAGCCGTTCCGGCTTCTGATGATATCCGTGTGAAATTTGACGATGGCATCGTAAATTCTTCAGCTGAAAAAGCTGCCACCATCCCCCCGCATATAAAACAGGCGATATACCTTTTTTATAGTGGTTGCCGGAGATTCCTTTCTTCCAGATTCCCCAACTCATCCAGCCAAAAATCAAACAATGAAAAAGATATTTTCTTCCTATTTCTTAAAATGGTTAATGGCCTGGCAAATAATGATGTTACCAAACATGAATCCGTCAGATCCGCCTATCTGATAGACACCATGGTTTGCATCGATGAATTTGCCAGACAACAAAACGAAATGGAAAAATTAAATAAAAGAACCCGATAATGATCTATGACCATATATCTTACTTCGAAGAATTGGCCGGGAAGCTTTTGAAAGTTTCACACAGCGAAACCAACAAACACTTTTTCTCGGCTACAACCTTCCTGCAGCTGGAAGGATTGATAACCTCACTTTCAGTCGCCCAATATCCTGCCATCATTGCCATCGATAAAAAAGATGGCCGGTTTATCGATCAGTTATCGTCAAACCTCATTGATGTGCAGTTCTACCAGGTATTAATACTCATGCCTTCAGTGGACATGAGCTCCAGCAACAGAAATGCTGTGATGAATACCTGCCAGTCAATTTTCAGAAGTATTGTCAGCAAAATGACCGCTGACAAACTTACGGACTGTAAACTCCCGATGGATCAGGAGCTGTCAGGCCTCAGAAACTTTGACCGGAACGAAATAGTATATAACTCACTCGGACCCATTTTTGATAATCTTTTTGGCATTGAATTCTCATTCACCCTGCCAACCGTGTATGACACTAAATATGATGCAAATGAATGGCAATCCTGATCTGAATAAAACGATCGATGCCTGGTCTACGTTCGTGCTGGAACGATGGCATAAAAAAATATCAATGCTTCAAATCGGCTATTCGCAGCAATTGGAAGACAGCCTTTCGCGTGAATTGTTTGCACAATCCGCCGGTGATGCGGCCAAAGTTACTTTTTCATTCCACTATTACGGAAAGTTTTCAGATATGGGCGTTGGGAAAGGGGTGGACCTTGGCTCCGTTTCTTCCTTGAAGTCAGATCGTGCCCTGGGAGGGAACGAAACAGGAAACCGCAGAAGGCCTAAAAAATGGTATAGCCCCGTGTTCTATACCGAAGTGGCAAAACTAAAATTTATCCTGGCTAAGAATTATGCTCACTCCGGGGCACTGGCAATCACAGAAACAATCAGTGATACCTCCCTGAGCTTTAATTCTAACCCGTAACAGATACTGTCCTTTCTTATCCTGTAAACCAGTTATTTATTTGCCACATATAATTTTTATATGGCAAATACAACTGAAACCGCCAGAGCAACGGTTTACCTGGACGGTAAGAAAGCAGGAGAAGAACTAAAAAGACTCCGCAAAGAAGCCAATATGCTTAAAGGCGAAATGAACAGCCTTAAGCTAAAAGGCGATAAGGCCGGTTTTGAGAATAAAAAACGCGAGTTTGATGGAGTCAAAAAGAAAATAGACGAGGCCAAAAGATCCACTTTTGACCTTAATACTGTGCTCAAAAACCTTAACGGTTCAAGTGTGAGGGACCTGAGCAGGGCTCAGAATACCCTGACCAAACAAATACAAAACGCCAACAGAGCAACCAAAGAAGAAAGGATGCTCCTGGCTTCCAAAACAGCGCAGCTCAGACAGGTAAAAATAGCTCTTGCTTCTGTCCGTGCTGAAATGACAGTTTCAGCAGTTCAAACCGGAACCGCATTTTCACGGTTGTCTTCAGCTTTTTCAATGTATTTCACAATGGTTGCTACCGCCGTTGCCGGACTGGTTGGACTCATTGCCGGGTTCAGAAAATTAATTACCATCGCCCATGAATTTGAACAGTCAGTCGCAGGGCTGAGCTCCCTTACAGGTCTTGTCGGAAGGGAATTGGACTGGCTTGCCGAAAAAGCAAAAACGCTGGCCAAAGAAGGGACAGATGCAGGAATCAAAATCGTAAACAGTGCCCAATCCATTGTTGACGCTTATAAAATGATGGGTAGTAATAAGCCTGAATTGCTTAAAAATAAAGAAGCACTCGATCAGGTTACCCAGGCAGCACTTACACTTTCAGCAGCAGCCGGCATGGATGCGACTTCAGCCGTTGAATCCCTTGCCGTGACAATGAACCAGTTTTCAGCAAAGGCAAGTGAAGCAAACCGGTATATCAATGCACTTGCCGCCGGATCAAAATACGGAGCTGCTTTTATCCCCCTGATTTCCGAATCCATGACCAAATTCGGAGCAGTGGCCGACAACGCAAACATCTCCGTGGAACAGTCCATTGCCCTGATCGAAACACTTTCCCTTAAAGGTATCAAAGGAGCTGCCGCAGGACAGATGTTAAAAACAGCCCTTCTGAAAATGCAGATTGCCTCAGACGATATCAACCCAAAATTGGTTGGTATGACTCAGGCTCTGGAAAACCTTAGCAGAAAAGGTTTATCCACTGCTGAAATGGTAAAGATATTCGGGCTTCGGGCTTATGTGGCAGCACAGATTTTATCATCCAGCGTCGATACATATAAAGAGTTTGAGAAAAATGTAACCGGGACAAATATTGCATTTCAACAAGCTACAATTAATACCGATACCCATGGATCGGCTCTTGAACGTGCCCGGAACCGCATGGCCATGACTTCCCGGGAACTCGGGGAAAAACTTGCTCCAATGCTTACTCATTCAACAAAAGCTTTTAATTATTTTATCAAAGCCATCCTTGCCGTTCCCAGAATATTCAGGGAACATCAAAACCTGATCATGATGCTGGGTGCTGCTTATTTTTATTACAACATCGCACTTTTCAAACTCATAGCTACTACCATCTTCGAATATGCCTTGCTGCAAAGGGGAATAGGTTTACGAATCAAAGAAGCCATAGTTCTGAAAGCACTTATTTTCCAGGAGCAAATGCTTGTCATCTGGAAAGGGAAAGGGAATGTTATCACCAAAATTGCAACAACCCTCCAATGGCTTTGGAATGCAGCAGTTGCAGCAAACCCTATCGGTGCTTTAGTTGTAGCATTAACCGCCATGATTGTTGCCATAAAGTATTACAGCAAAAACACTGAAAAACAAATTCAACTTCAAAAACAACTTACCAGGGCAGAAAATTATTATGGTACAGCACTTGAAAACAGGAAAGAAGCTTTAAAAGGAATTAACAAACAACTTGACAGACTTTCCAGATTATCCAATGAAGAAAAAAAACATCTGAAAGATAAAATTGAACTAACCCAGTTTATGACCAAAATGAAAATACTGGAACTGCAGGCTCACATGGCAGTCGTTTACGCAGCTAATAACGAAGCAACAGTATGGCAAAAATTTAAAAACGCACACACTTTTTATTCCCCAAAATCTACAGTTAAAAGTGACGATCAAGCCAACTATCTGGATGGCCTTATCAATGCACAAAAAGCAATAGCACCCCTCAAAAATCTGCTGACAGAGCTGGAAGCAGAAATGGGAAAAGTAAACGATAAAGCAGATGAACTGAATGAAATTGTTAATGCCGAAGCCCTGGCTGATAAAATTAACGCCAGATCAATGAATGAATACGAAGAAAAATCCAGGCTATTGACCATCGCTTTGAAAAATACTTTTATAGGTTCAAACAACTATTTACGCATCAATAAAAAACTTGTTGCAGTTAATAAACAACTTACGGTTGCCAGTGAAGACGATGAAGATGCTGCAACTAAAAGAGCAACTTCCTATGAGATTCTTTCCCAGGCAATCTCCGATGCAACAAAGAAAATGCAGGAATTCATAACCGAAGGCGATTATGATTCCTCCCAGGCAGCAGGTAAGGTATTGACAAACCTCAATAATCAGAAAAAGGTTATTGATGGTATTGTAGCTGCCAATGGCAATGTCAGCCAATACCTTGCAGAATTGACAGATGCCTCAGAAGGCCTCAGGGAAGAAGAAAATGAATCCTTCACTGAATTCTACAAATCCATCGAAGAATCTTCTAAACGATATTATAAAAATCAGGAAAAACTTAAAGAAGAACAAACACAGTCCGACATCAACAGAACAACAGCAGAACAGCAACGGCATGAGCAAAATATCGATAATAAAAAACAACTCGACCAGGACTACAAAAAGATGGCCCTCGACATTGCTTATCAGACCGCTGATGCCGGTTATAACATTTTTGTCAATTCACTGAACGCAAAAACAGACGCCGAATTAATCCGACTTGATAAAATGCGTGAACAGGAATTGTCAAACAAAAATTTAACAGAAGAACAAAAAGCTGCTATTGATAAAAAATATCAGGCGCAGGAAAGAAAAATCAAAGAAAAGCAATGGATAAAACAAAAACGGGCTGACATTATCATGAGCCTCGTCAGAGGTGCCCTGACCATTGCCGGTGCTTTATCAGCCCCTCCTTTCTGGCCATTGAACGCCCCCAGTGTGATAACCGCCGGAGTTGCCGCAGGATTGCAGACAGCGGTAATTGCTGCACAACCCATGCCTCAGTTTTACGAAGGGGGACCAACAGGCCCAGGTTTCAGCCTCAGAGATAAAAAAGGGGCTCTCGCAGGGCTCGTTCACGCAAACGAATATGTAATTCCTGAGTGGATGAGATCTCTTCCTAAAGTAATTGCTTTTGAAAGAGTCCTTGAAGGCATAAGGCTGAATAAAGAATCAGCTTACTCAGGCTCTTCCACAACAGCAAACACATCTTCAAAATCATCGCCCGATCACATTTTCAATGATGATAAATCATTGGTTGATGTGCTGAGGGCGTTAAATAACCAGATTGAAAAAGGAATAAAAACAAAATTCATACTGAATGACTTCGAAAGAATCATGACAAGACTTCATGACATAGAGGAAAAAACATCCCTCTGATTTGTCTTTTTATCTTGCTTTTTTTTCCATTTCATTTGTCAAAAAACAGACATGATTACTTTCATTAAAAAACCCCTGATTGTAGCCCTTTGTGATAATCCGATGATTTTCCGGATTGCCACAGACCTGCCAACAGGGACAGAAAATATCAGTGTTTATATTGATCCTTATTATTCGGTTAATAATATCTACCTCGGAAGAGAAGTGCTTTACCCTGCCCCCCTTGGGACGGCCGATGTTGATTTATCAGATTACTTTATCTCCGGTCTGCAGCAAACAAAACAGTTCCATTTCCCCGAACAGGGAAATGTGCCCTGGTCAATCAGGCCGAATCTTTGTAAACAATATAAACTGCTGATCAATGAAACCTGGGGTGAAAACTCCCAGCATCATACGACATTAGAACAGAGATACGTAGTTAAAGGGAAAATCCCAGAATGGAAGAAAAACTCATTCTATGCGCAGTATACCTCATTTCTTCAATGGGTAATATCCGCCAAATCATTTTTGACTTTTTCTCCCGATTCAATCCAAACAAAAAAAGAACAAATTCAAAAACTCTATTTCCTCGTTTATTGGTTGCCCCAGACAGGTAAATTCTTAAACCTGAAAGTCAACCTTTACTTTACGGATAATACCACGAATGTTTATTATCCGGCCCAACAAACAGTGGAAATAAATGCCTATAACATCATCGAGTTTTCAGTAGGCTATTCCATCCTGAACCTGGGATATTATATTTCCCAGAACCACCCGGGGAAAATACTGGAATCTTATGATGTTACAGTAATGAATCTGACAGAAGAAGTAAGTCAGACAAAGACCTTCCTGATGGATTACAAAATTAACCTGGCAGAACGTCAGTTTATTTTTGCCAATTCGCTGGCCGGCTACGATACATTCCTGGCAACAGGAATATCAGAATTGACAAGCGAATATGATTACATCAATGTGGATCAACAGTCCCCTGGCCTGCTTGAGCTACCCAACAAAAAAACAGGATTCATAAAAACATCTGAATACATAACCGCCAGGACAGGCTATGTTTCAGCCGATACAATCTTCTGGCTTGCCGAATTCTTTGAAAGCAAAGAAGTCTATGAAATTATAGGCAGCAACCTTTACCAGATCGTTTTTCATGACTCCAAAATCCTGCGCAAAAAAGATTCAACAAATATCTTTTTCGCTGAATTTGAGTACGAATACTCAATCAAACAATACGTAGAAACTGAATAATGGGCCTTTTAAAATTTATACTAAGCAAAATACCCGGGAAGGTTCCCTCGATTAACTCGATGGATCCATCCACCTTCTCATGGAATATTCGCGATGGTATTTTATTCGGCCTTAAAGAAAATGAAAACGGAGTAAAAGAAGTCGTAATTATCAATGGCGATCCCTCCATTGATGGAGAAGATGGCTTAACCCCTTTTATCGGGGAAAATGGAAATTGGTGGATAGGCGATCTTGATACAGGCGTTCAGGCTGCCGGTGAGAATGGGGTTAACCCTGAAGGAGGAACCACAGGCCAGGCGCTCACAAAAGCATCTGACAATGATTTTGACTACCTGTGGAAGGATATAACCGCAGATAAACATTTTATATTCAATCAGGGAATCCCTTCTACCCAGTGGAACATCAGTCACAATCTGAATAAAATCCCTTCAGTAACAATCGTTGATACCTCGGGAAATGAAATTGAAGGAGAAATAATTCACATAAATAACAATAACGTAACCTTAAACTTTTCCGCAGCATTCGCTGGGTACGTACTTTTAAACTAAACAATCATGGCAAAAAAAATCTTTTTAGTCGACATCGATCTGGTCAAAAACCAATTAACTCAAGCAAGAATTGAAAATCTTGCTACAGCCCCATCGAGCCCCGTAGCTGGGCAGGTTTACTTTGATACGACTATTGGTAAACTTGGGTATTATACCGGCACGATATGGGTTTACTTAGGGGACGCTGCTTCTGTGGCTTCTCACGTTCTTGCAACAAACACCGGATTAGGTGCCGATCATACTATGTCTGGGGCTACGGCAGGACACGCCCTTGTTGCTACTTCTGCTACAACGGCTCAGTTTGCACAGGTTAACCATACCAACCTTTTAAACATAGGTACGAATACCCACCCTCAGATTGATACGCACATAGGCACAGCCGAAATTCACAGGGCATTGAACGATGCATTGGCAACAACCACAAACCTATGGTCGGCGAGTAAAATTGACGGGCTGATTTCTGCCTTGCAAAGTGCTGTAACCGGAGCATTGGTCTTCAAAGGCGGTTATGATGCAGCAACCAATACGCCCAATCTCGACACCTCGCCAACGGCAGGAACCATTAAACAAGGTTATACCTATGTTGTAACTGTTGCCGGCACATTCTATACTGAAGCCGTTCAGGTAGGGGATATGCTGGTCGCCAAACAGGACGACCCGACAACTCTTGCACACTGGACGCTTGTGAATAAAAACATACCTGATATTGTCGATGCCACCGAAACGGCAAAAGGTATTGTTGAGCTGGCAACCAATGCTGAAACGCTCACAGGGACAGATAATACACGGGCAGTACATCCGCAGGGCCTGAAACATACCCTCGACAACCGCCCGGCCACGGAAACCGGAACAGGTTTGATTGAACTTGCAACTCAGGCAGAGGTGAATGCCGGAACCGATGCTGTCAGAGCGGTTACTCCTGCAACCCTCAAAACTTTGCTGGGAACCAGTGGCACATTAACCGGAGCCCGCAAGTACACCCAGTTGCTTTCAACTTCTGCAACGAGCTATACCATTACGCACGGTTTGGCAACATCAAATGTTGTTGTTTCGGTACGCGATACCGCAACACCCTTTCACATTGTAGAGGTTGAAGTGACAATTCCCAACACCACATCAGTAGTTATTTCGTTCAACACAGCTCCAACTGCCAATAAATATCAGGTAACCATAATCGGATAACCATGTCAGGAAAAAGATTTTTGAATCAGCTTGAGCTGCTTGTTCATTCTACACTTGGCACCCCTGAAACCGGCTACCTTGGGCTTGGGGCGAAAGCAACAGGCTTGTTCATGAAAACGCCCTCGCAGGAGTTTCGTATTTTGACCTTTCAGGACCTTGTTACCGACGTCAGGGCTGCCGGTACTGCAAGTCATTTGGTTGTGCCTACCGAAGCTGCTGTAAGGGCTGCCATTGACGCAAGTTCAGGAGGAAGTGCTTATGTACTCAAAGCCGGAGATACAATGACAGGCTCCCTGAATATTCACAGAGCCGGGCAGCTGATTACAGCTTTAAGTATAAAGACAACTGCAAGCGGAACTGAGATAGTCGAAGGTTTGCAGACAACCTATATGACTACAACCGGTTCAGGGCAATATCATATAAAGGCGTTATTTACCACAGGCGGAAATCCGGCAATTGAGAGAAACGTGGCATACGCAACGGTACACCCCATTAGGGGAACTGAAATAACATACGGAGCGACTGATTATGACCGTGTGATGTTTTTAACACAATTCGACGTTATTGGCAACGCTGAATATGTGCTATGCCAGACATACGGGTCGGGGACAGCATGGATTCCCATTGCATCTTTCGGAGGTGGTGGAGGTGGAGGAACGGTTACAAGTGTAAAACTAACGATGCCTAACATTTTCTCTGTCACTCCCGCAGAAATTACGACAGCAGGTACTTTTGCCGTATCACTCAATACTCAATCAGCAAAGAATGTATTGATTGCACCTACTAATTCATCGGGTGTGCCTGCTTTCAGGAGCCTTGTGGCAGCAGATATTCCGGCTTTGAGTTATGATAATTATGGGAGTTGGTCAATTCTTACAGCTTTAGGTTCGTATGGGGTTCTGAAGTCCGGTAGTTCGATGTCAGGTAGTAATTATGGAGCTGTAAGATTTGTTGGAGATGGTTCGACTATTTCAATTACTGAGCAGAGTGAAAATCCGAATATTCTCAAACTTACGTTCTCCGCAATAGGCGGTGGTAGTGGTGGGTTTACCAATTATGAGACTGATTTGGAATTGTCAAGCGACACCGCTGCAACGAAAAATGCAAGTACATGGACGACAGTTGATGGAATGACGCTTTCATCACTTGCAGATGGTACTTACCTTGTAATGGCACATATTACTATGGTTAAACCAAGTACCACCGGAGCTATTGTTGCAATGAGAATAACAGATGGGATGTTTACATCATTCGCTGCTACTGAGCATTATGCTTCAAGTATTTCAACCAATCGGGTAAACATGAGTGTAAGCACGATTATAAAGATAAAAAATGGAGCACCCTCGTCTGTTAGTTTGCAGATGTGGGCTTCAACAACAGGGTGGTACGCTGCGGCATCAACACCTTCTTCTTTACAGACAGGTGCAACAAGAATGACAGCAGTTCAATTGTATTAATTTAAATCAAACAGAAAATGGAAAGCAAAAAAGTAAAGATCACCCTGGAAGAAGCCCTTGCGCTCGAAACAGAACTTGCCGGTTTCCGCGATCACACCGGAGTCATAGTGAAAGGCCTGTTAAATCAAAAACTCTCTTTGTCGAAGAAATATCACTTGTCGAATCTACTTAAACAGGTTTCAGAGGATAAGGCATTTGTGACTGAAGAAGGCAACAAACTTCGCAATGAACTGGGAACTCCTGAACAAATCGTTGAAATTGCAAAGAACCACATGCACCCGAAAAATGTCGAATATCAAAATCAGATGCGTGAGCTTATTCAGAAGACCACAAAAGAAGTCAGAATCACCAACCTTTCCATGGATGATTTCGGGAACATTGAAACCGAAGAATATTACCCGGTTCTTTTTAAACTTTTAAACAACTAAGATCATGCACTGGTGGGAAGTATTAATCGTAAATGCATTAACACTTGTCAGTGGTTTCATTGGTGGGGGATGGTTTGCGAAACGTAAAGCAAGAGCTGAGGCAGAAAATTCAGAGGTTACAAACCTCCGTGATATCATCGGAACCTGGCGGGATGCATACAGCGATCTCAAAATTCAAAGAGAAGAATTTAATAAGCTCTGGCTTGAGCTGCAGAATGAAAATATCAAAATGAATCAGGAAATCATTGACTTGCAAAGAAAAGTCAATGAGATCCAATCCGAAAACATTTTTCTTAAAACAGAAATTGAAAAATTAAAAAATGAGAAAAATTGACAAAATTATCATTCACTGCTCAGCTACTCCGGAAGGGAGAAGCGTTTCGGTTTATGAAATTGACAAATGGCATAAACAAAGAGGGTTTGTGAAAATAGGTTATCATTATGTTATCTCGCTTGATGGTCGCATCGAAAAAGGCCGTGAAGTAACCATGGCCGGTGCTCATACGCTTCATCATAATGCCAACTCAATCGGTATTTGCTATGTCGGAGGGATGGACAAAGCAAACAGAAGGCCGAAAGACACAAGAACAATTACCCAACGATATGTGCTTAAATGCCTTGTCACAGAACTTCTGGCGCTTTATCCCGGGGCAACCGTTCACGGTCACAATGAATTTGCAAACAAGGCCTGCCCTTCATTTAATGTACAAGCAGAACCATGGTAAGATCCTTGTCAATTTACATCGTACTGACTGCTATTGTTGCCCTTCTTTTATTCCTGCTGATGGCAGAAATCAAATCAAATTATCGGCTTAAAGATAATTACAGCGCATTACTTTCAGATATCTCGCTACAACAAACAGTCACAAACAAAGAATACAAAAAACTGTATTCTGAAATTGACAGACTTACCAGAGAACTTGGACTCAAGCCCAAACAAATCATTCAGATTGTCCAAACTACATACACCATAAAAGATACGGTTACCTTCCCGCTTTCGGGAGATACAACCTATCTTGTAAGAAATGATACTGTCTTTTCAATCATTGATACACTACGCTTCAATATTGAAAGACCATGCTATAAACTTTCCGGATGGATTTATGACAGTAAAATCCATGAAAATTTATTGCTCAAAGACAAAACATCGGTAGTCATTTATCGTGAAAGACCCAATAAATTACTCTTTGTAAAATTTGGCAGATGGCGCTATTCTGCTTTGTTTCACAGCGAATGCAGCGGTCATATGAAAGTTGATAATAACATTGTCATCCAGAAAAAAAGATAACATGAGCACACTTAAACTTAAAATAGGTGAATCCTTTGTAGATACCGACGATCTTGAAATTTCGGTAGTTTTAAGATCCTTCCTTTTCGAAAATAAAGGCTCGTATCTTTTTAACTTTACATTGCCTGCCACGGAATCACTGAGAAAAGAATTCAGCAACTTCCACAGGCCATCGCGCAGCGGACCCGCTTCAATAATAAAGAAACTTGATTTATCATTCGGATTACTCAGATTTACCGGAAATGCAACTATTTCCCAGGCCAATAAAGAAGCCTATGAAATAAGCTGCCCCATTGACAGCGGTGATCTCGCTGCCGTTTTAAAAAGCAAATTACTTTCTGATATCGATTTAGGCGGACACAGACAAGAAAGTTCAATCCCGATAAGGGTAAAAGCTTCTTCATCAATTGATACATACATCAATCTGACAAACCCGGAACCTTTCACACATTCATTGAACATCCCATTTGATGTAATTTCACTCAATGCATTGAACGAATTCGATTCGAATGGATTATCCTTTACAGCCTCTGATAATACATCCATGGCTTTCATGTTTACATTAAATATAATCCAATCTTATTCCACCAGTGCATCACTCAGGATTTTTAAGAATTCAATACTCATTCAAAGCATCTATATTTCAGGTTATCAAAATACTAACTTTGTTATAGATCTGGCAATAAACGATGTAATTACCTGGGACATCTTCCTTGAAAGTTATGAGGATTTTTATGAAAGTATTATTGCTTTCGACTTAGCCAATGGTTCTACACTTCAGATTCTGCTTCCTGCAGATTCTATGTCCACGAATGGAACATTTCTGTACCCGGGAAGTGATTATGCGTCATTCCCTGTTGAGAATCCGAAGTTCTTCGATTCCATTGAAGATGATACCTATCAGGTTGACAATATCAGTTTCAAAGAAACATATTCTAAATTTTTCCCTGTCCTTAATTACTATAATGATCTGGGTTTTCCCGTTACCATGTCAGGGATGTCAGAAGGGCAAATATTTTCAACATTCAATATTTTTACCCCATTCCCTTACCTGGCTTTTTTTATCAAAAGCCTTGCAAAAAATCTAGGTTTCACAATAAACAACAATGTTTTTGAAAACCCTGATCTTAACCAGCTCGTTATTTTCAATGCATTCTCTGAAAATAACCTGATATCAAATAATCTTATAATTTCTGGCTATGGTTTTGACCTGGCTGATCACGTTCCCAATATTCTGGTTTCAGAATACTGGCTAAATCTTTGCTATCTCTTAGGGATAGGGTGGGAGTATAAAAGTACTTCCAAAACACTTTTCCTCTCTAACCTTGAAGATATAATGAATGATACCAACTTCATTGAATTCCCATCCTCTGTTTCTAAATCAGTTAACCTGGAAGCTTCTCATTTTAACGGATTCCGCCTTAAACAAGAAGTGTCAGAAGATTCTTTTATACAGGATAACTTCCGGAGCCTCGAAGGATTAAATTTCAAAGGCAGCGTTTATATCTTAAATTATCTCTCCGGAATTACCGATATGCAAATCAATGATTGCTATTATGTAACCATGAGAAAAGAATATTATATCTGGAACTATGACAAAGAATTCGGCATTCTAAATTGGATATTTCACAGTAAAGATTTCTTCTTTATCCATGAATCAATTGATAAATCCCTGGGGGAGACAACCCTTGAAATAACATCAAAAATATTTCCGATCATGCTCAATGGATATGATCTGCTTGACCATAATCTTTGTGCTGAAAACTCCCGTCATTGGTTGATTCCTGTTACACATCAACCTGGAACATTTGAAGGACTGCCTGATAATTTCAGTTCCGATTTTTCAACATCGCTTCTTTTTTATCGTGGGTTGCAATATGACAGCCTTGGGAAACTCTATCCCCTTGGCACCCCCGATGTATTTAACTATCTAGGCGAAAGAGTTGTCACAGAAGGCCATACAGCCACCCTCTCCCTCCGTTGGGATGGAGAGTTTGGCCTGTATAACAAAAGATACAAAAAGTGGATTGATTTCCTTTTAAGATCCCCGGGTACCTGGGAATTTTCCGCGATCATGACCCCTCTTGAAATTTCCCGGATCAGCTTCCTCAAATGGTACACCATTCAGAACCACCGGTTTCTTATAAAAGAAATGAATTTCAACATTTACAATGACCACATTTCAGAAGTAAAGATTCTGGCTGTCGCAAAGTAGATTACAACCTTGGAGCATCATATCTTATTTCTTCATTGCCCTGGGCAAGCAATTCCTCAATGTAAGGAATCATTTGATCATAGGATGCATGCCCCAATTGAGCCTTAATAAACATCAATGATACTTTTTTCTTTGCCAGCTGCTGAACACCGGTATGCTTCCATGAGTAGAGTGTGAATCCTTTTGGAACCCCAAGTTCAATCAAAATGTCCTTCATCTGATTATATAGAAAGTTCTTTGAAGCATGTTTTACATCCGGTTTCCTGTTAGCCCCGAACAAATACATTTCACGGTCAACTTTGTCATAACCTGACTCCCTTAAATCTTCCAGTAAATGCATAGGTAAAGTAATGGTCCTGTCATTGTGATTCTTTGATATTTCACCAGGCAAATGTATCAGACCATCTACCCAGTCAAAATGCTTCATTTGTAAATACCTCAGTTCTGTCGGCCTTAACAATGTGTTAAACAACACTTTTATCATCAACCAAAGCCAGGGATCACTTTCAGATACTCTTTCTTTAATCTTATCAATGTAACCTGCACTATAAGCTTTATGATGGGTGCTTTTTTCTTCGTACCTCATTATACCGTTAACAGGATTAACATGACACACATTTTTCTTTTCCTTGATCAGATATTCAAAAAAACCATGCAAGGTTACATTGTACTGATTTAATGTTTTTCCGCTTGAAGTTCTGTTTTGCCTCAAATAAGTGTTAAACAATTTTATTGTTTCAATATCGTAGAATCTTATCTGACAATTGCCTATTTCCTTTTTATCAAGCCATTGACAAAATATCCTCAACTTACTCTTGTAAGTTGTCCATGTCGCCGGTCTCAATTTTTTATCCTGTTTTATGTAATCGAGATAAACGCTTACATAATAGCTGATGTTTTTTTCGGTTTCAACGATTCTGCCGGTTTTTGCAGCTATAAAATCGTATTTAATCCTGCTGGCATATTTTATTTGATCCTGCTCAAAGAAGGGATTGTAGCCATTCAATAGCTTTCTGCGCCACTTTTTAAGCAGTTTATCTGCATGCGCTTCCTTTTCTTCGATTGTTTTCAATTCTTTAAAACCATCGTAGATCCTGAAACGTACCATCGTTCCGGATCCCGGTTTCAGAATAGAATAATAAATAAACCATTGGGAATCACTTGTGCCATTGCCTTTGTAGATTTTAGGCAATAGGACTTCTTTTCTTATCATTCGCGTATTCATTTGGTTGCCTCCCCAGACATACCATAAGACGCTTTGATATTTATTTTGGACGGTAAGAACTACACAATAGTACAGCAAAAATTATACTTTTGTGAACCGAAAGACAAAAAGTAACATTTTATTTTTGTCTTTAGGGTTTTTAACTATTTGTTAATCAAGTAGTTAAAGGCGATTTGGGTGGAATATGGGGCTCGAACCCACGACCTTCTGAACCACAATCAGACGCTCTAACCAACTGAGCTAAAACCACCGTGTTATTGAGAGCGCAAAAATAATACAATTTTCTGGAAAACTAATAACTAAAACATAAGATTTTTTAGCTTGCAGCCATTTCTTTATAAATTTGCTTTTCCTTTTCATCTGAAAATTAAAAACTAATTTCCGGGATAGCCCAAATGGCTGAGCCAATTGGTTTATTCAGGATATCATTTTTGAAGAAAATAAGAGTTATAACATGAATTCAGCTTAATTCACAAATTAACCCTCTTAGGTTTGTTACTTAAAATTAAATTCATTCGCGAAGGATCACTTAATCAAAAAGCGTTAAAAAAGCTGGTAAGCAACAAACCTGCTCTTGTTTCATTGTATTTCATAACATTGGTAACTATTGTTGCTGTTCTGGGGTATCTTATAACACCCGACTCAACTCCTTTTGCCAATGAACAATACCTGGAAATAGCAGCTTGTAAGCCTGGTTTTGGTGTCACAATGCTTAAAGTAACTGAAAATGATGTTAAATCTGATTGTAGATTTGTAGATCGATGGCTCCATGGTTGTCAAAGCCCCTTTAAGAGATTACCCATTTCTTCATGGCGGTTTGTAAACGACAGTATTTATGTAACAGTATATGAATCAGCTTCATCTGGAGTTCCATTGACCTATGCTTTTCATCTTGTTGATGTGGTATATGCCCTGCAAGCTCCATTTAAACCGGGATATGAACAACCATTACACAATGATATTTATGGAGGGAAGATTGAAAAGAATTTAAGTTTAATCAGAAAAAAAATTGAAACATCCCACATAGTTCAACAGCGTTTTTGGTTGGGAACCGATCGTTTTGGCAGAGATGTATTAAGCCAGCTCATGATTGGAGCCAGGGTAAGTTTATCGGTAGGCTTTATTTCTGTATTCATTTCACTGGTATTGGGTATATTTTTGGGTGCACTTTCCGGATTTTTCAGGGGATGGGTTGATAACCTCATCATCTGGTTTATCAATGTCATCTGGTCAATCCCCACTTTGTTGCTGGTTATTGCAATAACATTTGCCCTGGGGAAAGGATTCTGGCAGGTGTTTATTGCAGTTGGACTTACGATGTGGGTTGAGGTTGCCCGTGTTGTTAGGGGGCAGATACTGAGTCTTAGAGAAAAAGAGTTTGTGGAGGCGGCAAGGGCTTTAGGTTATAAAAGCCGAAGAATCATTGTAAAACATATTTTGCCAAATACAATGGGTCCTGTGATTGTAATATCTGCGGCTAATTTTGCTTCAGCAATACTTATTGAAGCAGGTTTGAGTTTTTTAGGTATTGGGGTTCAGCCACCAATGCCTTCATGGGGAAGTATGATAAAAGAAAATTATGCTTATATTATTCTGGACAATCCCTGGCTTGCAATCTTACCCGGAATATGCATCATGCTTCTTGTTCTGGCATTTATGTTAATCGGAAATGGTCTGCGCGATGCATTGGATGTCAAGGAAATAACAACCACCTGATAAACCTGATCTAATATTGCTGCTTATATTCCAGATTTCCGCAATCAGTTTTTTTCTTGAATCCCCTGCATGTGCCTTTGAAGAACTGGAATTTAAGCATCAAATAAAAGTCCATGCCAGTAAAATCATTCATACCAAAAAAACTTCCTAATTTGTCTGTACCAATAATGATTTTATAAAACCTGGCACTCAATCCAATCCGTGGATATTTGTATTCATAAAGAATTACAGGTAAGGCAATTTCAAAGTGATTGGTTTCGAAACGTGGTGTTACAGAAAGTTGCGCTGGCCTTACTACAGATGCATCTGACATGATTACAGGTTGCACCCAGATTGAGTTCACATAAATATTTTTATTTACATGATAATCAAACTGAATACTGAGAGCGGTTGGCAATCCTATTGCAAAAGCTGTATAATTAAGTTCATCTCCTGTAAATTCACGGCTGATGTTACTAAACAGTTCATTAACAGATGCATAGTTTTCGTCTCCCACATTTTTCCAGTATGCGGATGAATTTTTCAGATTCATCCAGACAGGATTTTTCTTGAATCGCACGCTGCCCAAATCAAGCAGTGAAACTCCAAGTCTGAACTTATAGGGTTGGTAAGGGATTTCGCAATAAGCTGAATATGCTTTTGTGGAATGGCCCTGCTCCATTTTCTGATAGGTAAATCCAATGTCCAGGCCAAATCCTTTGCCTGAAAATAGCTGTCCGGGGATCAAAACATCATTGTTATTGTAGTCAATGGGAAGTGAGGTTCCAAACCTACCGTTAGCGTTATAAACAACTATATCATCAGAATTTGGAATCATATAGTCAATGTTATCAACAAACCCAAAAGCTCCTGCCGTTGCAAAAAGTCCTTTAAGGCTTATTCCAGCGGCATAGTACTCCCTGTTGTGACGATATAATATTCTTGAATAGCTTCCTGAGATTTCGGCCATTGCCAGAGATGCTAATCTGAAATCTTTTTCATTGGTATAGTTGATTCTGTGTTGTGGATAATATGAAATACCTTCCAACGCAAATTTCGCCAGATCATAAGGAATATCGTTTCCCGAAGCAATAACCCTGTATGAAGTCGATAATCCAAATGCCTGATTTCCGGTAGCAAACATAGCTGATGGACCCAACAATCTGACTTGTGAAAAGGCATGCTTGAGATTAGTATTATACCTGTCATAATATTCTCTCAAACCACCCATTACCGGATCCTCGTGACGAGGTAGCTGAGGGCTCAAACTTAAAAAGTTGCTGAATTTGAAGTCGTTTTTTGACAGATAAACATAATTGTTATCAGCATTCACATGCAAGCCCAACACGTTGATGTCTAGATATACTTTGGAAGTAATTAATGAGGAAGGATTGATCAGACTGCCTGTAATCCCTGCGTAATTGCTATTTACGTATCCATGCATTTCCTGTGCTTTGCCGGAAGTAGTTGTTCCGGCAATGAGTGCAAGAAAAAAAATTAAAACTTTCAAAATTAGCACGTTAGTAGGGTGTCCTGATTTCTGATCTCTGTTAGTCTTAGCGAGTTGTGTATTTATCCGGCCAAAGGTAAAACTTTTTGGTTAATACAAAAATTCAAAAAATTTATGAATCTTGTCACAATCAAACGGTTTGTTTAATAAATTATTATCAAGCCATTTAAACAACAACACAATAGAATGCAGCATCGTTGGCCAACAAAGGCTTGTTTTCTTTGTTATTTCTTTTTGTAATATTGCAAACACAAAATCATTTAAGAATTATACCTCAAAAATGAATAAGAATCTCATACTCTGGATTGCTGCTATAGTTATAACACTCGCATCTGCAGTTTATCAAAGATCAACCGGACCAACTTATCCAGTATCCGGTAAAGTTCTCGTTGGTGATCAACAAGTTGATTATAAGCTAATCAGGACCTATGGTGGACCTGATAATGCTGAGATTAGCATTCCTGAGCCAACCGGAAATATTCAGGGAACTTTCAGATTTAAAAGGTTAAAGAGCCATGATGAATGGATCGAAGTTGCAATGGTCAATATGGGCGGTAAGCTTGTAGCTTATGTTCCTCATCAACCTCCGGCAGGTAAGGTTGAATACCAGATAACGCTCAGTGATGGAACCAATCAGGTGCAACTAACCAAAGATCCGGTCATAATTAGGTTTAAAGGCCATGTTCCTGCTGCAGTGCTTATTCCACACATTCTGTTTATGTTTTTGGCCATGCTTTTTGCCACCCGAACTGGCATAGAGGCCATTGTTAAAGGAGACAGAACATTTTCTCAGGCGGTTTATACTGCGGCTTTTCTATTTCTCGGTGGAATTATTCTGGGACCGGTTGTTCAAAAATATGCTTTTGGTGCGTATTGGACCGGCTGGCCTATGAAGGGTATATTCAATTTTGGGGACATGACCGATAATAAAACAGCGGTAGCCATGCTTTTCTGGATTTTAGCAGTTTATATGTTGTGGAAAAACCGGGAAAAACGCGGATGGGCTCTTTTAGCAGCCATAGTACTTCTGTTGATTTATCTGATTCCTCACAGCATGATGGGTTCTGAAATTGATCATACCATGCAACCTCCAATTGGAAATTAATGATCACCATTCTTATCATTGCAGTTACCTCTATCATTTCAATTGCAGGATTTTATAATAAAGAGATTCAGGGTAGATTGCTTTTCAGTCCGATAATGATTGCAGAGCACCGGCAGGGCTATCGTTTTTTGACTCATGCATTTGTGCATGCCGATTGGATCCATCTGGCGGTCAATATGTTTGTTTTGCTTTCTTTTGGCCGTGCAGTTGAAGTTTTTTTTGTTGACTTTTTTGGAAATAAAGGGTGGTATTTTTTTCTTTTGTTATATTTCGGAGGGATATTGCTCTCTTCAACACCTTCTTTCGCAAAACATAAAAGCAACAAATTTTATCATGCCGTTGGAGCATCGGGGGCTGTTTCGGCGGTGGTATTCTCGAGCATACTTATTAGCCCACTTTCTGCAATAAGATTTGTTTTTATTCCTTTTGATATTCCAGCATTTATATTTGGAGTTCTGTATCTTATTTATTCAGCCTATATGGCTAAAAAAGGTAACGATAATATCGGACATGACGCCCACTTTTGGGGAGCGGTTTTTGGCTTTGTTTTCACACTACTGCTGCATCCTGCACTCGGAACTGCATTTATGAAACAAATTTTCTCTTTTGCAGGATTTGCTTAATTCATAAGAGGATCTGGCGGATAATTAACCCAAAGTTTGTATTCGCGGCCAAGTTTTTTGAGCGTTTGATTCCACAAATCTTTGGTGTCCTGACGAATTACCTGGTTCAGGTCGGTTAGCGAAACTACCCAGGAGTTTTCCTCAAGTTCTTGATCGAGCTGATTGGCTGTCCATCCTGCATAGCCAACATAAAACCTTATTTCCCCTGGTCCAAGTATTCCTTTTCTTAGGAGCTCTCTGACTTTGTCAATGTTGCCTCCCCAGTATAGACCCTCCAGGATTTTTGAACCTTCATCAATCAAATCAGGGCGGGTATGAATAAAAAACAAACTGTCGGTTTTTACTGGGCCTCCCAGGTAAACCGGCGCATCAAATCCTGAAAATTCTTCAGAAATATCGCTCAATTTAACATCGACCGGTTTATTTATGATCAAACCAAATGAACCGTCATCATTATGATCTGCCAATAGAACCACAGACTTCCTGAAGTAGAAGTCCTGTAAAAACGGCACCGAAATCAATATGCGGCCGGCCAGTGGCTTTATTTTTAAAGGTTCCATTTGACTTTATTTTTTCCTGAAACTTTGTTGTTCAGGTACGGTTTATAAAAGTAGCAATAAATGCAGTTCGTTTTATTTGAGCGTGATTATTATAGCAATTTTCTGTTTACTCAGAATGGATTGCTATTTTTGCAAACAAAGTGAAAGCATCAAATTTTATACCATTTTCCGGATGCAACCGACAGACAGATCAGCCAAATATAATTTGCTAAGAGAAAAACATTCTGTGTTTTATTATGAAGGTTACAAAGCTGATTTTAATAGTGTTGGCTTGAGGATAGAATTTTCGTTCATGGTTGAAGGATTAACAAGATTTAATCCAGTCTCGGTATTTCATTTTGGAAATAACAAAGATGCCTTTGAAAAGAATTACAATGATAATAAAGATTTGGCCGAGCTAATAATTTTCAATATCGGCATGATAGAACTGGTGAGTTATTGGAAAACCACCTGTGCACCCAAAATTATTATTATACCCGGAATTTTGTCAGAAAAACAGGTTGAATGGTGGAAAAAACTCTATTTTAATGGACTTGGAGAGTTTTTTTATTTGAATGGGCTACAGCCCATTATTGAAGACTTCACTGAAATTCTTTCCTCGGGAAAGGTACATGAAAGTCAGCAGATTGCGTTTGGCAAAGACGGATTTCTGATTCCCGTAGGAGGTGGCAAGGACTCAGCCGTGACATTAGAACTTTTGAAAAGCCTAAATCGACCCATTCTTCCACTAATTATCAATCCCAGAGGAGCCACACTAGAAACTGTCGATGCTTCAGGCTTCGACCGAAATAATATCATTTCAATATCAAGAAGCATTGACAAAGAACTGCTTAGGATTAACAGTCTGAGCTACCTTAACGGGCATACGCCATTTTCGGCAATGCTGGCATTTTATTCCCTTCTGGCTTCTTTACTCACCGGCCATAAAAATATTGCTTTGTCAAATGAGTCGAGTGCAAATGAGGCCACCATTCCGGGCACTCACATCAATCATCAGTATTCTAAATCCTTTGAGTTTGAGCAGGATTTCAGGGAATATTGCCATGAATTTATTTCACCCTCTTTCAATTATTTTAGTTTTCTCAGGCCTTTGAATGAGCTTCAGATTGTATATGTATTTTCAAGATTACCAGCGTACCATAAGGTTTTTAAGAGTTGTAATGTAGGCAGTAAAACCGATTCATGGTGTGGAAAATGTCCCAAATGCCTCTTTACCAGCATTATGATGGCAGCATTTACTGGCGTTGAATATGCCATTCAGATAATAGGGTCTGATATGCTGAATGACCAGAGCCTTGTGCCAATATTTGATGAACTTTCAGGTATTTCTGATATCAAACCTTTTGAGTGTGTAGGGACACTTGATGACGTGAACAATGCCATGCAAATGATTTCTGACAGATTGGAGTCGCAAACCAGGCCTTTTATGGTTGAAAGATATTTAGAACATAGAAGAGTCCCTAAAAAGGCAATTGATTTGTCATCTGTTTCTGCAGAACATAACCTTTCTATTGAATTTTTAGAAATCTTAAAGTCTGCACTTTTATGAAAGCCTTCCTTGCAAACTTTTTCAGGAATAAAAAGGTAATGATCCTTGGCTATGGAAAGGAAGGAAAGTCTAGCTTCAGGTTGTTGCGAAGCTACTTTCCTGATATGCCCCTGGCTGTTGCAGATGAAAAAAAGGACCTCCAAATTGAATACCCTGAATTAACTCAGGATGGAATCACCCTATTTTGTGGAATGGACTATACCAGGACCCTTGCTGAATATGATATCATTATAAAAGCACCAGGGCTCTCGATATTTAAAACAGGAATAAATGGCATTCAGGCAGCAATTACTTCACAAACTGATCTTTTTCTTCAGGCTTATGCCCATCAGATTACCGGTATTACTGGCACCAAGGGGAAAAGTACAACCGCATCTTTATTGTACCATATTATAAATATCTACAGCAGTAATACTCTATTGGCAGGAAATATAGGAATTCCTCTGTTTGATATGGTTGACAGAATAGATGGTAATACCAGGGTGGTTTGCGAATTGTCATCCCATCAATTGGAGTTTATTTCAAAGTCACCCTCTACCGCGGTTTTGCTGAATCTTTTCCAGGAACATCTGGATCATTATGCATCATTCAGCGATTACCAAATGGCCAAATTCCAGATTGCACTTAAGCAGGAAGCCAATAATCATTTTATTTATAATCCTGAAGATACCAATATAACAAATCTTCTCAGAGAATATCCGGTTCCTGGAATCCTGTGGCCGATTTATACTTCGTATTTCAATGGTGATGGTTCTGGCCTGTCAGGAGAAAATTTTGTATTCAGGAAAGGTAAGAACGAAACCATACTACTGCCTTGCAATTTTGAAACGAAACTAATGGGAATCCACAATCTTCGCAACATAATTGTGGCTGCTACTGCCGCAAACATTTCAGGAATTCCTTTTGAAGCCATTGCTGAAGGTGTGGCAACTTTTGGTCCATTGAAGCACAGGATTGAATTTCTGGGTATTCACAATGGAAAATATTTCTACAACGATTCAATTTCCACAATTCCCGAAGCCTGCCTGGCTGCCTTAGAAACCTTAGGAACTGTTGATACCCTTATTTTGGGTGGGTTTGACAGGGATATAGAATATGAATTATTTATTAAAGAATTGTGCAGAAAGAAAAAAGTTAATCACATTGTATTCAATGGTCCGGCTGGAGAACGGATGATGAAAATATTGCAATCAGAAAAGTGCCATAAACCTTCATTTGAATTTGGAAGCAGCTTTGAAGAAGCAGTTTACAAAGCTATCGCATCAACTCCTGATAAAGGAATATGTTTGCTATCGCCTGCTGCATCCAGCTATGACAGTTTCAGTAATTTTGAAGCACGAGGATCACGTTTTGAAGCATTGATTAAAATACAATAAAAAAAACTCCTGTATTAAAGGAGTTTTTTATCAGTATAATTTTCTTTTATTCAGCATCAGGCGCGCTGGGTTCTGCAATTTTTGTCTTTTTTGCAGCTTTTGGCTTGGTGGTTTTTACTTTTACTTCAACTTCTACCGGCTTTTCTTTCTTTGGTGCAGCAGGTTTCGCAGTCTTCTTTGGTCTGGAAACTCCATATGACCCCATAATGATTTTTCCACGTTTGGATTTCTTATCTCCTTTTCCCATAAAACCTTAATTTTAAAGTGATTTAACTTCTTAGATTCGTAAAAGTACAAAAAAAACAGACTAAAACAGAGAAAATGAAAGATTTGACAAAAAACCAAATCAATTAGTCAGAAAGGATCAAAAAACTGCACTTGTCAAATGAAAAAAAAACTGTATTTTTGCGCGACAAATTTTAAATACAATGGCAAAGAAGAAGACTGACAACACTGAAGAAAAAATCATGGCTGTTGAGGAGGCTCTCAGCAAAACCGAAATTTTTATTGAAAAAAACCAAAAGCTGCTGGCAATAGTAATCGGAGCTGTGGCATTTTTGGTTTTGGCTTATTTTGGATTTCAGCGTTTTTATATAATGCCACGTGAACAGCAGGCTCAATCGCAAATGTTTATGGCAGAAAAATATTTTGAACAGGATTCACTCAACCTCGCATTAAATGGTGATGGAATGTATCCGGGGTTTCTGGAGATTATTGATGACTACAGCATGACAAAATCTGCTGTTCTGGCAAACTACTATACTGGCATTATTTATCTTAATCAGGGAAAATTTGAAGATGCAATTAGTTACCTGAAGAAGTTTAAAACAAAAGATGATATGGTTGCCCCCATGGCCAAAGGTGCTATTGGCGATGCATATATGGAGCTGGGGAATTCTGCAGAGGCTGCAAATTATTATCTCCAGGCTGCCAATGTCAGTAAAAATGATTTCACCACGCCAACATTTCTGCAAAAAGCAGCATGGGCATTTGAAGATGCAGGGAATAAAACTAAAGCCCTGGATGCTTGCGAAAGGATAAAGATTGAATTTCCAAGGAGTTTGGAATCAAGAGATATTGAGAAATACATTGCAAAGCTCAAAGGCCAGTAAGCATATTAAATCCAAGTTATATTTGCACCCGGAATCTTAATTTCGGGTGTTTTTATTTTCAGAAAACAGATTTATTTTTGATGAAGCAACGGTATTCAACCATAATAAAACAGCAAATTCTATGAAGGAAATAAACATAGTATTTATGGGTACACCCGAATTTGCGGTGGAGTCACTAAATCAGATCTTAGTCAGGGGCTTCAATGTCAAAGCAGTGGTCACGGTGGCTGATAAGCCAGCAGGCCGTGGGCTGAAGATCAAACACTCTCCGGTGAAGGAATTTGCTGTCAGCTATAAAATACCTGTTTTGCAGCCCGAAAACCTGAAAGATCCGGTATTTATCTCAACTTTAAAAAATCTGAACGCTAATCTTTTTGTAATAGTTGCCTTCAGAAAACTACCTGAAGAGGTTTGGAGCTTACCTGAACTTGGGAGTTTTAACCTTCATGCATCCTTGCTGCCCGAATACAGGGGAGCAGCACCAATCAACCATGCAATCATCAATGGAGAGCAGCATACAGGTGTAACTACCTTTTTCCTAAATGCTGGAATTGATGCCGGAAGTATCATCATGAGTGAGACTTTGGCAATTGGCAGAAACGAAACAGCAGGAGAGTTGCACGATAGGCTTAAGGTTATGGGCGCTCAACTTGTAATTAAAACCATAGAGGCCATAAGAGATGATGCTGTTAGCCCAAAGGTTCAGATAACCGATGGTGCTATTCTCAGGAATGCGCCAAGGCTATTCAGAAAGGACTGCAAGATAGACTGGAGAAGGCCTGCCAGAGAAGTGCATAACCTGATTAGAGGTCTTAGTCCTTTTCCCGGAGCTTTCTCAGTGTTGACACAGGCCGATTCAGAGCGGGAAATTAAAATATTAAGGTCATTGGTTACAAATACTCAAACCTCATCAGGTCCTGGTGGTGTTTGGCTTACCGTAGATGGCAAAATACTTGTTGCTTGTGGTGATTTGTTTATAGAAGTGCTAATTTTACAGCCAGCCGGGAAAAAAGTGATGAAAGGACCAGAATTTGTGAGGGGTTTAAAAAGTGAAAATTTGGTTTTCAAAGCCCCTGAATTAATTGAATAGCAGTCAGAGAGTGTTGATTTCATCCATATTTGGCCTGTAGTTTTCAACAAACCACCGGTTTTATTAACTTTTTTTCATCTTTTACCCTAAAATGCTTGATTTTACAAAGGAATAGCTTATATTTGCGATAGGTTATCCAACACATTACTCATTTAAATCAGGAAAAAATGAACAAACAGGAATTGGTCGTTGCTATTGCAACTGAATCAGGCCTCACAAAAGCCGATTCAAAGAAAGCGCTTGATGCTTTCATTTCATCAACTTCAAAGAGTCTTAAAAAAGGTGATCGCGTTGCACTTGTTGGTTTTGGTTCATTCTCAGTATCAAAACGTGCTGCACGTAAAGGACGTAATCCTCAGACTGGTAAAGAAATAAAAATTGCTGCCAAAAAAGTGGTTAAATTTAAACCAGGTGCTGAGCTTTCAAAAAATGTAAAATAAGTTGATTTTTTTCAACAGTAAAAGGCTGGCCTCACAAAAGACCGGCTTTTTTTATTGCATTTAAAGCATTGAAAACATCAACCCTAAAACGATATGGCAGCAATGCATCTTCACCAGCATAATCAACCCCTATTCGCTTTCCCTGAATTACCATTTCTGAGCTAAACTCAAAATAAGAGTCTTCAATAAAAAGCCCTCTGCTTCCATCAAGGGGTGCACCATTGAGATTTTGATTGATGCCCAGGAGCTTTGTTAATTTGCCAGGGCCAATCCCATCTTTAAGAAGATGAATTTTACGATTTTTAGTCTTCTCCATTAAAGGAATTCCTTCAATGGGAATTATTCCTCTTATAAGCACTGCATGTGGATTTCCACTGGTGCTTGTAACAACATTCAAAAGGTTATGCAGCCCATAACAGAGATAAAGGTAAGCAATACCTCCGTTTCTGTACATGACTTGAGTTCGGGCTGTCAATCGGCTCCCAAATGCATGTGAAGCTCTGTCGCTGATGCCGGCATAGGCTTCAGTTTCCACAATGCAACCGGCAAGTCTGACAGAACCGTTATGATAAACCAGTACTTTTCCCAGCAATTTACGTGCAATGCCAACAACATCATCGCTGGTATAAAAATCATTTTGTATAATAGTTCCCTTTCTCATCCTGAGGTGCTATCCATCTGAATAATCCATCATCAGAAACAGCGATTTTATCATTGTCGACAAGCCAGTTTACAGCATTTATAACCTTTTCTTCACTTATTCTGGGGCAAGCATCGACCAACTGTTTCAAATCGCTTCCCCCAACTTTAAGTAGAGGTTTGATAATATCAATTATATGACTGAATTCCAGTTCACTAAGATCGGCTTTGTTACGTTCAATACAAACATCACAAACGCCGCATCTCTTACTTTCGGTTTGCCCGAAATAGGATATGAGCATCTGGCTTCTGCACTTATTGGTTGATGTTACATAATTTATAACCGATTCTAACCTTAATTCTGCTTCGGCACGTCTTTCAAAATAATGTTGTTGAGAAATGCTCAAATCATCAGCTTTGATAAGCTCAGAACAAAAAGTAATTCTGGGTTTGTCGGTTGCCGGAATATAGGTAAGCACTTCCAAACGATCCAATTGTTTTAAAAACCGGGCAATTTGTTCACTACTGATTGAAAGGCGATTTCCAAGCTCATTTTCACTTATGCTCACTGGTTCAGTGAATATTCCTCCATAGGAACGTAATATCGTTTTTATAATGGGGTCATAAACTGCATTTTCGACCTGAAAACGATATAAATCATCCTTTTTTACATTAAAAACTATCCTTGAGTGAGTTTCCATGGCTTCATTCATTGAAATAAATCCCTCGCGTTCAATAAATTTCAGTGCGTTATATGTAATCAATGATTTGAAGTCGTACGTATTGCAAAATGCCATAAGATCAAATTCGTGAACGGTATCTCTACCTGTACCGGGGATCAGATTTAGATAGTTGCCCAGTGCTTTATATACATTTCTGATGTAATCAGGGCTGGGGTAGGAGAGTTCCAGGTTATGCAGGGAATCGAGCACATCGGCATCCTCATATAGTGATACAGCATATGCTTTCATTTCATCTCTTCCTGCTCTTCCGGCTTCCTGAAAATAAGCTTCCAGACTATCGGGCAGGTCCATATGTACAACAAACCGGACATCTGACTTATCAATCCCCATTCCAAAAGCATTGGTTGAAACCATTGTCCTGAGAAAGCCCCGTTTCCAGGCATCTTGTTTTTTCTCGCGATCCTGGGGAGATAATCCGGCGTGATAGAAGTCTGCACTAATTTTATTGCGAATCAGAAAACCGGCAATTTCTCGGGTTTTCCTCCTGTTACGAACATAAATAATACCGGTTCCTTTCACATTGGTGCAAATCTTTAAAAGCCGTTCAAGCTTATTTTCGTCTTTGAATACGACATAGGCCAGATTTTTTCGCTCAAAGCTTCTTTCAAAAACATTTTTAACCGGGAAGTGCAGTTTTTCCTGAATATCTTCAACAACTTTTGGTGTAGCAGTGGCTGTTAATGCCATCACCGGAACACCGGGCAATTTATCCCGGATTTCAGCAATGCGTAAATATGGTGGCCTGAAATCGTACCCCCATTGCGAAATACAATGAGCTTCATCCACAGCAATAAGGCTCACTTTAATGTGTTCCAGGGTTGTCTGAAACATATCGGTTAGCAGGCGTTCGGGCGATAAATAGAAGAATTTGACTTTGTTGTGCAACACATGATTCATTGCAAGCTCCATTTCCCTGTGCGTCATTCCTGAATAGACAGCCTCAGCGGTAATATTGCGTTTCCGAAGATTTTCTACCTGGTCTTTCATTAATGCAATAAGAGGAGTGACAACGAGTGTTATCCCATCCATCATCAATCCGGGTACTTGAAAACAAATAGATTTTCCACCTCCGGTCGGAAGCAATGCAAGGGTATCCTTTCCCGAAAGAACAGAATGAATGATATCTTCCTGTAAAGGCCTGAAGGATGAAAATCCCCAGTATCTGGTCAATACCTGGTGAATGGTTAATTCTGACATTTTATCCGATCTGCTGCTATGTAAGAGGAAATTATCAGGTAGAAATATTGTAATAAATTTAATACTGTTTTATACAAATTTAAGGATAAAGCAAATCACTCTATAGGTTTAAACGTAATATGTCTATTTTTGTTAAACAGAAATTATGCATTACCAATGGGAAAACCCATTTATATAACCGGATACATGGGCAGTGGAAAAACCACTGTTGGAAAAAAGATTGCCAGGATTCTTGATTATGATTTTATGGATACAGATGTTGTGATTAGTAAAATGACCGGCAAAACCATAGATCAGATTTTCATTACTGATGGTGAGGATGCATTCAGGGTACTTGAACATTCAGTTCTGGTTTCATTGGCAAACAGGATCAATACCGTTATTTCTACCGGAGGTGGAACTCCATGCTTTTTCGATAATCTGGAAATTATGAAGAAATCAGGTATAGTGATTTATCTTAAAATGCATCCAACTTCAATTTATAAGCGCATGGTAGCGTCAAAGAATCCACGCCCGCTGCTAAAAAGAATTCCTAAAAGTGGTCTGCTGGCCTATATTACAGAGCATTTAAGTAAACGCGAACAATTTTATGAAGCTGCCCATTTCGTTTTCAAAGGCGAGAGTCCTGAAATTGAAAGTATGGTCAATGCCATAAAGGAATTCAGGAAATAATCAGATTTTTTCAAGCAGGCACACATTTTCAACATGGTGTGTATGCGGGAACATATCAACCGGTTGTATTTTTGCTATCCGGTAATGGGCCGCCAAAAGACTTATATCACGCGCCTGTGTGGCCGGGTTGCAGCTTACATAAACAATTTTATCCGGAGCAGCATCAATTAGCCAGTCAATTACTTTTTCATGCATTCCGGCCCTTGGTGGATCGGTGATGACCACATCAGGCCGACCATGCTCCTCTGTAAAATCTCTGGATAGCACCCTTGCCATATCACCGGCAAAAAACTGAGTATTCCCGATATTATTTAATTCTGAGTTCAGTCTGGCATCCAAAACTGCAGGTTCAACATATTCAATTCCAATAACCTTAGCAGCATTGGAGGCAATAAAATTGGCAATGGTTCCTGTTCCTGTATATAAATCGTAAACAGATTCATTTCCGGTAAGCCCGGCAAAATCGCGTGTTATACGGTAGAGTTCGAGGGCTTGTTTAGAGTTGGTTTGAAAAAATGACAAAGGCCCGATGCGAAAATGAAGTCCTTCCATCTCTTCGGTCATGTAGCTCAGTCCTTTAAAAAGCTGAGGCTCCAGATCGTAAATGGTATCGTTACGTTTCTGGTTAATTACATAGAACAGCGAAGTGATTTCAGGAAAACTATCTGAAATATAGTTCATAATCAACTCGATTTTCTCAATTTCGTCAGTGCCAAAAACCATGATAACCATCAGATCTCCCGTATTTGAATTACGGATAATCAGATTTCTAAGGTCACCACTGAATTTCCTGATGTCATAAAAGGTGAAACCATTTTCTTTGGCAAAAGCCCTTACTCCAAGCCTGATTTTGTTTGAGACCTCTGACTGTAAGTAACAGTGCTGAATGTCAAGAACTCTGTCAAACATTCCTGGAAGATGAAATCCAAGAGCTTCCATATCGAGGTCATCTTTTTCAATATTCATTTCGAGATCAGAGAGCCAGCGATAAGGCGAAAAAGTATACTCAAGTTTATTTCTGTAATATTCAGTTTGTGTAGTACCAAGAATTGAATTTATTTCGGGAAATTCAAGATGGCCAATCCTGCTGAAGTTGTCTTGTACTTGTTTTTGTTTATAGTATAATTGATGCTGATATTGCATTCCCTGCCATTTACACCCTCCGCATGTGCCGAAATGACTGCACACGGGTTCTGTTCTTTTGTCGGATAGCTGATGAAATTTGATGGCACGTCCTTCATAAAACCTTCGCTTTCTTGATACAATTCTGATGTCGCAGATGTCTCCCGGAATAACAAAAGGAACAAATACAACCATATCATTGTATCTGGCTATGGCTTTACCTTCAGCACCGGCATCTATAATCTCAACTTTTTCCAGTATCAGTGGACCATCAGTTTTTTCTCTTCTTCCCATCATTCATTAATTGGACGACAAATTTACAACATTGGGCATAATACGGATAAAAAAACAGGCTGCCCTGTTAAGGCAGCCTGTTTTTTATTAATTCAATTTCAATTTATTAAGCAGGTGTAACCTTGTACATCATTTTGGCAAGGTCAACCGTGATTTTGTAACTTCCGGCAGCTGCAGGTACTGGTATTGCAGGTGGATCGGGAACGGTTTCATCAGGTCTGAGGACGAGATTTCCGCCATCACCGGTTCCGTTTGCATCGGTTCCATATTGAGGAGCCCATTGTCCCAAAGTCTCGATGAACTTGAAATAAGTAGCTCCGCCAGCAAGCTGAACAGTGATCTCAAATAAACCAGGAGCTATCTGAGTAAGTGGAGTAGCACCGGCATTGTCCCAGCCTGCAGGAGTTCCGTCACCCAACAGGTACAAAGTCTCAGAAGCCTTTGTAATCGTATAGGTTAAAGTACTAATGTTGGCATAAATCCTGTATTGGCCAGCAACAGCAGGAGCTGGAATTGCAGGAGGATCTGGTTCATCTTCAGTTGGCCTGAAAACCAGTGGCCCGGCTTCACCTGTGCCGGTTCCATCGGTTCCCCATTGCGGAGCCCAGGCGCCCAGCGTTTTGATGAACTTCAGATATTTACCTTCACCAGCCAGGTTAGCAACAATAGCGAATTCATTTTCATTAAATCCATGCATTGGTAATGCATTGGCGTTGTCCCATCCCGGATCGGTAGCGTCTCCAAGCAGATAAATAGGTGGATAAAATATTTCAGCCTCAAATGGAGTTACGGTCAACTTTATGGTTTCAGACCATGCATTTTCGTAAGTTGAACCGATAGTAACATCGGCCATAATCCTGAAAACCAGGTTGTGGGCTTCACCTGTAGCCAATCCCATGGCCAGAAGTTTGCCGTTCATATCACCAACGGTGAGAGAATAACTGGTCTCGGTTGTGGCTGTTAAAGCTATTGGACTGCTAAAATTATCTCCTTCAGTATCCATCTGAACGGTATAGGTAGGAGGAGCAATTTTATCGGAATTCAAAAGATTCCAGTTTCGGCCGGCAGTAACATCATATTCTGCAGGAGCCCAGGTGAAATTGGCAAATACATTTTCCTTGTTGCTCTCAAGAAGAACATAAGCCGAGTTGTTGGCCGGAGCTGTGAATACGGGATTAATGGTTTTTTCCATATCCAGAACCGGATCCAGCCCCTCTTTCTTACAGGAAGAGAATATCATAATTCCTGCAAGGGCTATGATGAAAAACAGTGTTTTTTTCATAATATCAATATTTTAATTTATTAATAACCAGTGTTCTGTTGAAGGTTCGGGTTAGCCGATCTTTCTGCGGTTGGAATAGGATAAAGGTCGCGGAAGGCTCCTGTTGCAGCACCATTGGCTACATTGCCTTTCCATGGCCACAGATAAGCTGCTGTTGTAAACTTATTATACCGGATCAGGTCGGTTCTGCGATGGCCTTCCCAATACAGTTCACGGGCGCGTTCATCAAGTATGAAGTCAAGGGTGAGATCACTTCCAGTGATGTTCCCGTCCTGAGCACCATAAGCACGTGTGCGAAGTTGGTTAACCAGATCAAGTGCTCTTGATTCGCTTCCGCCGCCACCGCGTTTAACAGCTTCTGCATACATCAGATAAGCATCTGCTAAACGGAACATTGGGTAATCGGTGCAAACAAAGTCGGGATGATAAAAACGTGCAGGAGAACCATCCTTATTGATGTTCTTGAATTTGGTAATGGCGTAACCATCAGTAAACTGTCCAATGTCGGCAATTTCCAGTGTTTGTCCATCGGTCCAAAACATGGCACGTTTATCAAAAGCTGAGCGTGTAATTGAATAGGTGTAGTCAGGTGTTCCCAGTTTCATTTCAAAAACATAGGTGCCAGCATCAGCTATAGCAATGTTTGCACCGCCTGCATCAAGGATTCCATCGAGTCCGTCATCACCGTAGTTAATATCCCACCCGTCATTGGCGCGGAATTTAACTTCACCGGCTGTTAGGTCAAGCATGGCTGTCCATAATTTGGTTGTGGGATCATAAATCATATTCTGATCATAATCCCATAAACCGGCCGTTGCTGAACCAATTATACCCCATTCGGTTTTCACCATAGTATAAGTAAAGTCGTTCAGGTTAACGTTGAGTTTGTAATATCCTGTTTCTGTAGCAACTATATTAGCTCCTCCCGGATCCAGTGTGCCGTCAAAACCATCATCACCATAATTTACATCCCACCCGGGTCCATCGGTAAATTTAAATTCTTTGCCTTCTTCCACCCAGATGTAACCCTCATAGTTGCCATCACTGTTTACAGAAGCAAGTTGATTTGAATTTGCAGGGTCCCATTCCGGAATATCATAATTGCCGGGAACATAAATTACAGGGTATTCGTTTATACTTCTTGGCCTTGGGGTACTGTAAATTCCATTTACCATATCGGGATAGAATTTGCGCACAAAAGCACTGGTGGTTCTTAAACCTCCCCAGCCTCCGCCAACACCAAAGTCAGCTGCTGGCATTGTTCCTCCAATGGCTGCATGAATCAGATAAACCATACCTCCATATGAACGGGTATATTCTCCATCAAAATTGATCGCGAATATCATCTCAGGGCTGGTATGGTTATCGGCCATAAAGTTATCGGTATAAGCGGGAGCAAGTGTGTAACCGGCATCCAGTACTTTTTCAAGAGTAGCAACAGCATCAGCATATTTGTTTTGTCCTATATAAACTTCAGCGTTAAGATAAAGTTTTGAAAGAAGCATCCATGCGGCGGCTTTATCGGCACGGCCATACATAAATCTGGGATTTCCAAGGTCATTTTCGATGGCTTTCAGTTCTGATTCAATGTAGTTGAATAGCTCAATGCGACCAATCTGTTTTGGGAAGAAAGCGCCTGGCTGATCTTCTTCGGTAACAAAAGATGGATTACCAAAAAGATCCAGTGCGTGCCAGTATGACATTGCCCTGATAAAACGGGCTTCAGCCAGATACTGTTTGTATTCATCTTTACCTGCTACATTACGAATGTATTCGTTTGAGATAGAAATGGTAAAGAAAATCCTTGAGTAAAGCGCACCAATAAATACATCATTGGGCGACCATGTCTGCCAGTGGAAGTCCTTGATGGTAGCATCGTTCCAGGCTATTACCGCTTCATCGGTCGATAATTCCTGCGCATTCCAATACTGACGCAGGTAGTTTGAAAACCCCTCGTCAATACCATCGATATCAGGTTTTCCTGATGGGCCTTCCTGACCACTTACCGCATAAGAAGCGTAAAGTTTGGCAAGAGCCTGAATGTAAGATTCAGGTGTATCGAATACATTATTGGCAGTCGGTAATTTTTTATCCAGTGGATCAAAATCCAGGTCTTTGAGACAGGATGTTGTCATGACTACCAATGCTAAGGCAGCCAGTGTTATTTTAAGATATTTTTTCATAGCGGTCATCAATTAAAAGTTAACATTTACACCCAAAACGAATGTCCTGGCACGTGGGTAGATATTGTTGTCGATACCACCATCAACCTCGGGATCTAGTCCATTGTACTTGGTGATAATGAATGCATTCTGAACTGTGAAACTAAACCTTGCATCCAGTTTCTCGGTGAAGAGTTTATTTACATTGTATCCGACGCTGATATTATCTAACCTGAAGAATGAGGCGTTCTCAACATAAAAATCAGACCAGTACTGTGGATTGTTGAATCTGGTGTTGTTGATCTGTGTGGGAAGGTTGTTGAAGAAACCTGACTGATTGTAAAGACTTGAATATACAGCCCTGTCAGATGCAACGTTGTTGTAAACATAGTTTCCAAGGTTGATCCTGGCAGAAGCCATCGCGTCAAAATTCTTGTAACGGAAAGATGAAGATAATCCCATGACTACATCGGGAGCGGGTTTTTCATAGAGGTATTTATTATCATCGTTACCTGATATATTTCCACCATCTCCGCTTCTGTCAATGTAAAGGCCTTCAATTGGCATTCCGTTTACATCATAAACCTGCTGAAATACATAGAATGAATTTGCAGGCGAGCCAACGCTGTGACGCTGAATAAAGTTACCAACTCCACCCGAAATTCCTCCTGTAGGTACACCGGTATAATCCGGATCATCGGTAAGCAGAAGTTTGGTGATCTCATTCTTGTTGTATGAAATGTTGTAGCCGATATTCCAGGTTAAGTCTTTGGTAACAACAGGTTTAACATCAATAAGGAATTCGACACCTCTGTTTTCAAGTTCACCAACATTGGTAAGCAGGTAGTTTGAAAAATTTGTGCCAGAGGCGATTGGAATATTGGCAATAAGGTCCTCGGTTTGCCTGAGGTAAGCATCAATTGCACCGGTTACCCTGTTGTTGAAAAATCCATAATCAAGACCTATGTTGTAGGTGGTTGTGGTTTCCCATTTTATATTTTTGTCGTAGCGGTTTGGACGCAGCGTAGGAATCCACTGATCGCCAAACTGGTAGTAGGCGGTTGGGTCTGATATTTGATAAATGGCCAGGTATGGGTAATAATTGTCACCAATATCCTGTTGACCAGTAACACCCCATCCCAACCTTAATTTAAGGTCTGTAAGATTTTCATAACTATTCAGGAAGCCTTCATGATTCATTTTCCAGGCGAAGGCAGCTGCAGGGAATAAGCCCCAGCGGGTGTCTTCAGAGAACCTTGAAGAACCGTCGTTACGCATGGTGAATGTCAACAGGTATTTATCCATTAGCGTGTAATTCAACCTTCCGAAGAACGAAATCAACTGGTTTTCATTGATATAGTCGGAATAACGCAGGCTGTCCTTGTCGATGTTTCCCTGATAAGTACGTGTCCAGTTGGTGCCTTCACGTTGAAAATGCTGCCAGGAATATCCTGCTGTAAGATCAAATCTGCTGGAAATTGAGGTTACCTCCTTGACATAGTTTAAGTAGAAATCAAGAAGTTCCATTTTTTTGTTCTGGCTATAATCGGTAAATCTTCCGATTCCATCGCGGAAAGTAAATGCGGCATCCTGAGGAGCATTATTTACACCTTCGCTTTTCGAATAATCGTATCCAAGATTCAGCACAGCTCTTAAATCAGGCAGAAAGTGCAATTTATAATCGAACTGCAGATTGCCGATAGAACGGTTTACAGTTGAATTATTTTCGGTTTGTTCAAGCAAAGCCACCGGGTTACTTACTCCGATTGGATTCGGATCGCCATTTGGATCCATTTGTCCGTTGGCAAGTGTATCGCTCAGGTTAACCCAGGTGTAATATCCGCCAAAACGAGTGTTATTGTTTCTGACAGGTTGGGTTGGGTCAAAAGCAACAGCCGAACCAACAGCTCCCCAATCGCTGAACATTATTTTTTCCTGGCTTCCCTTGATGTTGAAATCAATTTTCAGATGTTCATCAAGCAATGTTGGATTCAGTGAAACTGCACCGGTAATCCTGTTCATGTTGGTCAGCCTAACAATACCATCCTGGTCAGTATAACCCAGAGATACACGGTATGGGAGTGATTTCATATTCCCGTAGAAACTGAGGTTGTGGTCCTGTGTTATGGATGATTCATAAATTTCGCTTTGCCAGTCTGTATTTTCTGTTCCAAGTCTGAGCAATGCTTTATCACTCAGTCCTGAGAAACCTGAATTTTTAAGATCAGCAGCAAGGGCGCGGAATTCATCACCTGATAAAACCTCCAGTGTGGAAGGAATGGTGTTCATTGAAATATTACCATTGTAACTGATTTTTAATTTTTTGTTTCCGGCTGCAGTGCCTCTTTTGGTAGTAATGAGGATAACTCCGTTGGAAGCTCTGGATCCGTAAATGGCAGTAGCAGAAGCATCTTTAAGTACCGTAAATGATTCAATGTCATTAGGATTGATGGAAGCCAGAATATTTGATGTTCCTGATATTCCGGTGTTGTCGATGGCAACTCCATCAATAACGATCAACGGGTCGTTACTTGAGTTGAGCGAAGAACCTCCTCTGACCCTGATGGTTGCACCAGCTCCCGGAGATCCACCACTACTTGTGATTACAACTCCGGTAGTTTTACCGATAAGCAGTTCCTGTGGGCTTGTTATGGCTCCACGGTTAAAGTCTTTCGATGAAACAACGGCAACCGATCCGGTAGCGTCGCTTTTCTTAACAGCACCATATCCGATAATTACCGCTTCTTCAAGCGTGGTTACCGAAGGGACCAGGACTACATTCAGCCTTGTTGAAGCCCCTACAGCAATCTCCTGAGTTACATACCCTACAAATGAAAAAATCAAGGTAGAACCCGGCTCAACATTCATGGTGTACCTCCCATTTATATCGGTAATGGTACCTGTTGTTGTGTTTTGAACTAAGATGGTAACCCCAGGTATGGTTTGTCCATCGCTTGCATCCGTTACTACACCCGAAACGCTGATTCCCTGGGAATACCCCTGAAAACCAAACGCCAGGCTAATAAAGAGAAACAGAACTTTCAGCAATAAATAATGCTTCTTCATAATTCTGATTTTGGTTAGTTGGTTAATTATGTTAACTGTATTTGAAAATAAAATTCGTTTGTAAATATTCATAAAATGTATACATCTTTTATATGTATACACAATTTTAAGGTTTAATTAAGCTGATTTCATAGGTTAAAAAAAACAGAGTCAATGTTAAAGAATATTTAACAACGGAACTTTTTAAGAAATCAGAAATCTGATATCTGTTTTTTTAGCTTTCATGCTTAATTTCAAGCTACAATGTTAAGAAAAAATTAATTAATTATTAAGATCTTTTAACAAATTTACACGAATTTAAGCAAATAAATGATTCATTGGTTTCCGCAATCGTTTGCATAAAATTAAAAGGAAAATTTAAATCACATATACATACCAATTTCGCTGGCCTGAATTCAATTTAGCGATCAAAAATTTGCTGGCATTGCATAAATCCATACTTTTATAAATTGAATTTTAATAAAACCATAAGTTCGACCAATGAAATCAAATCTTATTTCCTTAAATGATATAGCAAGGGCGTTGGGAATTTCTCCTTCAACTGTATCACGAGCCCTGAAAGATCACCCTGATATCAGCATGGAAACGAAAAGAATTGTGAAGGAATATGCCGAAAAGGTCAATTATAGGCCTAATGCACTGGCCCTGAGTTTGAAAATGCAACGATCAAACACCCTCGGCCTTATAATTCCTGAAATTTCTCATCACTTTTTTTCCTCAGTCATTAGTGGAATTGAAGAACTGGCTTACGGAAAAGGATACAGGATTATCATTTGTCAGTCTAATGAAGATTCTCATAGGGAAGTTATTAACACTCAAGTACTTCTCGACAACAGGGTTGACGGAATTCTGATTTCAATCAGCAAAACCACTTACGATCATAGTCATTTTAAAGATTTGATCGATAGTGGAATTCCACTTGTTTTCTTTGACAGGGTGAGCGAAAGTGTTGAAACCGACAAGGTGGTTACTGCCGACTTTGAAGGAGCTCATATGGCAACCTCATATCTGCTCGAAAAAGGATGTCGAAAAATACTGCATCTGGCATCGCCTGAGCATCTCCATATTGGTCGGCTTCGCCGTGATGGTTATTTGAAGGCTTTGTCCGACCATCAGATAAAAATCAATCCATCATTGATTCTGCAATGCGACACACGCAAGGAAGTGATTTTTTTAAAAGACAGAATTCTTGAACTTGCTCCGGATATTGACGGAATTTTTGCAGTCAACGACTTTACAGCCATTGCAGCCATGCAGATACTACAGGCGGGCGGATATAAAATTCCTGAGGACATTGCTGTAACGGGCTTTGGCAATGATCCCATCGCAAGCATTGCTGCCCCTACATTAAGCACTATTGAACAAAACGGTTTTGAAATGGGCAGACAAGCTGTTGAAATGTTGATCAGGAGAATAGAAAACCCCTCTACTTTTATTGATTTTGAAACCCGTGTAATTCCAGTTATTCTTGAAAAAAGAGCATCTGCCTGATTTGTAGACCAATTTTATATTCAGATTTAAACAAGCCAACTCTTTTATGAAAATCAGAACTTGCCCTTTAATTGCAGCCATATTATTGATGGCGATCATCATTTCATGTAAAACCAAAAATGCCGATATCAATCTGTCTTCTCCGCCAGAATGGTCGAAAAATGTAATATGGTATCAGATTTTTGTTGAAAGGTTCAACAATGGTGATCTTTCGAATGATCCGACAATACAAACCATTTCAACACCAACTGCGTCATTCCCTGTTCCAGAGGATTGGGCAATAACCCCCTGGACATCAGATTGGTACACACAGGAACCCTGGGCTGCCAAAACAGGTCTCGGACTTAGAGAAACCATGCAGCACCGGAGGTATGGCGGTGATCTTCAGGGTGTTCTTGATAAACTGGATTACCTTACAGATTTGGGAATAACTGCTATTTATTTCAATCCTTTAAATGATGCTCCCTCGCTACATAAGTATGATGCACGTCATTATCACCACATCGATGTTAATTTCGGGCCTGACCCTCAGGGCGACTTAAAAATCATCGCTTCTGAGGATTTTTCAGAACCTTCAACATGGAAATGGACTTCTGCCGATAAATTATTTTTGAAACTCGTTGAAGAACTGCATGCACGAAACATCAGGGTAATTGTCGATTTTTCATGGAATCATACAGGTGTTCTGTTTCCGGCCTGGCGTGATCTTATTAAAAATCAGCAAAATTCAGAATACAAAAACTGGTATGAAGTTATCTCGTGGGACGATTTGGAAACTCCTGAAAATGAATTTTCTTACAAAGGGTGGCTTAATATAATGAGTTTGCCCGAACTCAGAAAAATTAATGTAATTGGTGAAAGAAAACACGGATTTCCTTTTGAAGGTAATATCGATGAGGGAGCGAAAGAACATATTTATGAAGTCACCAAACGTTGGTTAGCACCCAATGGTGAAGTTGAAAAAGGAATTGATGGCTTCAGGCTTGATGTTGCCGAGCAGATTCCTATGGGTTTCTGGCGTGATTATCATGCTTTTGTAAAAAGTATCAATCCCGCAGCCTACCTGGTTGGAGAAATATGGTACCAAAAATGGCCGGACGACTTTATGAATCCGTCTCCCTATATAAATGATTCAATTTTTGATGCAGTGATGTTCTACCATGCCTACAGGCCAGCCAGGGGATTCTTTGCTGAAGGAATTCCACAGTTTGATGCTGCAGGCCTGGCTGCCAGACTGTCAGAGGAATGGTCCAGCGTTCCTGAGCCATTTCGATTTGGCCTTATGAACGTAAATGCAACCCATGATACACCAAGGTTACTTTCATGCTTCGCCAACAAAGGCAAGTATAAATACAAGGCGTCTCCATATGAAGATACAGCGTATATGAGTGGACGGCCGGATGAGGAAACTTATCAGCGGGTTAAACTTTACCTTGCACATCAGTATAGTTCCATTGGTTCACCTCACATATGGAACGGCGATGAATTTGGTATGTGGGGATGTGATGATCCTGACGAAAGAAAGCCATTGTGGTGGAGCGGATTTGATTTCGATGATGAAACCCGAACAAATTTAAAACCTGGAACTCCTCAATTAGATAAGGTTGGTTTTAATAAGGATATGTTTGAATATTACAAAAAAATGATTGCCATCCGAAAGGAAAATCCGGTGTTATCAAATGGCAGGATAGAATTTACTTATGCAAAAGGGAATGTATTGGTTTACAAAAGAATAAATGATAGCAAACAAATGATTTTGGCTGCTTTTAACACCGGAACGGCCGAAGTCAAAATCGAGCTTACTTTCAAAGGAGACTATACCGAGTTACTTACCGGTATCAAAGGCAGTGGTAATACTGTCGTACTTAGACCTATGACAGCAGCCCTTATAAAGCCGGATTAATGCAGCCAGGGTTTTATACCCTATGCGGAGTAAGTACTTGTGAACAAAATAAAATCGCAATTACTTACTCGGGAGTTTTATCAATTTGCTAGTCCAACTTAACAAACAGGTGTTCTCTGATAATTATAATGTTGTGAAAATGGATTTTTTAGGTCTTAATTTTGAAAAAACCATAATATCAATTAATTCTTTGTTGCGAATATTCGACAGAAGCCTACGTTTGTTAATAAAGGACTTACGTTTATACATCTGCTCACTATTTACATTTAAAATGCTGCATATTTGCAACATAGTTAAACTAAAATCCATAGGTTTACCGCTTAGGTCATAGCACCTTTGCAAATTAGATTCAAAATTACTCCATCATGTCGTTAACGAAAAAACCTGCATATCCCGGCAGGTTTTTTCATTTTGTGCGTCAGGCATGTATATCAGCTATAGGGTGCAAGTCCCGAACACGCTTCACAGTAAGGAGTGTTAGCCAAGAGCAAGGGTGTCCATCGCGAGATGGAATCTGAAGGAAGCTGGCGGCAAAA
>JAHYJC010000030.1 GCA_019429275.1 Lentimicrobium sp. | reverse complement strand
ACTTTTGCCGCCAGCTTCCTTCAGATTCCATCTCGCGATGGACACCCTTGCTCTTGGCTAACACTCCTTACTGTGAAGCGTGTTCGGGACTTGCACCCTATAGCTGATATACATGCCTGACGCACAATAAAAAAGCCCTTTATCCGGGCTTTTTTATATTTATGATCAGGATATTATTCCAAAACCTCATGCTCTTCCTTGTAAACTACTCCCCTTCTTCGCAGGCCTTCCAGTAAAAAGCTGACAATCTTCGGGTCTTTGCCCAGAAATTCCGGCGCAGAAACACCTTTGTGTGTATAAAGCCCCTGTGCAAGCATTCTGGCAGCCATGGTAGCAGTATAGCCTGTAGTGCGGGCCATGGAATGAACACCGGTTTCAGGGTTATAACGGTCAAGAAGATTCCAGGTATAGCGCTGCCTGATGTCATCCTTGAGGCCTTCAACAATCACCTGCATGATGGTCAGATCTTCTTCCCCTTTTTCGAGTTTCCATTTCGGGAAAAGTAACTTCGAAGTAAACTCCAGCGGGCTAATCATCACACCATTGATATTAATCGGCTCCTTGTCGAAGAAACCGGTATCGCGCAGCACTGCTATTTTTTCGATATGACCTTTGTAGCGAAGCGTTTTTTCAATCATATAGTCGCCCTTGATGGTAGTAGCCAGCGTTCGCAATCCATCGCTATTGAATGCTTCGAGTGTTCCAACGCCGGGAAAATCGAGCAATTCAGGGTCTGATAAGGCCTCACGAACCACCATTCTGCCACCATCGATGTAACGGGCAGGGCGGGTGTATTCTTCGATAACATCGATGGGCGAAAAAACCGCTTTGTATTCATAAGGCCAGGTTCTTACCACGGGCAATCCTCCAACATAGGTAATGCCTTTTTCAAGGGTGTCGAGCATGCTTGCACCATATCCGATCAATACATTACTCATACCGGGAGCAACACCAATATCGCAGATTACAGTTACATTACTGTCTTTGGCTTTTTGATCAAGCGCAAACATATCCTGAGGGAAAAATGCAATATCAACTACATTTTTTCCGCAACCGATCAAACGCTCAACCGTACGAAAACCCATAAAACCAGGCACAGCGCTGATCACCAAATCCTTCCCATCGCAAAGGAAATTAATGGTTTCGGTTTTATCCAGATCGGCGCGGACAGTTTCAATACCTGGCTTTCCTTCAAGTTTCGAAAGCGCATCACTACTAATGTCAGCAACTGTAACATCAAATTCTCCGTCTTTTGCAAGATCTATTGCCATTGGGCCACCCACAAGGCCAGCTCCCAGAACGAGTATTTTCATATTTCCGTTTTATTAATTCTGTTTTTATTATGTTCTCGTTTAATCAATTGAATTTTATTATGTTCTCGTTTAATCAATTGAAACACTGTCTGTAATTGAGAAACCATAATTCCTGAAACCACCAGCATCACTCCAACAACTTTCTGAGCAGTAAAAATTTCATGAATGACAAAATAAGCAAAAATTGCTGTAAACACAGGTATCAGGTTTGAAAAGATGTTTGTTTTAACCATTCCAAGTTTTGCCACAGCCATAATAAAGAAAAGGTAGGCCAGGCAGGAACCAAAAAATGCAAGTTGAAGAATAGCCAAAACCAGTTCCCGATTTGGAATTACCTGTATAAAATGTTTGAAATCAAAAATTAAAAATAAGGGAAGAAAATAAAATGCACCCAATAAATTCTGATACGAAATTATCGTCAATGCTGAGTACTTATGCGTCAATCGTTTGACCAAAGCCGAGTAAACCACAGCCGAAAATACTGCCAGAAGTAAAAGCGCTACTCCTTTTGGTGATGCGGTCAGGCTAAAGTCACGGTTTACGAGCATAAAAATAATGCCAATAATCGAAACCAGGATGCCAATCCAGGTCAACCAACCTGCTTTCTCCCTGACAAACAAAACAGCAGCAATCGAAGCAAATAAAGGGATTGTTGCAATGATGGCAGATGAAATGGTAGGCGAAACAAACTTAAGCCCAAAGCTTTCGCCCAAAAAATACATAAATGGCTGACTTATAGTAAGAAGTGCAAACCATTTGAAATCTGATTTCTGTATTGGCTCATTCTTCCTAAAAACATACATATAAGAGAATAAGAGTGCTGATGATAGCACAAGCCTTATAAAGATGATGGTTATTGGTTCATAATATTTCACAGCAATGGTAAACCACACGAAAGTCAACCCCCAAAACAACATGGAAAGAACGGCAAAAAGGTAGTAAACCGGCAGGGAATTTCTGACATTTGAAGCGTATGGCATAAATCAAGGGAAAAGTTTTCAAAATTAAGTTTAAATTCCAAGTATTACATAAGTTGCAAAATAATTACAGTGTACTTAAATTAGTGAAAAAATACAAAAAATGGCAACAAAAACAAATATCGCCCGGACAATTCAAAAGTTAATAATTTTATTTGGCCTGTTATTATTCATTTCAGTAACCACTAAAGCTGGTATTCAGGAAAGAAGAGTGTCCGTTTTCAAGAAATTACAGGTTAGCGGGGCATTTAAAGTGATATTAACTCAAGGCAATACCGAAAAACTGATGATTGAGGCTGACGGCAATGTAATGGAGAAGGTCATTACAGAAGTAAAAAATGGCATCCTGATCATAAGGGCCGGCCGGGGTCTATTCAACTTGAAAACTGGCTCTATTACAATCAATCTCACCTTTGTAAATCTCGATGAGCTGGAATTAAGCGGTGCTGTCGACATCAAAGGTATCAATGCCATGAAATTGAATAAACTTGAAATTGAACAAGTGGAAGCTCAAAAACTAGGCTTAACCTTTCAGCAAACAGCGTGAGTTGTGAACTTAGTGGAGCTTAATCCATTCATCTCACCGGAAATGCACCTGAACTCGAAATTGAAGCCAGTGGAGCCTGTAAAGTTGATGCTGTGAATTTCCTTTCACGGTCCTGCGAGATTGAATGTAGCGGTGCTTCTAAAATTACTGTATATACAACCGAAAAACTAATTATTAAAGCCAGTGGTGCTTCAAAAATTTCCTATGCCGGAAATCCTGAAATTGTGGAAACCGATCTGAGCGGTGCAAGTAAAATTAGCAAAATCTGAGAAAATCTATTCTGAAATTTCAGGCCCTATCATCCCCAGATAGTCTTCTTCTGAAATAATTTTTACTCCTGAATTTTCAGCTTTACGCCGTTTTTCTGGACCCATATTTTCGCCGGCCAGCACAAAATCGGTTTTAGATGATATGGAGCTGTTAACTTTTCCTCCGTTCTTTTCAATAGATTGCTTAATGCCATCTCTTGAAAAATGTTCGAAAACTCCACTAACCACGAAGGTTTTTCCTTTAAGTACTCCTCGAGTTGTGGTTTCATCAGCCTCTGTCTCCATTTTCAATCCTGCCTCAATCAATCGGTTGATATGATTAATATTCTCATCAGCAGCAAAGTAAGACAAAAGGCTTTGGGCTATTTTATCACCTATTTCGTCAATCTGAACAAGGTCCTCATACTTTGAATTCAGTAGCTTTTCAAGGCTGACAAAATGCCGTGCCAGTTTTTTGGCAACCGTTTCGCCTACAAGCCTGATGCCTAATGCAAACAGCACCCTTTCGAATGGAACCTCTTTTGAATTGTTAATGCCATTCAGGATATTTTCTACTGTTTTCTCTCTGAAACTGATTTTTTTTCCAGGCTTTCCGCTTTCTCCGGGTAGCACTTTTTCAATATTTAGCAACTGATCGTATTGTAGGTCGTACAAATCGGCTGGCAGCCTTACTAATCCCTGATCGAACAGTACTTCAATTTTGCCCTCTCCCAGGCTGTCTATATTCATAGCCTTCCGGCTGATAAAATGTTCGAGTTTCCCTTTAATCTGTGGCGGACAACTCTTTTCATTCGGGCAATACCATGCCGATTCTCCCTCAATCTTTTCCAATTCACTTCCACATTCAGGACAAACCGAAATAAAATCTGTTGGAACTGAAGCTGCATGCCTCGATGAAAAATTGACTGAAGTGATTTTGGGAATGATTTCTCCTCCTTTTTCAACATGCACGAAATCGCCCACCCTCACATCAAGGGCAGAAATTACATCAGCATTGTGCAGGGTTGCCCTTTTTACAACCGTTCCTGCAAGCAAAACCGGCTCAAGGTTGGCAACCGGAGTAACAACTCCTGTGCGCCCAACCTGATAATCAATTGACAAAAGTCTTGTGATGGCCTCTTCAGCCTGAAATTTATAGGCTATGGCCCATCGGGGCGACTTTGATGTGAACCCGAGTCTTTCCTGTTGCCTGATTGAGTCAACTTTAATAACTACCCCGTCAATATCAAAATCCAGATGCTTTCTTCCCTCTCCGACTTCATTGATGAAATCAATTATTCCCGAAATATTATTTACCCTTGTTCTGATATCGCAAATCCTGAATCCCCATTTTTTTAACAAATTCAGGCGCTCATAATGCGATGAAGCATCAATACCATCACCGGCAAGGAAATAGAAAAATGCTTCCAGGGGACGTTGCGCCACAATTGAAGAATCCTGCGTTTTTAAAGTTCCTGAAGTTGCATTTCTGGGATTGGCGAAAATTTGTTCTCCGGTTTCTTCCCTTTGTTGATTCATTTTATCAAATCCACTTCTGGGCATATAAATTTCACCACGCACCTCAAATTCAGCCGGATATTCATTATCAGGAAGAGCAAGCGGAATACTTAAGATTGTTCGCACATTTGTGGTTACATCATCACCCTGAACACCATCGCCCCGAGTAATGGCCTTAACCAACTTTCCTGATTCGTAGGTGAGGCTGATGGAAACCCCATCGATTTTGAGTTCTCCCACAAAATCATAAGGTTCATTCAATATCTTTTGTACCCGGTTATCAAAATCTTTCAGTTCTCCTTCCGAATAGGTATTATCCAACGAAAGCATAGGGTATTTATGCTTTACCGATTTAAAAACCCTGGTTATTTCACCACCAACTCTTTGGGTTGGGCTGTTTGGATCGATAAATTCCGGAAATTGTTTCTCCAGGATTTCGAGTTCCTTTAAAAGTGAATCAAAAGCAAAATCGGTGATCTCAGGCGCATCTTGCTGGTAATACAAATAATTATGATGCCTGATCAATTCGCTCAGTTCAGTGATCCGCTTTAATGCTTCCGACTTTTCCATGATTAGGCCAATAGAATAAAAATACTTTTAAAAAATATATTCTCAGACTTTCTGAGTACAACCCTTCGTGCATAAATTTTCAATTTCCTGGAGGTTCTGAATTTTTCTTTCGTTACGAAGCTGAAATGCTGATCGGGTTTGGTAGGCGTGATTTTTAAAAAAATTCAATTGCAAAAAATACCATTCATTGAGGTCTATTTTATTTCCTGCATATTCCCATTCAAGTCTGAGTTTTTGAGCAATAACAAAAAAATCAGCCCGTCCCAGGTAATCAAGATCAGCATCACAAAGCACTTTTTCAAGGAGGGTGGATGCATTTTGGGGAAGTTTGGTTGCCAGGATCATGCCTTTGATGATTGCAATATCCTCAATCGAAAAACCAAATGAAGGCAGATACTGCTCAGCAATCTTAACAGAATGATCCTCATGATTATCAAAGCTCACGGTAATGCCTGAATCATGAAGCAATGCTGCAGCTCTCAAACGATTTGTATCGTCCTCTCCAAGTCCTTCAAGTTTTGCAAGTCTTAAAGCAGCCTCATAAACATCGAGCGTATGCTCTGTGCTGTGATATACCACAGTTTCAGGAAGCTCACGCTTCATCTTTTCAATGATAAAGTCAGATAGATTTCTCAGGTTCATCATCCGGATTTAGATAGCTTTGTAATCACAGTTAAAAAAGAGAATTGTTCAGAAAAATGCGAATCCCTGGTTTGAAATTATAAAAAAGCCCCGGCCATAGCAGGGGCTTTCAATCGTTACTCTCCGGATTAAAGTCCCAGTATTTCGTAATTGAACCTTCTGGGATTTATACACATTACCGGAATTTGAGAAACATTAAATATAATATCTTCATCATAACGGCCTAATAAATAAGATGTTAATCCTTTATCAGGATCTGTCATGATCATAATCAGGTCTGCATTAATTGTTGTAGAATAATCCAAAACCTGTTTGGAAAAATTTGAACTTTTTTCTGATGTACGTTCTGTAAAAGCAACATTATTCTTGGCAAAATAACCTGCAATTTGCTTTGAGGCCTGATAAACTGCTTCGTTGGCTTCTCCGATCAGGTATATGTGGATGGTGGCTCCGAATTTCTTTGCTACATAAACAGCCCAGCGTGTCTTTTCCAATGGACCTGCTTCACTGGTTATCGGAAGTACGATGCTTTTATAACCATGCTTGAATGGACGTTTCTGGACAACTATGGTCGGAGCCGGTGAAGATGTAACAACCTTAAGGGCATAACTTCCGGTCAGATGCTGAAGCCCGACTTTACCATGAGTTCCAAGAAAAATCATATTCACCTTCAAATCCTTGGCAACTTCGCCAATCTCAGTAAAAATACTTCCTTCGCGGGTAATTGTATCTACATCAATACCATACTTAGTTTTAAGATCATTTGCAATTTCAGTGAGTTTTGCTTCTATCGATTTCGAAGCAAGTTTTTCATTTCGCAGAAAAGCCTTCGTATCATTGTTGATTACATGCAACAGGGTTACTTTGTGGCCAAGCATTAAAGCAGCCTCTGCTGCCTGATTGGCTGCATTGGCACAAACTTCAGAAAAATCAGTCGGAACAAGAATAATTTCTTTCATTGTTGCATCCATGGTTAAAACTATTAAAATTTATATTGCGGTTTATTGAGCTGTTCTGCTCTGGTGACACAAAAATACAGGTATTTTTTACACTTTGTTATCAGATCGCCAAAATTATCAAAACTTTACCTGTAAACAGATTCCTGAAACTTATGTTTGATTATCAGATAACGTTTCTTTATTATATAAATTAACAAATAGCCTTACAACAGTTAAATGCCATATTTTCAAACCATTGACACTTTTTTATAAAAACTCGCAGTTGTTTGTATATAGCGGTTACGGATCTTTTCAATTTTCCTTCGATAACCATAACGACAAGTTTTGGTGTTTTTTTTGCTATTTTTGTAGATTATAATTAATGTCTTGTTCAAAATAGCATCATGTTCAAAAAACCCCTTCTGATTCTACTGATCTCTATCACATACATCACTGTTCAGGCGCAGCTTATCGTTACAAATCCTCCGTTCCCTTCAGAAAATGACCTTACTGAAATTATTTTTGATGCAACCCAGGGAAATGGAGGCCTTGCTGGATATACAGGAGATGTTTATGCACACACAGGAGTCTTAACCGATTCCAGCACCGGACCCTCTAACTGGCGTCATGTAAAAACAAATTGGGGTCAAAACACACCTGCAACCCTACTCGAAAAAATTGGCACCGATCTTTACAAACTTACCATTAGTCCGACGATACGGCAATATTATTCAGTCCCTTCCAACGAACAAATTCTGCAGTTGGCATTTGTTTTCCGGAGTGCCACTCAGGTAAACAACCAATGGATTGAAGGAAAAACTGAAACAGGAGGAGATATTTTTGCAGATGTTTATCCGGCAGGATTATTCGTCAGATTTGAAGCTCCTTCCACCAACGAAATACTGGTGCTACCTCAAGATCTAATCCTGATTCATGCTCTGGCAAACTTAGCAGATTCATTATTTTTGTATGAAAACGATATTCTTGTTAAATCTGTAGCCGGAAACCTTCTTACCGACACCTTAACTGCTCAGTTACCTGGTCGTCAGGATGTCAGAATTCTGGCGAAAAATCAAACTGAAACAGCGGTTGACTCATTTTATTATTATGTAAGGCAACCCGTCATAACACTGAGCCAGCCAACCGGTATTATCGATGGTATAAATTACATAAGCGAAACTTCTGTTATCCTGAGTTTGTATGCACCAGAAAAAGAATTTGCCTTTGTCATTGGAGATTTTAATAATTGGCAACTTACTGATGATGGTTATATGTACAAAAGCCCTGATGGAAATCACTTATGGATTCAGATTGATGATCTTGTTCCCGGCCAGGAATATATCTTTCAGTATTTAGTGGATGGAATTATAAGGATTGGCGACCCTTACGCTGAAAAGGTTTCCGACCCCTGGAACGATAAATTCATCAGCCAATCAACTTATCCGGGCATACTGCCTTATCCGGCAACCAAAACACAGGGCATTGCCACTGTTTTACAAACTGAAAAACCCAGCTATGAATGGGATGTCCCCCAGTTTCAGTCGCCCAGTAAATCAGACCTTGTTATATATGAACTACTGGTAAGAGATTTTGTTGCAAAACACGATTACCAAACCCTCATTGATACCCTCGGATATCTTAAACGTATTGGAATAAATGCCATAGGGCTGATGCCATTCAACGAGTTTGAAGGAAATTCGAGCTGGGGCTACAACCCGAATTATTATTTCGCACCCGACAAATACTACGGACCTGAGAACGATCTTAAACGCTTTATCGATGAATGTCACAAGGAAGGCATCGCAGTTATCATGGATATGGTTTTAAACCATTCCTTTGGAACCTCTCCTATGGTAATGCTTTATTGGGATGCAACCAACAACAGGCCTGCCGAGAATAATCCATGGTTTAATCCTATTCCAAAACATGACTATAATGTCGGATTTGATTTCAATCATGAAAGCCCCGATACAAAAGCTTTTGTAAACCGGGTGGTCAGATTCTGGATTGAAAATTATAAAATTGATGGTTATCGTTTCGATCTTTCGAAAGGTTTTACACAAAAAAACACCCTGAACAACACCAATGCATGGGGACTTTATGATGCATCACGTATTGCAATCTGGAAAGCAATCGCCGATACCATCTGGTCGGTTAAAGATGATGCTTATGTGATTCTGGAGCATTTTGCCGAAAATTCTGAAGAAAAAGTGCTGGCCAATTATGGTATGATGATCTGGGGAAAAATGAGTGATGAATTTGCGAAAGCCGCACGCGGAGTTTCTTCAGGCAATAATTTCTCATGGGCATCCTACAAAGCCAGAGAATGGAACGATCCGAACCTTATTTCATACATGGAAAGTCATGATGAAGAGCGAATTATGTACCAGGTCTTAAAAGATGGAGTTATGACAAACCCTGAATATCGTGTCAGAGATACTACCATTGCACTTGAGCGTGTTCAGTTGGCCAATGTATTCCTCTATGCCATACCAGGTCCAAAAATGCTCTGGCAATTTGGTGAACTGGGTTATGATTATTCGATAAACTTCAATGGCAGAACTGGTGAGAAACCTGTTAGGTGGGATTATACTCAGGATTACAGGCGAAGGACTTTAAAAAATGTTGTTTCGTCCATGATTAAACTTCGCCAGCAACATGAAGTATTTAAAACAACTGACTTCACTACTTCCTTTGCGGGATACATGAAAAATATTGTACTCAGGCATGCTGAAATGAATGTAGTGGTTATCGGCAATTTTAATGTAACCAGCGGTTCAATGACGCCAGGCTTCACACAAACCGGTAAATGGTACGAATATTTCACCGGCGATTCATTGAATGTCACCTCTTTGACCGAGACCCTAGAACTCCGACCGGGCGAATACCGGCTATATACAAATGTGAGGCTTGCCAAACCCGAAACCGGACTGGGCATAGACATTGAAAGCACCGGTATTGAAATAATCAGATCGCCCTATCCTAACCCTTCTTCATCAAATGTCAATTTACCCATTTTTCTAAAGAATACTTCTCGTATTGAAATCGATATTTATGATCTGGCAGGCCGTTTAATGGGAAGTTTAAATAAAGGCCTGCTGACACCAGGAGAACATACCATTATTTTAAATCCTGAATCTTTCAATATCAAACAATGCGGATTATATCTGATGACAGTAAAATCAGAAAAACAGGTAAAAACCTTCAGGATACTTTTACAGTAGGTGCTACAAAGAATTAATAACCAGGAGAATCAACTTAACTTCTTCCGAATATCCTGGAATTTCGTAGTAAATTTGCCGCCGAAATATCGACTTAAATCAGACAATATTCAAACTATGGGAAGAGCATTTGAATTCCGGAAAGCACGAAAAATGAAACGCTGGGGAAATATGGCTAGGGTATTTACCCGCCTCGGCAAGGATATTGAAATGGCGGTAAAGTCCGGTGGACCGGATCCTGACCTGAATCCCAGGCTTCGACTGCTGATTCATAATGCCCGGAGTGAAAATATGCCCAAGGAGAATGTTGAAAGGGCGATAAAAAGGGCTATTTCAAAAGATTCCACAGATTACAAGGAAGTGGTTTACGAAGGTTACGGCCCCCATGGTATTGCCGTGGTTGTTGAAACTGCCACCGATAATCCTACCCGCACAGTTGGCAATGTGCGCAGCTACTTCACCCACAATGGCGGAAGCCTGGGTACCATGGGTATGCTCGATTTTATGTTTGAACGCAAATGTTCATTCAGGGTTGCCATGAAAGAGGGCGTAGAGATTGAAGATCTTGAGCTGGAAATGATTGATTATGGAGTTGAAGAAGTTTTTGTGGATGAAGGAGAGATTCACATTTATGCTGAATTTACAAACTTTGGACCCATCCAGAAATACCTTGAAGAGAATCATTTTGAGATCAAAAACTTTGCCTTCGAACGCATCCCAAACGATACCAAATCACTGACTCCTGAAGAACAGGCCGATGTGGATAAATTGCTGGAACGCATGGATGACGACGAAGATGTGATCAATGTATTTCACAACATGAGGTAAAAAAAATTTTAAAAGCAATTTCTTATCGCCTGAAAATCAGATTCTATACCGAAAAGGAATTTTTTAAAGCTTGCTGGCTCCCTGTTCGAAGACTAACAGTGCGCCTTTCAATTGCATAAGAGCCTTTTCAAGCAATGAACGTGGGCAGGCAAAATTCAGCCGCATAAAGCCCTCACCACCGGGCCCGAATTGCTTACCGGCGTTTAAGCCAAGCCCGGCATAATCGACCACGAATTTCATAAGTTGTTCATCATTCATGCCGGTTTTCCCGAAATTGAGCCAGGCCATATAGGTAGCTTCCGGATACATGACTTCAACCTGCGGCAGGTTTTCATTGGCAAATTTTATCAGAAAGTTTATATTCCCATGCAGATAATCAAGCAGTTCACCAAGCCACTGATCGCCGTATAGGTATGCCGCTTCTGCAGCTACATTACCGAAAATATTTCCCATATCCATGTGCAGGGTTCCTATGACCCTTTTGTACTTTTTCATCAATTTTTCATTGGCCGTAATGACTGAAGCCGTTGACATTCCCGCAAGGTTAAACGTCTTGCTTGGAGCGGTAAGTGTGATGGTTTGCATGGCAATCTCGGGAGAAATGGCTGCTAGTACAGTATGTTTAAATCCGATGTTTACAAGATCGCCATGAATTTCATCGGAAACCATCAGCACATTGTATTTCAGGCAAATGCCGGCCATGGTTTCCAGCTCATCTCTTGTCCAGGCGGTACCTCCGGGATTGTGAGGATTACACAAAATCAGCATGGCGGCACCTTCGCGGCATTGCTTTTCGAGCAATTGAAAATCCATGAAATATCGGCCATCCTTTAAAATCAGGTTGTTGAAAACCAATTTTCGCCCGTGATCTTTTACAGCGTTGAAAAACGGAAAATAAACCGGAGGCTGAATGATGATGCGGTCGCGCCTCTTCGTTAATCCTAAAACCAGCAAGTTCAGCGCAGGAACAATTCCCGGCGAAAAAGCTATCCATTCCTTTCTGACTTCCCATTGATGACGACTGAGCAGCCAATCTATGAGGGCAGTAAAGTATGAATCGGAACGAATGGTATAACCCAGAATTTCATGCTCCGCCCTTTTTCTGATGGCATTCATCACAAAATCAGGGGTTCTAAAATCCATATCCGCAACCCACATAGGTAGGATATCCTCTTTCCCAAACATTAATTTTCTAAGGTCATATTTTACACTATTTGTGTTGCTTCTGGGAGTGATCTGGTCAAAATTGTATGGCATGGCTGAAAATAATTTAGAAGTCATCAGGTGCATCAGGCATTGAAGCAATCAAATATTCCCGACAAATAACCTGAAGGGTGCTGTTGTTGGATTTTGCAGTTCAGGGCAAAAGTAGGAAAACAAAAGGAATCAGGAAGAGAAGATGGTCAATGAAAATTGCGGGAACTTAACAAAAACTAACTTCTGGTTTGCCAGGTTGAACTACCGGATAGACCTGAAAAAAAATAATCAGATTTAGGGTTTTAAATCAAAGTCTTTGTTTACTTTCACAGCCTGAATGGCGTAGCATTATGTTAAAGAATTCAACAGTTTTAATTACAAGGTTCAGCTCCTGCACCTTAATCTCAAACAACACAGGACCAGGCAATTACCTTTCATCCCTTGATGACAGATTCCGGCTTTCAGACTTGATAGAGGACTTTAAGAAATCAAATGCGTTTCACACTTTTTCTGGCAACCCAAACCCTCTGACAGAAAAATTCATAACTAATTTCCACACCTTATCAGATTAAAAAATAAAATTTTACGCATTAACGAACCCTGATCTGTAAGGAAGGCAATTCTTCAAAAAAACAAACATCAACATAAAAATTCAAATAAAAATTACCCGAAATGAACAACAACACGATGACAGTCGCACCTGAAAAAGTACTTTTCAGCAAAGCTGATGTAGAAAACCTGATGAACCGTTTCCATTATTCTGATGAAACCAAAGCCATTATCCACAATGAGAATCTTCTTCCGGTAGGAGTTTTGAGCCGCGTGCATACAACTTTTCCCCAACATTCGGGATTGAAGGAAAAAGAGGAGTTTCATTTTAACGATAAAAAACAATACATCGGGCTGAAAGGCTTCAGGGAGATCAACGAAATTCTGGAATCCAACGGCATACACATTGGCCACCTTGAGGAGCGTGAATTGTTCATTCATATTTACCGGTTTATGGCTACCAAACATGTTTTGAACACCATCAACTGGTCAAATTTTAAGAAAGATTCGGTTTTTCAGTTGGTTTTCCCTCAGCCGGGAATGATAAGGCCCGACGTGGCAAAAGCCTTTCTGAGTGCCTCAACTGAAGAGGAAAAGCAACAGATAGTAAAGGATTACATGAAGGAAACCAACCCTCATGACGGCAAACAACAAATTAATAAGCCTACTTTTATCAATTCAGACGGAGAAGCCGAGGTAGTTGAAGGAAGTCAGCATAAATATCCTCAGTGCCAGTTAATTTTCGACATACAGACCCAGAATTGTTTTGCATTCTGCAACTACTGTTTCCGTCATGCACAGGTGCGCGGTGATGAGGACATGTTTGTACAGAAGGATATCTACCAGGTTCATGAATACCTGAAACAACATAAAGAAGTCAGCGATGTGCTGATTACAGGTGGTGATGCCGGATATATCAGTGCCGACCGTTTCGAAGAATACATCACACCCATTATTGAAGATCCGGCACTTGGCCATATCAAAACCATACGTCTGGGAACCCGAGTACTGACCTTTAACCCGGAGCTGATCATCATGCCTTCGTACAACAAAATGCTCAGTTTATTCAAAAAGCTATACGAAAACGGAATTCAGTTGGTGTTTATGTCGCATTTTTCTACGCCGCGCGAGTTGATGAATCCCAGCACCATTGCAGCCATCCGACGACTTAAAGCCAATGGGGTTACGGTAAAGAGCCAGAGCCCAATAATGAATCACATCAGTCTGTTTTCCAATGAAAATGGCGAAGTAGATGTTGACCGCTCTGCCCAAAACTGGATTGATCTTGGCAACCTGTTCGCCATGCTTGGCGTGGGATTCCACTCCATGTACTGTGCCCGTCCAACCGGAGAGCATCATTATTTCACCCAACCGCTGGCAAAAATCAATGAAGTATTCAGCAAGGTTTACCGTTCACTGGCATCCATTAACCGCCCGTCGAGGTACATTACCATGACCTCATCGGCCGGAAAAATTTCTATGCTGGGAACCCTTGAACATAACGGAGAGAAACTTTTCGCCCTGAAATTTAATGAAGCCAGGAACATGGAATGGATGGATAAGGTAATACTTGTTAAATATGATGAACAAGAAAACACAATGGCAAATCTGAAACCTTATGGTGCCGACCAGCATTTTTATGAAGATGAGCTTAATCAGATCGAGAACCATTTAGAAAAATCCATTGTGACATCCCGAAAAAAATAGTCTGAAAATAATTCATTATTATGATCAACAAGATAGCAAAAACAGCTTCAGAAGCTGTGGCTGATATTTTTGACGGAGCCACCATCATGATCAGTGGTTTCGGAGAAGCCGGAAGCCCCATTGAACTCATTCATGCCCTGATAGATCAGGGAGCCCGTAACCTGACCGTGGTGAGCAACAATACCGGCAACGGTCACATTGGCCTTGCCGCACTGATTGAAAACAAACAGGTCCGGAAAATGATCTGTTCGTTTCCGAGGACAGCAAATTCTGTTGTGTTTCCTGAGCTTTACCGCAAAGGTGAAATTGAACTGGAATTGGTTCCCCAGGGCACTCTTGCTGAACGCATCAGGGCCGGAGGTGCCGGAATTCCGGCATTCTTTACCCCTACTTCGGTCAACACGCCGCTTGCCGAAGGCAAAGAGATCCGGCTTTTCAACGGAAAACCCTATGTGATGGAATATGGTCTGAAAGCCGATTTTGCACTGGTTAAATGTAAAATTGCAGACCGTTACGGAAATCTGCTATTCAATAAAACAGCCCGCAATTTTGGTCCGATAATGTGTATGGCAGCCAAATCGGCCATTGTTCAGGCTGCTGAAATCGTGGAGCTTGGCGGCATTGATCCCGAAATCGTGATCACACCAGGAATTTTTGTAAAAAAAGTAGTAGAAATTACCAATCCGGTCAGCGAAAATCAACTGATCAGTGAGAACAGGAGGTACCCATGGTAGAAATAAGAAAAGGATGGAACCGTGAGGAAATGGCTCAGAAAATAGCCGGCCACATCCCAAACGGAGCTTACGTGAACCTTGGTATCGGGCTGCCGGAACTTGTAGCCAATTACATTCCCCATGACAGGGAAGTTATTTTTCATACCGAAAACGGCTTGCTGGGGGTTGGCCCCTCTCCTGTCAAAGAAAATGAAGATGATGAACTCATTAACGCCGGCAAAAAACCTGTGACTGCAATTAAAGGAGCCTGCTTTTTTCACCATGCCGACAGCTTTGCCATGATTCGGGGCGGACATATCGATATCTGCGTGCTGGGTGCTTTTCAGGTATCAGAAAACGGTGATCTCGCCAACTGGTCAACCGGCGAGCCGGGCGCCATACCTGCCGTAGGCGGAGCCATGGATCTGGTGCAGGGGGTTAAAACCATCATTATATTTACCCAGCATCTTACCAAAAATGGTGAACCGAAAATTGTAAAACACTGCTCTTATCCACTTACCGGAAAAGGCGTAGTCAGCCACATTTACACCGATTACGCCGTGATTGATGTCAAAGATACAGGGCTGTATGTCAGGGAAATGGCTCCCGAAATTGATTTTGATTATTTGAAAAGCTGTACCGAAGCCGAACTGAAACAATACTAAACTCACCGAATACAAAATCACAAATATCATGTCGAGCAACCAAGATTATAAGATGAAAACAGAAGCAACGGAAGAAGAACTTTATAAAACCGCCTGTGAGGTAATGCCTGGAGGCATCAGCCGCAATGTTGTTTTCCATAAGCCTCACCCCTTTTACGTGTCGGAAGCTTCAGGCTGTTATATAACTGATATTAACGGAGTAAAAAAAGTTGATTTTGCCAATAACATTGCCTCTCTGATCCATGGCCATGCCCATCCGAAAATTGTTGAAGCTGTTTGCAACCAGATCAAAAAAGGAACAGCCTATACCCTGGCAACAGAAATTGAAATAGAACATGCCAGCTTGTTATGTAACCGTGTCCCCGGGTTTGACAAAATCCGTTTCATGAACTCAGGAACCGAAGCTGTTATGGCTATGATCAAAGCAGCACGCGCATATACCGGAAAGCCAAAGATTGCCAAAGCTGAAGGCGGGTATCATGGCAGTTTCGACACTGCCGAGGTAAGCCAGAGTGCCTCACCGGCCAACTGGGGCGATATCGACAGCCCGAACAGTGTTGCACATGTGCAGGGAACTCCAAAGGAGGTGCTCGATAACGTAGTAATTTTTCCATACAACGATATTGAGCGTACCATTAATATCCTGAACCGGCATGCTGCTCACCTGGCTTGTGTCATTATTGATCCGGTGCCTCACCGCATTGGTATGGTGCAGGCAACTCCTGAATTTGTGGAAGCCGTTTACAACTGGACCCGGCAAAATAATGCCCTGCTCTGTTTTGATGAAGTCATCTGTTTCAGGGTTGCATATGAAGGAGCTCAAAGTAATTATAATGTCAAACCTGATCTTACATCACTTGGAAAAATCATTGGTGGAGGCTTTCCTATTGGTGGTCTTGCAGGCAACAAAGAAATTATGAACATTCTCGATCCCAGTGGTAACGACTACAGATTTGCACTTTCCGGTACTTTTTCGGCAAATCCTGTATCAATGACAGCGGGCAAAGTAGCAATGGAATTGCTTGACAGAGAAGCCTTGGACAAACTGAATCACAATTCACAGATTGCCATTAAACAGATAAAGGAAGCCGGAAAACTTGCAGATATTCCTTTGAGCATCACCGGTAAAGGTTCTATGTTTAAAATACATTTCCGTGAGGTTGCCCCGACAAACTTCCGCGAAAGCTATGAAGATGCTGCCAGAAAAAAAGTGATCAACCTCTTCCTCGATAAAATGTACGAAGAAAACATCATCATTATCAATTCCTGTTCGTGCGTGCTGTCAACCGTCATCACGCAAAAGGAAATTGATATGCTGAGCGAAGCCATGCTGAATAGTTTCAGGTTTATCAAACCCTATCTATCGGCTTAAGTTTTTTTACATTACGGTTAACCATTAAAATCCCGCTTCTATGAAAGAAGTATTTATTTGCGATGCAATACGCACACCTATTGGACGTTACGGGGGATCTCTTGCCTCTGTCAGGACTGACGATCTTGCGGCTATCCCCATGAAAAATATTCTGGAACGTAATCCGGGAATTGATCCTTCACACATCGATGATGTTATTTACGGATGTGCCAACCAGGCCGGCGAAGATAACCGCAACGTGGCGCGTATGGCTTTGCTGCTTGCCGGTTTACCTCACACAGTTCCCGGTGTAACAGTTAACCGCCTTTGCGGATCAGGTATGGAAGCCGTTGGAGCTGCTTCGCGCGCCATCAAAGCCGGCGAAGCCCACCTGATTATTGCCGGTGGAGTGGAAAGCATGAGCCGTGCCCCTTTCGTGATGGGTAAGGCAACAGAAGCATTTGCCCGTCAAACCGAAATTTACGATACTACGATTGGCTGGCGGTTTGTAAATAAAAGAATGCAGCAGCTCTATGGTGTAGATTCAATGATTGAAACCGCCGAAAACCTGGCACAGGAATACAAAATCAGCCGAGAAGATCAGGACTTTTTCGCCTATCGCAGTCAGCTGAAAACCAAAGAAGCCAAAGAGAAGGGATGGCTTGATGCTGAAATAATTCCGGTTCCGATTCCGGTTCCAAAGTCAGATCCGATGATTTTCAGCGCCGATGAATTTCCACGGCTCACACCACTTGAAAAACTGGCTACACTTAAAGTTATTACGCGGCCCGAAGGTACCATTACCGCAGCCAATGCTTCGGGAGTAAATGATGGTGCTGCTGCACTGATCGTTGCCTCTGCAGAAGCCGTTAAAGCATTTAACCTCAAACCCCTGGCCAGGATTATTGCCATGCAGAGTGCGGGAGTACCACCGAGAATCATGGGTATTGGACCTGTAACGGCTACAGAAAAATTGCTGACATTAACAGGATTATCACTGAAAGATTTTGACATCATTGAACTTAATGAGGCATTCGCAGCCCAGTCGTTGGCCTGCACCCGGCTGCTGAAAATTGCCGACGATGATCCGAGGATAAATCCACAGGGTGGAGCCATTGCCATCGGGCATCCGCTTGGCATGAGTGGAGCCCGATTAGTTACAACAGCAGTGCATCAGCTTCAGCGTAATCAACTCGGCAAAGCCCTTTGCACCATGTGTATTGGTGTTGGTCAGGGCATCGCCTTGGCTATCGAAAGGGTTTAAATACAATATGATAGCTATTGTGATATAATCCTTCCTGATTTTTTGGTGTTTAGTGACTTGAATCTGCGTGGTTTGTATCCTTTTCCTTTTCAGGGTGTGTTATTTTTTGAATTTTTTTGATTTTCAGACCTGATTCTGGTCGGATAAAAAATATATAAATCTCCACTTTGTAAAAACAGGGATGAGTTATTATTGTTATTAATCTCTGTACAATTCATTAAAAAATCAAACATTTATGAAAACAATCAGATTGCTGATGATTTCAATGCTAATGGTTACTTTAGGGAGTTTAACCTCTGCCCAAAACGATGGGCTCCCTCCTCTCATCGACAGGGAACTTTTTTTCGATAATCCTGAAATTGCAGGGGGTCAGTTATCTCCTGACGGATCGATGATTTCTTTCATAAAGCCTTACAAAGGCGTAATGAATATTTGGGTCAAAACGATTGATGAGCCTTTTGAATCAGCCCGCCCTCTCACTGCAGATACTGAGCGGCCAGTCCGCAATTATTTCTGGTCAAGAGATGGAAAATTCATTTTGTATGCCCAGGACAAGGGTGGTGATGAAAATTTCAATATTTACGCTGTAAATCCAACCGAAAAACCTCTGCGTGGAAGCGAAGTTCCACCAAACCGTGACCTTACCAACCTCAAAGGTGTCAGGGTACAGATTTATGCTTTACCCCGAACCGATCCCGATGCCATTTACATTGGTTTAAATGATCGCGACAAAGCATGGCATGACCTTTATAAAATGAAATTATCAACAGGTGAACACACCTTAATCAGGCAAAACTCAGAAAATGACCGCATTACCGGATGGATTTTCGATTGGGATGACAAATTAAGACTAGCAACCCGATCAAATTCTGACGGGAGCAACGAAATTCTTCGTGTTGATGATAATGGATTTACCCCGATTTATTCCTCCTCGGTTTTTGAAACAGCATATCCGCTTGCATTCGACAAAAATAATTCCAGGGTTTATATTCACACAAACAAAGGAGAAAAAGTTGACCGCAGCCAGTTGATTTTGCTTGATCCCGAAACACTGAAGGAAGAATTTGTCGAAGAAGATCCCGATTACAGGGTTGATCTGGGGAGTGTGATCTTCTCAGAAGTTACCCGTGAAATTATTTATACAACCTATGAAAGCGAACGTGAGCAGATTCGCTGGAAGATTCAGGATTATGAAAGAGATTACAAGATAATCAGAATGCAACGAAGGATAAGGATGTTGAACCTTATTTTGCCCTATCTTCTGCAGACGAGCGATTCTGGCTGATCGGAACATACAGCGATGTAGACCCGGGAAAATCATACCTTTATGATCGCCAGACTCAAAAACTCACTTATCAGTACACTCCGCGTCCGGCCATTCCTGTTGAACACATGGCAAAAATGGAAGCCATAAGTTACAAATCGGCAGATGGACTTAAGATTCCTGCCTACCTGACGCTCCCCAAAGGCAAAGAAGCAAAAAACCTTCCTCTTGTGGTCATGCCTCATGGTGGCCCATGGGCCCGCTCGGGATGGGGATTCAATTCCTATGCACAGTTTCTGGCAAACCGTGGATATGCTGTACTTGATCCCAACTTCAGGGGATCGACCGGGTATGGCAAAAAATTTACCAATGCCGGAAACAAAGAATGGGGACGTAAAATGCAGGATGACATTACCTGGGGAGTAAAATACCTGATTGATCAGGGAATAGTGGATGCCAAAAAGGTTGCCATTATGGGTGGGTCCTATGGTGGATATGCCACGCTGGCCGGCCTGGCTTTTACGCCGGATGTTTACGCTTGCGGCGTTTCCATTGTCGGACCATCAAACCTTATCACACTACTTAACTCAATACCATCCTATTGGGAATCAATCAGAAAAATTTTTTATGAGCGCATGGGCGATCCTTCAACACCTGAAGGTCAGGCCGACCTCGAAAAAATGTCTCCCTTGTTTTCTGCAAGTAAAATCAGCGCTCCGCTCATGGTAGTTCAGGGTGCCAATGACCCTCGTGTAAAACAGCATGAGTCTGTTCAGATTGTAGTTGCACTGCGCGACCGAGGCTTCCCGGTTGAGTATATAGTGGCTCCCGATGAAGGACATGGTTTTGCTCATCCGGTAAACAATATAGCAATGTTGGCTGCTGTCGAGAAATTTCTGTCAAAGCATCTTGGCGGACGTTACCAGGAAAGCATGAAACCTAAGGTTGCAGCCAGATTAAAGGAAATTACCGTTGATCCGAAAAAAGTGATATTACAGTAACCTGAGAAGCAAAACGTTGTGAAACAGAAAATTTTTAAATCAGCACCTGTAGTTGCCTGCAGGTGCTGATTTTTTTATTAAAGTTCTTCTGGCTAAACCCGGAACAATTTTGCCCTTTCGGATTTTTATCAAAAAAAAATATAAGTCAAAAAAAACAGATTGCCATGGCTTGCAAAATGGCTGTAAAAATGTTTAACTTTACTACACAAAAAATCAACCTTAAAACCCAGATAGTTTTGACAAAGTCTCTGTTTACCATTCTTTTCCTGCTGAGCAGTTTCCTGTGTCAGGAAGCAATTTCTCAGGAAACCTGTCGTGTTTTGAAGCCCTCAATTGATGGATCCTATACAGGAAAATGTAAAAAAGGCCTGGCTTCAGGCAAAGGAATTGCCAATGGCATTGACCATTATGAAGGTCAGTTTATTAAGGGACTTCCTCACGGAAAAGGAATTTACACCTGGTCAACCGGAGAGGTTTACAATGGAAGCTGGGAAAAGGGAAAAAGACATGGAGAGGGGTCCTATTCCTTCTTTTTCAATGGGAATGACACAGTTTCGGTGGGCATGTGGATTAACGACAGGTATGCCGGCCCGGTAGTCAGAAAACCCATGATCATTTCAAATACCGGTGTTGAACGATACACCATCAGAAAATACGGCGACATCAACAAGCGGGTTTTGGTCGGATTTTACCAGAACGGCTCACCAAATTCGGGAATCAGCGAATTATTTATCAATGCAAATAGTGGTTATCAGGTTAACCTGGGACCACTTATTGGCTACGAAGGCATTGTATTTCCGGTTACCTTCAAAATAAGCTATACTACTTTCAATAAATTGCGCACCGCAACCCATCAGGTGCGGTTTGAGTTTGAAATTTATGAAGAAGGCGATTGGCGGGTAGATCTGATCAATTAATTAAGATTATCTGCAATGGATGTGCATTTTGATTTAACTTGATTTATTTTCTGTTGAGCATCCAAACTCTTATGAGGCTCGGATAAGAATGTTGTTTATTTCTTTATATTCTCATTGAAATGACCAACTCCCCTTCCTTGAAGATAATTTTTGGAGAAAACTCATAACCAGAATCGGCTGAAAAAAAGGGACCACCTGATTCCGACCACATTGGGAGTCAACTAAAGAAAATAAACATGAACATAAATATCGAAAATGAGCCGGTAGTAATTTATTCGGGAAACGCATGGCAGGCCGGATTGCTGAAAAGCATTCTGGATGATGCAGAAATAGAAGCATTTTTGAAAGATGAAATTATTGGAACCCTAAATCCCTGGTGGACAGCATCCGGTGGTGTGGGTTCTGTAAAAGTAGTGGTTGATCAGATTAATTATTATAAGGCAATTCTGATTGTAGCAGAGTTTGAAAACAATCTTAAGAAAGAGGAATAGATCGCTGATCCCTCTCATTTGAAATTTTGGTTTTATCCGGCTTTTGAATGCATTTAAAAATTCTCTCAATATACTGAACAAGAATCAAGTCGAGTGAACAAGTTTGCTTAATGTATGTTTATTAATTTGATTCTGCAAAAAACATTCTTGCTGGAAATAAAGCTTCAAATATATTCTGCTGCAATCACTGATCAGTATATAAACAACTCTAACTTTACCCAAAAGGCTTGGTGTTGCTGTATTTCTGATAAACACAGGAAGAATTTTGCTTTGCAGTTTTGAAAGACATTTAAAACATTGAAACTAAAAGTAAAAACCTTTCCTCTGATGAAGGGTTTTTTTGTACCTGCTTTTCATCAAATCATTAAACAAATAAAAGAAAGGAAGTTGAAAATATGCCAAACCCGGTTTTTGAACATAATGCCAGATTTCTGAAAATTTCATTCGATAGAAAACTACTGTCTCGTTGGGCTGATGAGTTGTTTGAATGGCTTTTCTGCATTCACCCTGCCTATGGCGACGAAAATACCTTCAACTATAAAGAGATTGAATTGAAGGAAAGATTGACTGATTTTATTGATCAGACGAATCAATGCAATGTAAGTGCAGAGGTATTTATTGAGCCGTTTTTTGAAAAGTTGCCTCATATTCATGCTTTGTTGAGAGATGACCTGAAAGCCTTTTACCATTCCGATCCGGCAGCCGCTTCGATCGACGAAGTTCTCTACGCTTATCCCGGATTTTTTGCAATCTCAATTCACCGGCTGGCCCATGAACTTTTTAAAATGAAAGCGCCCATCATACCGCGGCTGTTGTCAGAGTATTCGCACAGTAAAACAGGAATCGACATTCACCCAGGGGCTTCCATTGGGGAAAGGTTTTTAATTGACCATGGAACCGGTGTGGTAATAGGAGAAACCTGTGAGATTGGAAACGATGTAATAATCTATCAGGGAGTGACTTTAGGCGCTTTGAGTGTAACCCGTGAAAGTGCTGAAACTAAAAGACATCCGACCATCGGCAACAGGGTTATTATTTATGCCAATGCTACCATTCTTGGTGGAAAAACCGTAATCGGAAATGATACGGTAATCGGAGGCAATGTCTGGATCACCAGATCAGTTCCGGCCAATTCGCTGGTATTCCACAGAAGCGAAACCGTTATTAAAAACAATTCAACATTTACTGAACCCCTGAATTTTGTAATTTAATAATTACCACATTATGAAAGCAAACAACATTCTAGAAATCATAGGCAACACGCCGCATGTAAGAATCAATAAACTTTTTGGCCGGTCGCATGAGGTCTGGATTAAATTGGAAAAGAGCAATCCGGGCAACAGTATTAAAGACAGGATTGCTCTGGCTATGATCGAAGATGCTGAAAATAAGGGTATTCTGACTGAAGATAGCACCATTATAGAACCAACATCAGGCAACACCGGAATTGGCCTTGCAATGGTTGCTGCGGTAAAAGGCTATAAGTTGATTCTGGTCATGCCGGAGTCAATGAGTATTGAACGACGAAAACTAATGTCGGTTTATGGCGCAAAATTCGAACTTACATCCCGCGAAAAAGGGATGAAGGGAGCCATTGAAAGAGCTAACGAACTGGCGCAAGCCACACCTAACGCATGGATGCCTCAACAATTCAACAACCAGGCGAATGTTGAAATACACCGGAAAACAACAGCACAGGAAATACTGACTGATTTTCCCGAAGGACTGGACTATATCATAACCGGTGTTGGAACCGGTGGACATATAACCGGTGTTGCGATGGTGCTGAAACCCCTGTTCCCAAACCTTAAAGTATTTGCAGTTGAGCCGGAGCTTTCACCTGTTTTGAGCGGGGGTGAACCCGGACCTCATCCAATTCAGGGAATTGGTGCCGGATTTGTTCCACAGATTTTCAGAAGTGATTTAATAGATGGGGTGATTAAGGTCGGGAAAGAGGAGGCATTCGAATTTTCGCGAAAAATTGCGTTGCAGGAAGGAATTTTTGTTGGAATTTCGACCGGAGCTTCCTTGGCTGCTGTCGCAAAAAAAATAACAGAAATTCCAAAAGGTGCCAGAATTTTAACATTTAACTACGATACCGGAGAAAGGTACCTGTCCATTGAGAATCTTTTTGAGCTTAAATAATTATAATAACGTCCTTTCAAAGCAAAAACACGATTACCAGAGGCAGTTATGATGCTTAACGGCATTGTAAGTCAGAAATTCCTGAAAACAGACAATCACTTTTAATTTATTCCTGATATCCGGCCAGGTTTTTGTGGTCAATTTTTTTTGGGATTCATTTCCGGAAAACTCCTTGAAACAATAATGATCAGATAAATATGTTGCCCATTAAGGCTTTTAAATTTGTAATTTTGCAAACCTAAAATTTTCAACTTTTAATCAATCTCGTTCAACTCTTTTTACACCTTTCAGGAATGCTACTCAGGTTAATCTTTGTATTTGTCTTTTGTTCACTTCAAATAATAGTAAGCGCACAGAAAATAACTGTTGTTGACAGAACCACCGGACAACCCATTGCCAATGTTGCCATCATCTCTCAAAAACCAGCCACATCCGTTACCACAAATATTCACGGCCAGGCCAATTTCGCTGAATTTAAGTATGCTGATAGTATAGTTTTCAGACATATTGGGTATCAAAGAAGAGTATTATCATTTGCTGAAGCAGGAAAACTGCAATTTTTTATTGATTTGTCTACTGCGCGATTTACCCTGGATGAAGTAGTTATTTCGGCCAACCGTTGGGAGCAAAATGAACGCGAGATTCCGCACAGGGTTGAAAAGATAAATATGCAACAAATTTCATTTGCAAATCCGCAAACGGCAGCCGACCTGTTGAATGTGGGCGGATACGCCTACATTCAGAAAAGCCAGTTGGCCGGCGGCTCACCTATACTGCGCGGCTTTGCCACCAACCGTGTAATGCTGGTTGTAGATGGGGTAAGAATGAATAATGCCATATTCAGAACAGGCAACCTGCAGAATGTGATTTCGATTGATGCTGCTTCTGTCGAAAACAATGAAATCCTTTTTGGCCCCGGCGCTGTAATGTATGGCAGCGACGCCATTGGCGGTGTTATGGATTTTCACACGCTGAGTCCGAAGTTTACTCAAAACGGACATACTTTGGTAAACGGCCAGGCTTTTACACGTTTTTCTTCGGCCAATCATGAAAAAACCGGTCATCTCGATTTTAATATCGGCATGAAAAAGTGGGCTTTTGTAACGAGTTTTTCCTGGTCAGATTACGACGATCTCAAAGCCGGTTCAAAAGGAAATGAAGCATTTTTGAGACCTAACTACCAAAAAACTGAAAATGGCATCGACATTGAAGTCGAAAATGATGATCCGGCAAAACAGGTCTATTCGGGCTACAGCCAGCTGAATCTGCTTCAGAAAATTGCGTTCAGGCCAAAAGAAAATTTTGACATTGATTATGGTTTCTACTATTCATCCACCTCAGATGCTCCGCGGTATGACAGGCTCTATTTATCAGGAAATGACGGAAAACTGGTGAATGCCGAATGGTATTACGGCCCGCAGAAATGGATAATGAACCGCATTTCTGCCCGAATGAGGAGTGACAGAGGTATTTTTGATCAATTGAGGATTACTGCAGCCCACCAATTGTACAGAGAGAGCCGGCACGACCGGAAAATGAACAACAAAAAACTTCGAAATCAGTATGAAACCGTAAATGCCTTTTCTGCAAATTTCGATCTTGATAAAAAACTTAACGACAGGTTAACGCTGTTTTATGGGAGTGAAGCAATTTATAACCTGGTAGGCTCAGAAGCAAACAGGACCAATATAGACAATGGTGAAATTTCGCCGGTAAACACCCGGTATCCTGATGGATCAACCTGGCAATCCTGGTCGCTTTACACAAATGCTAAATATCATCTTAATCCAAAAATGGTGATGAATGCCGGATTGCGATACAGTTATATTGCGCTGGAAGCCGAATTCGACACCAGCTTATTTCAATTTCCGTTTACCAGAGCATCACTCGGAAATGGTGCTTTAAATGGAAGTGCAGGCCTTACCTATAGCCCGGTTTTAAACTGGAAGATTTACGGGAGCTTATCTTCTGGTTTCCGTTCGCCAAATATCGATGATCTGGGAAAAGTTTTTGATTCAGAACCGGGTTCAGTTGTGGTTCCAAATGCCGGACTAAAACCTGAATATGCCTGGAATGCCGAAGCAGGAGCTGCCTTTACCTATGGGGAATTTTTGAAAGCAGACCTGAGTTTATATTATACCCTGCTCGAAAACGCCCTCGCCCGACGTGATTTCAGTTACAACGGATCAGACAGCATCATTTACGACGGAGTGTTAAGCAGGGTTCAGGCCATTCAGAATATCACCAAAGCTCGGGTAACCGGCATTCAGGGTAGTGTAAAGTTAAGTTTTGGAAATGGTTTTGGCTTCCGTACCATTCTCAACTATCAGAACGGCAAGGAGCAGAGCGATGACAGTCTGAAATATTACCCTTTACGACATGCCGTGCCCCTATTCGGCAGCACCCATGTAACCTGGGAAATGAAGAAACTCCGGCTTGACCTCTATACCGAATACAATGCAGGAATGGAATTTGAGGACCTGCCCCTTTCGGAGAGAGTTGATGCAACGCCATATGCCAAAGATAAAAACGGAAATCCTTTTGTGCCTTCGTGGGCGACCCTCAACTTTAAAGCAGCCTGGTATATAAACCGGACTCTGACACTTAATACCGGTGTTGAAAACATTACTGATAAACTTTATCGGCCTTTTGCTTCAGGAATAAGTGCTCCGGGCAGAAATTTCATCGTTACCCTGAGGGCGCATTTCTGAAAGTGATCGACCAAAATAACTAAAGGAGAATCAACCGAACGGGTTACCACTGATTGCAGATTAAGCTTACAAAATACTTCCTGAGAAAAGTTTGTGCAAGAACCTCTGAATTTTCGTCCAGTTTCTTTTTTTCCTATCTTTGTACAAAATGACAAGATTGCATGAAGAATAAATTTCAATTTGTCTTTACAATTTTCAATTAAAAGAACCCTGCCCATATCATAAAGCCGGGTTACACCCGGCTTTTTTATTTCAAAAAAATCATCATGAAAGAAATCATAATCAGTTCGCTGGATCATGCACGCATAAGTGCGGCAATTAATAATGCCCGGAGCGGAGGCATCAATGCACCTATAAACCTTAATCCATTGATGGAAGAGCTTGACCGTGCCAAAATCCTGCCTCCCGAAAAAATGCCACCCGACGTGGTAACCATGAATTCGATTGTCAAAATGAAATATGTTAACTCCAGCCAAACCATGCAGGTTCAGATTGTTTACCCGAGTCAGGCAAACCCTTCGGAGCATAAAATTTCTGTATTTTCTCCGGTAGCCACTGCCCTGCTGGGTTACCGAAAAGGGGATTTAATTACCATAAAAGTGCCGGTAGGACTGGCCGAGCTTCGCATCAGTGAAATTATTTATCAACCTGAAGCCGAAGGAGATCTGGAACTTTAATTCCAGTTTTATTTCCCTTTCTTTAGAATCGCATCAACCAGTTTTTTCACAGCCAGCGCCCTGTGGCTGATCTTGTTTTTAAGTTGAGGGGGCATTTCAGCAAAAGTCTGATCATAACCGTTAGGGACAAAAACGGGATCATAACCGAAGCCGGAAGCGCCTCTTCTCTCGTAAATTATGGCGCCATCAATGACACCCTCAAAAAACAATTCACGGCCATCTGATATCCAGGCAATCACCGTCCTGAACCTTGCATTGCGGTTAGCCTGACTCTTCATTTCTTCAAGGAGTTTAACCACATTATCATCATAACTGCTGCCTTCGCCGGCATAGCGCGCTGAATAAACCCCCGGACGGCCCTGTAACGCATCCACCTCCAAACCGGTATCATCGGCAAAACAATCCTGTTGGTAATTTTCAAATATATACCTTGCTTTCTGCAGTGCATTCCCTTCAATGGTTTCACTGGTTTCCGGAATATCATCAAAACAACCGATCTCTGACAAAGAAATAATTCTGTAACTACCTGTTAGTATTGAATTTACCTCGTCAATCTTGTGCCGGTTGTTTGTGGCAAAAACCAAATTTTTCATAAATATTTTTCTAATAATGATCAGCAACTTTAAGAGTTATGATAGGGTTCATTACGGAGAATGGTAAATGCCCGGTACAATTGTTCGGCAAAAAAGAGCCGTACCATCTGATGCGAGAATGTCATAGCCGATAACGACAACTTTCCACTTGCTGCAGCATAAACCTCATCAGAAAAACCATAAGCACCTCCTACTGCGAAAACCAGGTGTCGGGTGCCGGCATTCATCATTTTCTGCAGCCAGTCGGCAAAATCTTCTGAGGTATAATTTTTCCCGCGCTCATCAAGCAGAATGACCTGATCGGCCTCTTCAAGATATTTCAAGAGCAATTTTCCCTCAGCCTCTTTAAGTTGTTGTGAATTAAGCTGTTTGAAATGTTTGGGTGTGATAATCTCAACCTGTTCAAAACGAGTGTAATGTAATAAACGTTTTGTGTAAATACCGATACCGGAATTTAACCACTGAGCATTGGTTTTCCCTATGACGAGAAGTGTAATCCGCATAACAACTTTTGATGCAAATATAGCTCATTCTTAATTTGGTGATTTAAATGAAATCTGATAACTTTATTGGATCAAACTGATCCGGGAAGCCGTCAATTGATAAATTGAGACGTCGAATGATCCATTCAAAGAAATATCTGTTTCCTTAAAGAATACAGGAATAGCAATTTGAAAATTTAAAAGCACAAAAGCACAATGATTTAGTCAGCATATTTCTTATCTTTGGTTCGGTTTTTGATTATTTTTAGTAACCTTTTAGTCAACAGAAATGGTTCTGTTGAGAATTGAAAATACTTTCAAAATGATTAATAAATCAAAATTTATCTATTGTATATTTCTGACATTAGCACTTTTTTTTGCTAATAATCAGACCTTTGCGCAGGATCTAACCACAAAAATAGCTTCAGCAATCCGTTCAGCCAATGCCAAAGAACTTGGAATACATTTTAATCAAACCCTGGATCTTAGTACGCCCGATGCCGAGGGTACTTACAGTAAAGCACAAGCAGAAATGATTACAAGAAATTTTTTTACAAAATATCCACCTACTTCATACAAAGAGAATCATCAGGGTCAGTCTAAAGATGGATCACAATACGCAATAGGTGTTTATAAATCGGGTATTCGGACTTTCAGAACCTATTACCTGATAAAAACCGTTGGTGGAAAACCCCTGATCCATCAATTGAAGTTTGAGACTGAAGAAAAATAAGTTATCAGCAAAGCCTCTCCATGACCATTGATGACATTATTGAAAATGCACTGACCGAAGACATCGGAAACGGTGACCACTCTACATTATCAACAATACCCAAAAACAAAACGGGTAAAGCCAGGTTGCTGATTAAGCAAAACGGAATACTTTCGGGAATGGAGGTTGCCCGAAAAGTCTTTAAGAAAGTAAATCCTCGTATCGTTTTTAAACCCTTTTTAACCGATGGTGCCGAAATCCATGCAGGTGACATTGCTTTTACCGTTGAAGGTCCTTCGGCCTCCATTCTGATGGCTGAACGACTGGTACTCAATTTTATGCAAAGAATGAGCGGTATAGCCACAACAACATCGCTCTATGTTAAGGAAATTGCCGGATTAAAATCCAAAATCCTGGATACCAGAAAAACCACCCCGCTGCTCCGCGAACTTGAGAAGCTTGCCGTAAGACATGGAGGGGGTTACAACCATCGCTTTGGCCTTTACGATATGGTAATGATCAAAGATAACCATGTTGATTTTGCCGGAGGAATATCAAAAGCTATCGATGCTGCTAATCAATATCTTACTAAAAATAAACTGAACCTGCAGATAGAAATCGAAGTCAGAAACTTTGAAGAATTGCAACAAGTCCTTGACAAAGGAGGAGTTGACCGCATTATGCTCGACAATTTCAAACCTGAACAACTCAAAGACGCGGTTATTCTTATTAATGAAAGATTTGAAACCGAAGCATCAGGAGGCATTACTCTTGAAACCATTCGGGAATATGCAGCCACAGGTGTAAATTATATTTCCGTGGGCGCGTTGACTCATCACATTCAAAGCCTGGACCTAAGTTTAAAAGCTTTTCAACATCTTTTCAATGAAGAAAATATCTGACCGTATCGTAAACTATTCACTTGGTTTATACAAAGGCTTTTTAAAAAGCCGCACAGTCAGGATAATTCTAATTTGGTCTAAGCGGTTGGTTTTACCGGGCTTTGATGGAGTACCTCTTTTTGATGTGACCAACTTTTTTATTAAAGGAATTCAAAAAGGAGCCATAACGAACAGAGCGGCAGCACTTTCGTTCAATTTTTTTCTTGCCATTTTCCCTGCAATCCTGTTCTTCTTTTCACTTATACCCTATATCCCGATTGAGAACTTTCAGGATAGCCTGCTCGCCCTGATGGAAGAGTTCATTCCACAGCAAATTTATGGCACCGTTGAAGGTACTTTGTTCGACATAGTCAAACGGCCTCGGGGCAATTTACTTTCTATTGGATTTCTGATGGCTTTGTACTTCTCAACCAATAGTGTAACCAGCCTTATGGAAGCTTTTAATCAAACCTATCATTCCATTGAAACACGTTCAGCTTTCAGGCAACGTCTTGTAGCAATTGGTCTTGTTTTCCTGCTTTCTGTGCTGGTGGTGGTGGCTATTGCCCTGATAACTTTGGGGCCAGTGGTACTTAGCTGGCTGCAGACACATAATCTGTTGACCGATAAACTCACTTTATTTATGCTAAGCGCCGGAAAATGGATAATCACTATGAGTTTGTTATTCTTTGCTTTCTCAGTTTTATTCTACTTTGCCCCAAGCCGCAAATTAAAGTTCAGATTTATCTCAGCTGGTTCTACAATCACAACCCTCCTTTTTATTGCAGCCTCTGTCGGCTTTAACTTTTATGTAAATAATTTCGCCCGGTATAACACCCTCTATGGTTCTATTGGCACGCTGATTATTTTTATGCTGTGGATTTATTTTAATGCCATCATCATACTTATTGGTTTTGAGCTGAATGCCAGCATTTCGGTGGCACGGAAAAATAACAGAAACGGAAATATTTCCGATGGGCCAGGCAACACCTCTGCTTCGGGTTTTTGAAATAGTTTTGAAATCAGTAGAATATTATCTCCGAATTCTGCAATAGTCCTGAAACCAGATTGATAGAAAAACCGATATCGGCATTTAAACCGATACCTTATTAATTTATCCGAAAATTAGCTAATGTTACTGAATCACAATAGTTTCAGTTGCCGACATATTGTTTGAAATTACCTTCAGATAATAAACACCCGAAGGATAATCGCTTACATCAACATCCAGTTTAAATCCATCGAACCCTACCTCTTCGTTTTGCCAGACAAGTTGTCCTGAATTATTGTAAATTTCCATTGTCACTCTGTCGCCAAGTACCAGTTGGCTGAGCTCTGCTGTAAAAACCTGATCAATGGGATTAGGGAAAATTCTTAACCTTGGGCCAGTTCTTTTAACAATGGCCTGATCTGCAAGTGGCATGTATGAATTGGTAAGCAGCTCAAACTGATAAAAGTCGGCCTGCTCCTTGTCATTCTCTTTTTTATAGGATTCGGTAAACATAATGAGATATCTGCCCTCATCTAGCTTTGAATATGTAGGATAACCATAAAAATGGTGCGAATTTGGGAATGGCCTGTTGAACCTGGCTGCAAGCACATAGGATTTGGGGTTATTAAAGGCTTCATCAGGATCATTCATATAGATATAAAATTCAGCATCATTCATCACATAATTTCCGCCACTTAAGCCCCTTCTGTCATTTGCGATAACAAATATTCTGTTGGTAAAAAAGTCGTAAAAAAGCTGTGGAGATGGAGTGAAAAATGGCATCGAAATGTTTGTCCTCACAGGCTCTGTCCAGGTTGTGCCACTATCAGCTGACATGACCTGGTAATAGTTTGATAACCATTCATCGCGCATCAGTCCTATCAATTTTCCTTCACCCAGATTTAAAAAGCAGGCTTCTGATATCTTGATTTCTCTCCTCTCGTTAAAATCCCACCTGAACCCAACTTTATCCCAGTTGGTGCCATCATCACTGTATCGGAGTTCACAGAGCCAGGGTGTGTAGAACGATTGCATGTAACCTTTGCCGGGAATATGGATCATTTTGTGAGTTCCCGGGTTATCAGCAGGTCCGGTTGCAATGGTTTGAATATCCGACCAGGTATCGCCATAGTCGATGCTATAGATAAAATTTGTAGAAATAGTTTTTCTGTTTATTGCATTGTATCGCCTGAAAAACAACACTATACGACCCTCCTCAGTCACTCCTCCATGAACATTCCTGTTGTCCCATTCATCTTCATAAACTGAATGTAAAGCTGTCCAGGTAAAGCCCTGATCGGAAGAAGCCCGTTGAACAATACGCGAATTATTACCAATATGGTGGCCGTTCTCTCCGGGATCTAACCTGAAAAAATGGCGAAGGCTTCCATCCGGCAAAGTTATCATAAAGCCTTCTGCCGTATGATCATCACTTACCAGGCTGGGGAAAATCTGTACTTGTCCCATAAGCAAAAATGGAATTGACATTAAAACCGATAAGTTGATAAGGGCAAAAAATCTTTTGGTTGTTAACATACAGGAAAAAGGTTAAATGTATTCATATAAAAATTGCGCATTTTTAAAATCAAAAATCATACATTTTTTGACTTCTGAAATTAAAACAGAATTAAATCGTGTAATCGGGTAGAAAGTTTTTTTAATGAAGTGAAAGAATCTTCATTTTTACATAATCAATTGAATTTCTATTCTATACCCTTAGGACTTATGCCGCTTTTTCCCTGAACTTAAAGATAAAGATCAGGCAAAGTTGTTCAGTTCAGAACAATTAAACATCGGAATGACACTTTTTAATTCCGATAAACTATTTTTGCAGTAAATATTACCTGATGAGCACTGTAAATATTAAGGAACATCTGAAACTTTCGTTGATATATACAGCGGTTGCAGCAGTACCTCCAGTGCTTCAGGTTTTGATACAGCCAATCATTGAAGGAAGCAACCGACTCAATGCCACCGACTTCGCCCAGATAGGCATGGCCGAAATGGTTACCTCATTGGCATTTACAGTTTCGTTATTTTCGATGGGGAACGCACTCTCGCGTTTTTTTTATGATGTAAATGATGACCGGAAAGCTTACAACAGCATGGTTTCTTCGGTTTTTAGCTCTATTATTTTCCGTGGGTTTCTGCTGCTCATTCTGGCCTTTGTTTTCAGAAATCACATCGGTAATCTGTTTTCACAGGAAAATTTGCGCAACTTTAGTGTATATGGATTTGCCGCAATAATTACAGGCATTAACCGATCAATAAACATTTCAGCCGCAACGCTATACAGAAATGAAAAAAGAGTCAGGGCTTTTATCATTGTTAACCTGGCCACTGCAATCGTTCGCACTGCATTTCAGCTTATCGGGCTGTTTTATTACGAGATGTCTTTCCTAGGATATGTTTATGGAAGTGCCGTTGGTAGCAGTATAGTTGCACTTGGGGTTCTGGCTTATTCCTACCGCACATCAGGCTTCAGATATGACAGGGTACTTCTTGGTTCTATGAACCGCTTTGCCTGGCCACTGTTCCAGTATGGAGTACTCACATGGGGCCTTACATTCGCCGATAAGTACTTTATGGAACGCTTTCCTGCTGACCTGGGAATTTATTTTACAGCTGTAAATTTTGCACTCGGAATGCAGATTATTATGCAGGGTATGCAAGGTGCAACACAACCTGAGATTTTCAGGTACATGAAGGAGGGCATTGCCAAACGTGAGGATGATATCCGTTCACTTTCAAATATGCTTATGGCTCAATCTCAGGCAATTATAGCAATTGCTATTCTGCCTGTGATGCTTTATCTTACCCTATTTTATGAAACAGATGTTAAACTGGCTTCAGCATTTATTGCGCTTATTTTTATAAGGTATATTCCCCGTACACAGTACATAATATTTTCATTTGTAGTTTATTACCAAAAGAAAACACAGTTTTTTCTTTACCTGAACCTGGTAACACTTACGGTGAATATTATACTTAATTTACTGCTTATTCCACATTTTTTTATTTACGGAGCCGTTATTTCAATTATGGTATCCGACATTTTACAGGTATTGGGTGCCTATTTTTACTCTCGAAAAATATCACCCATACGATGGAACCTTTCAAAATTGCTTTACAGTCCGCTTATATGTGTTACCCTGGTTATCATTTTTGAGATAATCAAGGAGACTTTTTCCCTTAACATTTATATTTCTGCTTCAGCATCAGTTATTGTACTTATTACTTCGCTGCTGATTCTTTACAGGAGAGATATCTCCGGATTTCTAAAACGCATATGAGGCGAGCCATTCTGATTAACCGGTCAATATCTGCATCTGAAGTCAATGAGATTTCAGAAACCCTGAACTCAGGAAATGAATGGACAGCCTTTTCCACAAGCCCTCATGAATCATTATCATTGAATTTTCAGCCCTTAGAACAGGATCCGGACATCAAACGTAGGATCAATGTTGAAGAAATGAACGCCCTTCTTGGTTTTGGAGAAACTATACATGAGGGAATCACCATTTCTGAAAATCTCACAATCAATGGCATGAGCCTTTGGCATTACCATAAGTTCAGGATTTATTTTATCATGCGTAACCTGACATATGAAATTGAGCTGATAAAAGATCTTTTATCACGATTTGAACAGGTAATTTGCTACAGCTCTGGTCCTGACACTGCAATGCTTCAGAAAATTAACGGACAGGTAGAATTCAGGTTTTCGGCAAAGTCACAAAGCAAAACAGGAAGTTTCTGGTCAAAACTAAGTTATGCACTGGTTGTTTTTGCAAGGTTTTTATCCGGATTTTTTCATTCCTTTAATAATCCAGAATCGATACACCTGCTTATCGACAGAGCCACCAAGCAACCCTGTCTTAACATCAAAACTCTTAGGCCGGAACCTGAAAATTATAACCTGGCCTATGTATTTGCCAAAGCCAACAAAGAGTTTTTGATCATTGATGAAATAGAACAACCGAAATTTTCCGGAGGACAAAAATTTGCCATCAAAAAATGGATGCTTATCAATCCCAGAAAAAACCTGAAAAGGATTTTTGGCGAATATATTCTGCTTCGCGCTGCAATGTCTCCTGAGATCTGGAAAATTTTTCGCCATGCCGATCGGGAAATCAGGCATAAACTTCTCAGTCTTTTAGATGGATCAATCACAGAAAAAGAGATATGGATGGTTAAAAGGATGCTTGATTTTCATAAGGCAAGCCGGTTTTATCTGTTCAAAAATCTGGCATGGAAACGATTTTTTAAGTTCGGAAATTTTAAATCTATTTCCACCATCGATGAGAACAGTCCGGCTGTTAAAGCAATTCTTGATGCCGCAAAAAGCAACCAAATTCGCACCATTGGCATACAGCACGGCAACATTCATGAACTGCATCCTGCTTACCGTTTCACTGCAAATGACATCAACAGGAACCTGATTTGCGACTCAACCATTGTTTGGGGCGATTACTGGAAGGAATTTCTGCGAAATATTTCCGGATATCCATCAGACCGACTTTTTACGGCCGGACAATCCCGCACCGATATCATTCCTTTACTCCTTGAGCGTCGCGAAATCCTCACCAAACAGCTCGGTTTACCCGGGAAAGATATCGTGGTTTTTGCATCACAATTGCAACAGGATCCTTCATTGCGCGAGAGGGCCGCATTTGACGTGTTCAATGCAGTGAAAGAAATAAAAAATCTTCATCTGGTAGTTAAACTTCACCCTTCCGAAGCAGGATATCCGGAATTTTATCATAGAATTGCTAAAATAGCAGGCTGCAAGAATTATACCGTTACATCTGGAATGGATTTGTATCAGTTAATTGCGGCCTGTAAAATTGTAATCACCTGCTTTTCTACTGTTGGATCAGAAGCAATATATTTCAACAAGCCACTCATCATTCTTGATCATCTTGAACAGGATATTCAGGGATACATCAGCCAGGGCGTTGCTTTTAAAGCGGTTGGTTCAAAGGAAATGGAAGTGCTGATTATAAAAATTCTGACAAACGAACTAACACCTGATGAAAATGCCACAAAAAAATTTATCAGAAGAAATGCATTTTCAATTGATGGAAACACATCAGAAAGGATAATTGATTTTATCCGTTATAACCTTTGATCCGGTCAAAATAATCAGTCTTGAATTTTTCAAAGAGGCCCATTTCGTTTACAATTCTTTCAACAAACTCTCTAAAAACCCCTTCTCCGCCTTTTTTTGTCATTGTCCATTGAGCTTCGGATCTGACATAATCAGGAGCGTTGGACGGAGTAGCACTCAGCCCGGCAGCCCTCAGCAAAAGCACATCATTGATATCATCACCAATAAATGCTGTTTCCTCAAGTTTTACCCCTAAATCATGACAGAGATTTTTAGCTACAAGTAGCTTATTGCGAATGCCCATAAACAGATAATCTACTTTCAGTTTCTCAGCCCGGCGTTTTACAATTTCGGCATCTTCTCCTGTAATAATGGCCAGTGGAATATTCAATCCCCTGAGTATAAGCACTCCGGCACTGTCGGATGTATTGAACTTCTTAAATTCATTGCCGTTATTGTCGTAGTACATGCCCCCATCGGTCCATACACCATCTATATCTGTAATCACAAGTTTTATATTCATGGCATCAGCATTTCAGGATAAATAACTTCGTTGGCAGGAATATCAGTGGATGCAATTTTTCCGATAATCATTCCGCGTTGTTCCCATTTAAAACCATTACCGGGGCTTAACAGATGCAGAATTTCCCCTCTGATAACTTCGCCCTTCTTAACAATATCAAGGGTTGCCACCGAACGTTCGAGTTTATAGCGTGTTTCGTTAACTGCATCACTGATAAAAAATTCCTCTTCACCCAACGAAATTTCAACATTCCGGATATCTCTGACCATACGATAAATCCCATCAATTCCAAGTGAACCCTGGTGGTCAGTACCTTTCATATTTCTGTCAAGCGTGATGTGTTTTTCAATGATTTCAGCACCCAAAGCCACGGCTACTGCGGGAATTACAATTCCAATGGAATGATCGGAATAGCCAATCGTATAACCAGGATAATTCTTTTTTAAATAACTGATTGTGTGCAGGTTGATATTACTGTACTCTGACGGATACTGCGAAAGACAATGTAAGATTGAGATATTATTGTGGTGCTTTGTTATTACATCGAGAGCTTTGTCAAGTTCCTCCGGCCCACCCATTCCGGTAGAAAGTATCAGTGGAATCCTGGTTTCGGCCATGGCATCAAGTAAAAGATGGTTGGTCAGATCGCGCGAAGCCACCTTCAACCTGTCGGGTTGAAATAGCTTTAACATACTCAGGCAACCCCTGGCACAAAGAGTTTCAACAAATTCAAGGCCCTTTGATTTTGCATATCGGTAAATTTCAAAATGCTGATTGTCGTCAAGTTCAAGAAATGCCCGGTGCTCACCATAGGTTTTGCCGAAAGAATGAGGACTATTGTAAGGTTTTAACATTGCCGATGCCGAAAGTTCTTCGTTCAGATCGCGCCGGGTGAGTTTGACAGCATCCATAGGCAAAAGCTCACGACCAAACAAATTATCCACTACCGGTTGTGCCACTGCATCAATTAATTGCAGGGCAATTTCAACCGAACCATTGTGGTTTTGACCGATTTCTCCAATTATGTAAGTATGTTTCATGTCACACAATTGCTGTGAAATTATTTACTGTTCTTTATAATCTGTTCCTGCATGATCATTTTGCATGATTGATTCTCATCAACCAGACTTATAAGCGCAGGAATATCTCCCCAAGCGCCAGATTCAGCAAATTTGCTGTATATTTCCTGGTGCAGCATAAAATCTTCCTTTGTATCCAGTGTAAACCTCAGATCTGTCCGTTTACAAAGATTATATGGGGCATCAATCAACATCACCCTGAATAAATCAGGATTACCATACACAAAGTTTGTGACATGTTCTCTGTAAACTGATTCCCGGGTAAGGCTGGCTGCTTTTTCGAGTCCAGAAAGTTTCACTGCTTCGCCCCATAGTCCAATATGGGTTTTAATTGAAGGAATTCCATTAAGAGAATAGCCGACATAATCCACATCTTCTTCTTTGATTGTTGAAACAAGCTTCAGAGTTGAAATAAGGTCAAAAAAAGGATTATCGGCACAAACCCTGATTACAGTTTCAAAACCAAATTCTTTGGCTGCTTCTGTGAACCTGGAAAGTACATCTGATTCTGCTCCTCTGTAAAAAGGTACTTTATTTCGCCTGCATATTTCAATAATAATATCATCATTAACCGATGTTGTTGTGGCAACCACAAAAGGGATATCGCCTGCAATTTTGTTAAAATTACGGATCATCAATTCAAGCAGATTCAGGCCTTCAAAAAAAGGAAGTGTCATTTTTCCCGGAAGCCTTAACGATCCGGTTCTTGCCTGAATGATAATACCTGCCTGCTGTTTAGTCATAGGTTATAAACGGATTACTAAATATGCAAAGATAACAACATTTATAGGCCGATTGAATGCTTGCCTGTTATCAATTGCAATACAAAACCATTGTTTAGTTATCTTTGCATTATAATTTAACAAAATGGCGAAACAACAAAACATCTGCATCGCCGGTGCCGGTACCATTGGAACGGCCCTTGGAAATGTGCTGGCAGTTAAAGAAAATCTTAATATTCAGTTACTTTCCATTGAAAAGGAGGTTGTTGATGATATCAATTCAAAAGGGATCAATACCCAGTACTTTCCTCAAATCAGGCTTCATCAGAGGCTCAGGGCGACCTTGGATATCAGCACGCTGAGGTCATCGGACATTGTTTTTCTGGCCATTCCGTCGGTCGTTGTGGTGCCTTATGTTAATTCTGTTAAGGAATACCTCAATCCTGATGCATTGCTGATAAATCTGGCTAAGGGATTTGGCAGTAACAATGAAACCATTATTGACATCCTTAAAAAGACGGTTCCGAATCAGGTCTGCACACTGAAAGGGCCAACATTTGCCAGGGAGCTGATCAATCAAATGCCCACCGCCATGACATTAGGTGCTGATGCTGAGGCTGTTTTCTTACAGATGAAACAGATTTTTGAGTCAACCACCATCCACATTGATTTTACCAAAGATGTAATTGGCGTAGAAATGTTGAGTATCCTGAAGAACATTTACGCCATCACCATTGGAATTGTTGATGCTCATTTCGACTCACCAAATCTCAGGTTTATGATCTTTACCCGCGCTTTTAACGAAATGCGACATATTCTGCTGAGGTTGGGCGGCAAACAGGAAACCATGTTTCGCTATTGTGGCATCGGAGATTTTGGACTTACAGCACTGAATGACCTTAGCCGCAACCGAACCCTGGGTCTTCTTATTGGTAAGGGGTTTTTTACTGACGATATTTCTGGAAAAGTTGTACTTGAAGGCCGCATAGCAGCCGGCATCATCAGCGAACGCCTGAAAGCCATGCAGGTGCCCGAATCGGATTATTTTATGCTCAACGAACTAATTAAGATATTTTCAGGAGGTTACAATATTAAACGCTTTATTGGCAATCTTTTGAATAATGATTCACTTGTAACAGATTCAAATATTTAATGATTAATTTGAAATTGCGTTGAGCCTGGCAGAAATTCTTTGGGTTAGCGCTTCTCTGGAATATGCTTCAATACCCTGACTGGAAATGGACGGCTTCCCGGTTTTAAAACTATTGTATAAATTTTGTATAGCCTTCAGTATCTGCGAATAATTATCACTCCCAGCAACAAATCCTGATTGAGTTTCGGCAATTAGCAGAGCAGCATCGCCATCAGCCGGCCCAATGCATAGAATCGGCCGTTTTGAAGCCATGTATTCGAAAAATTTGCCGGGAAGTATCACTTTTGCATTCGGAGTATCGTTGATAATCAGCAACAACACCTGTGATTGCTGTTGAATTTTAACCACTTCATTATGAGGAACATATTGTATTCTGTTAACAAATTCAGCAAGGCCTGATTTCTCGATACTTGCGGAAACCGAATAATCGACACTACCAACCAGTTTTATTTCCAGATCAGATGCAAACCCGGGATTTTGCTTTACTTCACTGCTCAAAGCCTTCCATAAAGCCAGAGGATTACGGGATTTAACCATAGTTCCGATATGGGATATTGAAAATTTCATATCAGGTAAAACATCAATCCCCGAAATATCATCCTGATCAAATCCATTGGTGATAACAGAATACTCACGATCCAGAATCTTTATAAAATCGGTTTTCATGGAACGGCTTATTACCACAACTTCATCAGCCTCTTTCAATACATTCAGCTCTTGCCGATGGTGTTTCCGGTTGGCCCACCTCGTTAGCATCAGGTCGTGGTAAAAGTCAATATTTGTCCATGGATCGCGAAAATCAGCCAGCCAGGGAATACCGGTTTTTTGTTTTACACCCAGCGCAATCATGTGCGTGGAATGTGGCGGGCCTGTTGACACAATTACATCAACCGGATGATTTTTCAAATAATTTATAAGAAATTTTACTGAGGGCTTAATCCAGAATTTTCGTGCATCAGGAATAAAAAAATTGCCTCTTAGCCAGATTGAAAACTGTTCAGCCAGGCCGGGACGTTTTTTTTCGGATAAAAATCCTGTATTAATGCGTTCGTTTTTTGCAGCTCCAACAAACTTCTTGTAGAAGCGATAAGGCTCCCAGATGGGAGTCCTTAGTATCTCAATTCCTGCCGGAATATCTTTGGCAAGACTTTCATCAATGGCCGGAAATTCAGGATTTTCGGGAGTATAAACAATAGGTTCCCATCCGGAATTACGCAGATACTTTACAAATTTGAGCCAGCGCTGAACTCCCGCACCTCCACTTGGAGGCCAGTAGTAAGTAATTATCAGAACTTTGCGCAGAGGCTTGTCCATTTATTTTTACTGATCTTTTGCCGTACGAAACTTTTTATAAACTTCAGAGGTTACGAAACCCAGCAGCATCAGGATCAGCAATAATGAGCCAGCAAACGAGACCTTCTCTCCTACTGCAAAAACCCTGGGCTCAAAACGGAATTCAATTTCATGGTTTCCTGCCGGAACAATCATCGCTCTGAGCAAATAATTCACCCTGAAATGAGGTACTTTTTTCCCATCCAGATAAGCATTCCAGCCTTTATCATAATATATTTCGGAGAAAACTGTAAACTGGTCAACTGCCGAATTAAATTTATATTTTAATTTATTTGGCTGATATTCTGTTAATTCTATTGCTGCAGCACTATCAAACTGATGAACAAATCCTTCAACAGAAGCCGAAAAACGATTGTCAACTATTGCAGTTTTTTCAGGGAAAAAAGCTGTCAATGCAGCAATTTCCTGATCTGCATTTTCAACCATTTCATACTCTTCAACAAACCAGGCATGTCCGAGCGCATCCATATTGATTTGAACAGCAGGTTGCCTGTTTTCCGCAAAGCCAATATAGTACCTGGTGTTCAGCATATTGAGCACCTGTTCATTACTTTTTGAAAGATGGTAATCAATCAACTCCTGATATCTGCGAAGTTTAGCTCCGTGATATCCACCAATACTTTTGTGAAAATAGGAAGTGCTGGCTTCCTGAAAAGTGCTTACAGTCATATTGAAAACCCTGAAATTCATATCGGGATCTTTCAGGATCAGCTTGTTTGCTTCAGTGGGTTTGTAAGGGTTCTTTAAAACTGTCTTACTTACAAAATTATCGTTGTTCAGGTATCTGTGTGCTACAGGAATCATGTCTGCTGCAACAAGAACTATTATGCCTGCCGTAACAGCCAGTCGGTTGATTTTTGATCGGGAGTAAAGCCACAATAAAGTCCCGGAAAGTAATATAAACAGCATGCTCCGAATGGCATCAGCTTTGAAAATCGAAATTCTTACAAATTCAAGGTTGTAAACCAATGCATCAAACTGGCTAACCTGAGAAGTTTCAAGAGAAGTCCGCTGCTCAGCAATAGATAATTGCTCAAAATCGCTCAGAAAATCGAAAAATAGGCGTGGCATCAGATAAAATACAAATGCCAGTCCTGCAGTAATTCCCAATGAAATGAACAAATATTTCTGATTGTACTTTAACCACTGTGGTTTTTCAACAATCTCCTTTAAAGCCAGAATTCCCAGCAAGGGGATTGCCAGATCAGCGATTACAAGTATCATAGATACAGCCCTGAACTTATTGTAACCAGGGACATATTGAAGGAAAAAATCAGTTAGTGGCATAAAATTCTTCCCCCATGATAGCATGATGCTCAGGATAGTTACGGTCAGAACCCACCACTTTAAATTTCCCTTGAGGATAAAGAGGCCAAGTATAAATAGGAAAACCATGATGGCACCGGCATAAACCGGTCCGGAGGTAAATGGCTGATTTCCCCAATAATGATTCATTCCAGCCAAAGACTGAGCGTAAGCACTTTCGGCTTTTTCAAGTGCTTTCGGGTTGTTTCCGAGACTCCCTGAGGCACCTCCTTTAACATTTGGAATCATCAGTGAGAAAGTTTCGCCAATGCCATAGCTCCATTGAGTAGCATAATCTTTATCCAAACCGCTGGTACTGTTCTCTGGATTTACAGTAAGTTCACTTTTGCCTCTGATGGTCTCCTTTCCATATTCCCAGGTTGCCCAAAGGCTGGTTATGTTGGTAGATAACGCAAAAAAAGCTGCCACAATAAGAAGTCCGGTAGTTTTGGCAAATTCAGGCAGGGTTCTGGCTCTGAATGCAGCAATAAGTTCATAAATGCCGAGCACCAAAACCATCAGCAAAAGGTAATAGGTAATCTGTAAATGGTTTGCCTTAAGTTCAAGAGCAAGGAACAATGCGGTAAGAAGGCTGCCCGCGAGGTATTTTCCCCGGTAAGCCAGCAGTATGCCAGCCAGAACAGGCGCCATATAACCGATGGCATGTGCTTTACTGTTGTGGCCGGCCTCAAGTATAATAAAAAAATAGGAAGAAAAGGTAAACGCCAGCGCTCCAGCCAGGGCAAGCCACGGATCAACCTTCATCACCATGAGAAGTATAAAAAAGCCAATAAAATAAATAAATACCAGATTTGCAGGATGTGGCAGACCAAATTTAAAAATATCATCTATATACCTGATCAGGTTTCCCTTGTATTGAACTGATATCTGATAGGCAGGCATCCCCCCGAACATAGAATTCGTCCATAAGGCTTCTTCTCCGGTTTTTGCGCGATGATCAGTTATCTCTTTCGACATCCCCTTCCATTGAGTAATGTCGCTTTGCCTGAGTTGCTTGCCTTCGAGTAATGGGCTGAAATAGGCTAGTATGACCAATAGAAAAATCAAAACCACCACCATGTGTGGGACAAATTGTTTTAATCGAAGATTCTTCATATTTATCTTTAAAAGTAAACAATTTATTTAACATCTTCATAATCAACATAATCGCCAAAGTCATCCGGAATTTTCCCATCTTCTTCCTTCTTAACTTTTTTAATGGTAATCTCCCCCTCCTTCTTTTGTTTTTCAGGGCGAAGATTAGGATTCTGTTTGTAAAAACGGGACTGAAAACGCTTCAGGGAAAACCTTATCAACCAAGGGAATATATACCTGGATAATATCCTGAATATCATGTAAACCAGGAAAACGATAATAATAAAACGAAAAAGACCCATATTTCGATTTTGGGATTTCGGGTTTAGGAATGCGAAATTAGTGCTTTTTGCCGAAAACTGTAATTTTCAGTTTATAATTACTCCCTTCCGAAAATCGCTTCATCAGGAATCCACTGGAGTATAAAGGAATGCTGATATGTAATAACTGAAACGCAAGTAAGTAAACAACATAAGAAAAGGAGGCAATAAAAATTACCTCCTTTTGCATTATATTTAAAAGCCTTAATAGGCTGTTAATCAAATTATTTGTGCTTGGCTTCGTCAGAAACTGTCAGTTTTTTTCTACCTTTCGCTCTGCGGGCAGCAAGAATCCTGCGGCCATTTGCTGATGCCATTCTTTCTGTAAAACCGTGTTTGTTTCTTCTTTTCCTCTGTGACGGCTGAAATGTTCTCTTACTCATAGTCGTAAAATTTGGGACTGCAAAGATAGAAACTATTCTTAAGCAGACAAATAATTTCTCATTTTTTTTTCTTAATTGATTTTACCTTTAATTATCAGAATTATAGTGAATTATATGTAACCCTGATTGGAAGTTATTAAGCCAGAGGCTTTTTAGGTGCATTTTTCAGGGTTTCGGTAAGGAAAGTCCAAAATTTATTAACCGATGCGATATTTACTTTTTCATCTGGTGAATGAGGAAAACGAATGGTTGGACCAAACGATATCATATCCCAGTCAGGATAAGCAGCTCCAAGAATTCCACACTCGAGTCCGGCATGAATGGCTTTTATTTCAGGAACTTTTCCAAACCTGTTATTATAGACATGCTGCATTGACTTAAGTATTGTTGAATCGGGGTTGGGTTTCCATCCCGGGTATTCACCGGCAAATTCAACTTTGGCTCCTGCCAGTTCAAAAATGCTTCCCATCATGTGGGTCAGATCTTTTTTGGCAGAATCGACCGAGCTACGGAGTAAACAAATTACCTTAACCGACTTATCATCTGATTTAAGAATTGACAGGTTGGTTGAAGTTTCAACCAAGCCTTCCATAGCATCACTCATCCTGATAACGCCATTCGGGCAACCATAAGCAGCAAGCAGCATGCGGTTCTGAATATCAGCATCAATCAGAAAATCAGGCAAGGCAACAGGCTTAGCTTCAATTTTCAAACCGGGTTCAGTTACCGAGAGTTCTGCTTTTATGGTTCTGTTGAAATCAGGAATACACTTTTCAAATTTTTCTTTTTCCGAAACAGGAATGGTAACTGTTGCATGACCTTCACGTGGAATGGCATTGCGCATATTACCAGCTTCCACACTTGCCAGGCGCAAACCGTGTTTTTGTACACCATGCCACAAAAGCCTGACAAGAATTTTAACTGAGTTGCCGCGCCCAAGCGGAATATCAAGACCGGAATGGCCACCCTTCAATCCACTTATATCAATCCGGTATGCCAGCGTATTGGGTTCTACAGGCACTTTAGTGAATGGAAATTCAAAGTTTCCATCAACGCCTCCGGCGCATCCGATGTACAATTCACCTTCATCTTCCGAGTCGAGATTAAGCAATATATCTCCATGTAAAACATTCGGCTGCAGATTATTGGCGCCCGTCATTCCGCTTTCTTCATCAATGGTAAAAAGTGCCTCAACAAGTCCATGCTCCAGGGTTTTATCTTCAAGTACAGCCATAATCGCAGCTACACCCATTCCGTTATCAGCGCCCAGGGTGGTACCATTGGCCCTAACCCAATCTCCATCAATAATGGGCTCAATGGGATCTTTCTCAAAATCATGGTCTTTATCACTGTTTTTCTGTGGAACCATATCAAGATGAGATTGAAGCACAATGCCTTTTCGATCTTCCATCCCGGGAGTAGCTGGTTTTCTGATCATTACGTTTCCAACTTCATCAACCCAGGTTTCAAGACCCAGCGAATGACCAAAGTTTTTCATGAATTCAATAATTTTCTCTTCCTTTTTCGAAGGACGTGGAACTTGTGTTAAGCTGTAAAAATGTTTCCAAACCTGCGCAGGTTTAAGGGTTAAGATTGGATTGCTCATAGTAGAATTTATTATTTTTGTGATTAATCGGTAAAAAAATCTTGTCCGGCTAAATTACGACTTTTAGCCAAATCGAAAGAGTAAAATGCCTTTTTAATACCTGATTCCAATGCGGTAAATCTGGAATTCTGTCATCAGGAATGAAAATAAAATGTTGCAAAAAGCTGATTCTGAAGCATTTAATCAACACATTTATTTTGATAGCAATATATTGAGAATCAATATTTTAAGAATTATTAACAATAAAAGAACCTTCCCTAAAATTATATCCATAGATGCACAACTGACTTGGTTTCAAAGTACGGTTCACTAAAATAGCGGCTAAGGTGATAAATCTGATTTTTTCCAGGGGTACGGTTTAATTCCTGTGTAAGGTCACCTCCCTTGAGATAAAGAATCCCATTATGAAGAGGATTGAGTCTTCTTTTTAGAATGTTTTTTCTCACCCAGTATAAAAATTCCGGCATGGTTGTCACAGCCCGGCTCACAACAAAATCGAATTTCTCAGGAACATCTTCCACCCTGATCTGGGCAGAAGTAACATTGGAAAGCTCCAGTGATTCAGTAACTGCTTTTACAACTTTAATTTTTTTCCCAATAGAATCTATAAGATGAAAGTTAACTTCCGGAAACAAAACAGCCAGCGGAATTCCCGGGAAGCCGCCTCCTGTGCCAACATCGAGAATGGAGGTACCGGGCGAAAACCTTAACACTTTAGCTATACCAAGTGCATGAAGAATATGCCGCTCATAAAGATGCTCCATGTCTTTTCGCGATATAACATTAATTGCAGCATTCCATTCTTCATAAAGGCCCTTCATGGCCTCAAACTTACTGAGCTGACTGGCAGAAAGGTCGGGAAAATATTTCCTGATAAGATCCATTTAAAATATTTATAAGGTATATGGTAATGTAACCTGAACGGTAGTTCCTCTGCCGGGTTGAGAATCAATTCTGATCTGCCCTTTGTGAAGTTTAACAATTTTTTGAATCAGCGAAAGGCCGATCCCGTGACCCTTATGATTCACTGCATTTTTAGCCCTGTAAAAAGGATCAAAAACCAGTACAAGATCTTCCTTATCTATCCCAATTCCATGGTCGGAAATAGAAATAGTAACATTATTTTTCAGGAAGCTAAGCGATGCTTTTACCGGCCCCCCATCTGAGAATTTACAGGCATTATCCATAAGATTTACAAAAATCAATTTGAGCAGATTTTCGTTGCCTTCAATGGTTAGCTCACGCCCGTCATCCTCCAGATGATCATTGATTTCGGCCTCAATTATGTATTCCGGATTTACAGCATTTATTTCAGCCTGAGTCTGAAGCAACAATTCATCCAAACGTACCGGTGCAATTTTCAGAGCACTGATATCCTGTTCAGCACTGGCTATCTCAAGTAAATTATTGGCAAGAATTTTCAACCCTTTTGCATCGTCAAGTAACGAAGCAAGCACATTTTTATATTCATCGGACGATCGGTCCATAATCAATGCCACTTCAATCTGGCTGGTTATTGAAGCCAGAGGAGTACGCAATTCATGAGAAGCATTTGAAACAAAACTTTTTTGAATCTGAAACGCTTTTTCAATTCTGTCAAGCATTTCATTAAAAGTGATAGCAAGCCTGGCAATTTCATCAGTGCCATTTCCTTCATCGAGCCGCTTGCTCAAACTGCTGGCAGAAATGGATGAAACCCGGTTTACTACACCCGAAATGGGCTTTAGCGCCTGTCTGGAAAAAAACAAACCAGTAATAACTGTAAAAACGATTGAAGCCATCAATCCTATGATCATAATGATAGCCAGATTGTTCAGCTTGGATAAACCATACCTGTCAGATGCTGAGGCTATTACTACGAAACGCCGCAACCCATTTGTATATAGTAGACCTACGGCTTCGCGTTCACCGGTTTTAAAGTCATATTCACCCTTATTTATAACTTCTGACAACAGCTGTTCACTGAATTCAATGCCAGAATTCACACCCGATGTGTATATTTTACTTCTTTTAAAATAATCAAAAACAACAACTTCAATATCGGCAAGTGCACTATAATTTGCACTATCGATAATCCGCATCAGATCATCGTCAACTTCCTTAACTTCAATCAACAATTTTGCAGTATTGATTGCCTTCTCTTTTAACCTCTCCTCAAATTCCTGTTTTCTATAATTTGCTGATAATGAATATACTAATATAGAAAAAGCAAATAAAATGCTTCCTGCCATCATAGCAAACTGAAGAGTGAGCTTAGTTCTGATTTGCATTTTCAGAGACATCTTTAAGAACATAACCCATGCCAATATGAGTATGTATGAGTTTTACATGAAAATTTTTATCGATTTTTTTTCTCAGGAAGTTGACATACACTTCAATCACATTGGTTCCGGTATCAAACTTAATATTCCAGATTTTGTCAGCTATATCGGCTTTAGAAACAACTTTGCCTTTATTGCGGATTAGATATTCAAGCAATGAAAACTCCTTGGCTGTCAAATCGATGGCTACCTCTCCTCTATATACAGTTTTGCTGTCAAGATTCACTTCCAGATCGCCAACCCGTAAAATTTTTTGTTCTTTTCTCTCGTTTGTCGAACGCTTTAGCAACGCCCTGATGCGGGCCAGCAGTTCCATAAACTCAAAAGGTTTAACGATATAATCATCAGCTCCACGTTCAAAGCCCATAAGCTTATCTTCGGTATTTCCCATGGCTGTGAGCATTATGACAGGCACTTCAGGATTTCTTAATCTGATATCGGCGCAAAGCTCATAACCATTCAATAAAGGCAGATTCACATCTAAAAGTATGAGATCAAATTTTTTGGTTTCACTGAGTCTTTTTCCTATAAATCCATCGTAGGCTATTTCAGTGCTATAGCCACTCTCCTCAAGCCCCTTGCTGATAGAGTCAGCCATTTTTACATGGTCTTCAACAATGAGAATGGTAGGTACAGGCATAAAAAATTATTTTTGTAAATAAAAAATTCGGAGTACTAAAGTACACATTTTTAATGGAACAGGCCCTGATTTTGTTGTTCCGTTGTACAAACATATAACAAACTGAAGAGTTGGGCGTTACACTATTTTCAGATTATATTTATTGGCGAATCCTGTTGTTATACAATCAATCGTTGCATAGATAAACATAATCAGATTAAACCGGTACTAAAAGATCAGAGCTTGTTTAAGCCGGTTAATTATCTTTGTGGGCTCAAAAACTACATTAATGAAAAGAATATATCCCCTATGCCTAATATTTTTTCTGATTATCATGTATTCCGGAAACACTTCAGCCCAAACCGGACCCAGACTCGCTTACAAAGATTATATTGAACAATACAGAGAAATAGCTGTACGCAAAATGAAAGAATACCATATACCAGCCAGCATTACTTTGGCGCAGGGTATTCTGGAGTCAGGTACCGGAAAGTCAGCCCTTGCTGTTGAAGCCAACAATCATTTTGGAATAAAATGCCATAAAGAATGGACAGGCATGACCTACACCATGGACGATGACGAAAAAAACGAATGTTTCAGAAAATATGCCTCTGCCGAAGAGTCGTTCGACGATCACTCCTATTTCCTGACTTCCAGGCCTAGGTATGCCGGATTATTTGAACTCGACTTAAGTGATTATAAAGGCTGGGCGCATGGGTTAAAAAGTGCTGGATATGCAACCAATCCCAGGTACGCTGAAATTCTGATCAGGATAATAGAGGAAAACGAACTCTTTTTGTATGACAATCCTGACCCGGAATTGCTTACTGAAAAGAAAGATAAAAAACCAAAGGCTAAAAAAGAAGTAAAGCAATCATTAATTGCATCAACGGGATTGAAACTAACACCAACCGAATTGACATTTGTCGAAGTTTATGATGGTAACCGTAACGTTTATCTCAACAATGGAAGTAAGTTAACGTTTGCAAGAAATGGCGATGATATTTACACTATTTCAAAAGATTTTGGTGTACACGCATTTCAGATACTGAAGTACAATGAACTTGGGAAAAAAGAATCCATTACAGAAGGACAGGCAATTTATATTGTTCCTAAAAAAAACAAATCAAAACAAAGCGATCATAAGGTTTCAGAAGGTGAAACCATGCGCAGCATTTCGCAATATTATGGGATAAAACTCAATTCACTTTACAGGTTAAATTCTATGCCTTCCGGCCATGAGCCTCAGGCTGGTGCAAAGATTAAGCTAAAAAAATAAAAAAAACTCATTTTTCGTATTACTTTTTAAAAGAAACAGGATTAACAATCAGATAATGTAACCCGGCAGCCTTATTGTTCAGGGTCCTGGCATATTCTGAATGATTATCCCCAGGCTAGCTTAGTTGTGTTATGGTTAATAATTTGGTTAATAAATGGTTTTAACAAAGCACCACCAACCGTGGTGCTTTGTTATTTAATGGATGTAAAAAAAGGCTTGCCGTTTTTAATTGTTACCAATTGTTCAGGTTTCTGGCCTCCAGGGTTAAAAAATACCGGATCTGCATCGCTTTTAATTTTCAAAACCATTGGTTTATCATTTTTGCTTTTGAAGAGAATTATATCGCCAGAATTGATTTCTCTGAAAGCTATCCACGTAGCGCCTCCTGAAGTTTTATAGACAAATGGCTTCCCGAATTCAGCGTTTTTTTGTGAATAAGCGGAAAGTTCCTTTTTTAATCGGGAATAAATACCAATTTTCCCTTTCCCGGCAAAAATGAAATCCAATGAGTTATCGTTATCAAAATCAGTATAAACGAACCAGGGATCAGATCCAAAATCACCAAAATCGCTTGTTGAAATTTTTCCATCAGCATTTATGTATTGAAGTTTGCCATCTTTAGAAGCAGTAAGAAATAATCCTTTATTGTTGGTTTTGTTCTCAAAAACGTCGGCATTCGACGATTTTTTGAAATTATCAGCAAGTGGTATCCTCACTTTGCCCCTTCTATCGGTAATTTTAAGCTCCCCTCCTCCATAAAGGAACATGAGGTAATCCTTGCCAGAAGTTCTGATGAATAATGGTTTATCTACCGGAAAATTTACTTTGGGTTTGCTCCAGTCGGGCAGCTCTTTACCTGATATTGTAATATTATAGATTTTGCCATCTTTCCCGGGATAAACCAACCTGTAATCGCGTTTTTTGTCATAATCGAATAAAGACGCCTTCCCTTGAATTCCTTCAGGAAGTTTAACCGGCGATTTCTTTTCTTCCTTTCCATCGATGCCAATCAGGTGAATGTGCGAATCAGTGATGATAACATAGTTTCTTTTTCCGTTTTCAGGATTGACAATTTCAAATACATCGCCATTGGGTTTTCCTTTGGTGCCAAACTGCCATGCAATCTTTCCATCATCATTGAACAGAACTAACTTATCATTATAAGCAATTGCTATTACATTCTGTCCGCCTTTTTGTCCGCTCAATACCAAGGGCCGGTTGGTGGTTACTGCCGGTATTACTTTTACATCCTGCCTGGTTTCGGTTTTTTCTTCAATTTCAGTCTCCTTTTCTTCAGGCTCAGAATCGGGAGTTATGATTGCTGTTGATTCATCCGATGCGGATTTATCGACAGGCAAATTGACTTGCGCCAATGTGGATGGATTAAACAGAATGCTTCCCTGCGTATAAATCAGGCTATCACCACCACTGTATTGCAGTGTAATGTGCCTGCATGCATCAAGAAAACCTGTCCAGCTTTTCAACCCTTTTTCAGAATCTTTCACCATTCCTGATTTAAGCTTTGCATCCATATCTCCGGCAGAAAAATAGACAAGTAGGTTGCTTTTATCATTCAGGTAATCAAGGGGTATCTGGGTATTGGAAATTCCAGAACCTGACCTCGTTTGAGCACTATATTGAGCCAGTACCTGGTAGGATGAAGAAAATGCGAAATAATCCGGAGCAATCAAACAATATGCTGAATCGTTGAATGCAAACATTTCACCAAACAGACGGTCAAAAATGCCCCGGATTTTAATTTTCGGTAAAGGATTGGCTGAAGAATTAATAAACGGACGAAGTGATTCTCTTACAATATCAGGGTTGGTACTCTCAATCAAAACCAGCGGATCTTTTTTGTCACCATGTTTTACATCGGTAACAATGCAAATTTCATTTCCAATCCATGATTTCAAATTTTCGTTTATTCTGAAAACATTCACAGAAGAAAACTGAGATCTTTTATCCTTACTGACCAGTTTAAGTGTGTCGCCAATTTTCTTATCGATTAGAAATTGATCCATGTCGTTAATCGACATTGAGTAAACTGCTGAAAATCCCGAAGATATTTTGCCGATAAAATCATTATTGGCCGGTGATTGATTTACAAGCCAGTTTTCTTTATCAGCCTGTGTGAATCCACTTAGCAATACCTTTTCTTTGCTAATAGATAAATCCAGCGCACTCCAGGAGTGGAAGAAATTACTTAAAACCAACTCTTTCCCTGACCTTCGCCTCAGAGCATTTGCATACAACTGATCGTTTCTGATAAACAGCACTGCATCTACCTTCTTACCAGAAAATGCATTCAGGCGGGCAAAAGTCTTATTTTCTGCGAGTGATTTTTTATCCTCGATTGCCATCAAGGATTGATTAACTGTTTCAGGATTAAACCCAAGTGTAAATATACCTTTGTCCAGATAATACCAGACCGTATCCTGGTCCCGGGTCAATTGATAAATTCCTGAGAAATTTTTCTCAACCACAGATGTGTATATATTTTTATCCTTCAATGCCGAAATGATACTCTTTTGGAGTGAACGGATGTTTTTTAACCTGGTTTTTATTGTAAACAGAATTTCAGGATCCCCTTCCAGGTCAGGCAAAACAGAAATAACAAATTCATTGTTATCGAAAATATCCTGAAAAAGTACATCGTGCTGTGATAATGAATCGACCACTGAAGCCAGATCATAGTAAGCGTATCGGCCACCAATTGCCTGCAATACATCACCAAATCCCGAAGCCCTCGACTTCCCGATAAATTCTGTAACCGAACCTGACTTTAAAACAATTATTGATTGTTCAGGTATTGCATGGGTTATCGGCAAAACTGGTTGTTTCAGAAAGTTGTAGTATGAATAAGCTGACCTTAAAACAAAGATCAGCGCAATGACAGCAAGCAGGACAATAACCGGTAGATAAAGTTTCTTTTTCATATTCATGCTTCAGATTCTCAAATATATAAGTTAAAATACTAAGAAAGGCAAACAAATCATTCAACTATTCAACAATCAATTGTTGAAAAGAATCCTGCAGCTTTTTGACTTTGTATTTCAATATCAGAAGATTTTTATTTCAGGCCAAAAATTAATTAATCAAAAAAAAATATGTAGGTTTGAAGATGAAAAATGAACCGGTAACATGATTAAGAAAATAAATATTGGATTTTTGCTTTTATTATTCGGTCCGGTTATACTTTTAGCCCAGAACAATTTTTATTCTGACCCTGAAGAATGTCTCAAACGTAGTGGGATTGAATATGGTGGCATTGCCGGTTTTTACATTCCCGGAAACGGAACAGCCGGTTTTTATTCAGGCAAACCTGAAAATGAAAACAATGCCAACTATATTCTCAAAAATAAATACTGGTATGATGAAATATACCAACGGGTTGGGGCTTATGATACCATATTTATCAGGGAATATCCCGAAAAAATGAAGTACAATCCGGCATTCAGCTTCGGGTTGTTTGTAAAATACGCTATAAATTGTCGCTCAGGGTTTTACCTTCAGTTTCATTATGCAAAACTCACTGCCAAAGATTTTATCTCATTTGAAGTTGACCCTCCGATAGATTATCTTGCCGAGCCCGACATCAGGCTTTATCCCGTTATTGGCATTGAGGAGCGCAATATGGTTGATCTCGGCTACAGCCATGCGTTTGGAAATAATCCGGTTTCACGGTTTATCATTGGCGGTGGAATTAACATGAACAATACACTTGTCAAGGAATCGGTGCTCAGGATAGAGGATAAACCTTTCAATATGGTCAACAGATATTCAAGTGGTCAAACTTACATTCCCGGGGCTGCTCAGCAAACCTATGAATTCAGGCAGGGCGGTATTGGTTTCGGCATTTTCGGCACCCTTGGCGGGAGATTCGAATTCAGTCCGGCAGTTGCTATTGAGCCGGGTATAGCAGTCTATTATAAAAAAATAAATCTCGAAGCTTACAATGGATTTTACCCTCAGTTCAATATTTTCGTAAAACTCTGTTTCCGCGACCTGGTTTCTTTTGCCCAGTAATTCATTCCTTGCCGGGAAGTGTTTTCCAATTTTTTGAAAGTTTTTAAAGCTCAAGGCTGAGTTGTTCACTAATGCGAAAGGTAATTCTGTGCCATGGTGTTATTCCATATTTTTGAATAGCATTCCTGTGCATTTTTGTTGGATATCCCATATTTCTATCCCAACCGTATGCCCGAAAATCCTGATGCAGGTTTTTCATAAACTCATCTCTGTGCGTTTTGGCAAGAATCGAAGCCGCAGCTATGGACATATAAATGCCATCTCCTTTAACAATACACTTGTGATCAATTCCATTGTAAGGCTTGAATCTGTTGCCATCAATCAACAACAAATCAGGTTTTGGAAATAGCGGATCTATGGCAAGATGCATGGCCAGAATTGAAGCATTGAGAATGTTTATTTTATCAATAATTTGAGGACTCACCTGAGCAACCTGCCATTGCAAGGCATCTTTTTCAATTTGTATTCTGAGCAGGTCTCTTTGTCTGGCTGATAATTTTTTGGAATCGTTAAGCAACGGATTCGTGTAACCCGGAGGCAGAATGACTACAGAAGCAAAAACAGGTCCGGCCAGACAACCGCGGCCGGCTTCGTCGCAACCGGCTTCTGTCAAGCCATTATCCTGATAATTGGGTTTAAGCATTTTATTATCCTATCCTTAAAAGAACCACCAGACAGATAAATAATATCATCAGGAAGTCCAATGACCAGGATTTGCGTTTGGTTACAATTCTATGTGCAAAAATCAGGGCAATTGGAATAAACAATGCGGGCAGCCATACACCTCCTGTTTTCCCTGAAATGATAAAAACTATGATGCCAATCCATAAAAAGTTTAGCATGAGCCACATTTTTTTTCTGATTGCTATTACCCTTTCGCTTGCATCGGATACAAAAACCGGGATTGAAAGCATTAACATAATTAAAGGCAAAATTAAAGCCATCACTTCCCAAAATCCAAAGCCGTTGAAATTGATTTGGTAGATCATAAAAAACTGTTTGTAACCCGCATAGGCTAAAGGTAATTTGTCAGTTAAAAACAGGTAAACTGCAAAATAAAAGTACGGGGTCAACAGCCCGACAATTGAAATAACCCATTCCCTCCAGGAGCTGATGCGAAGGGTAAAAAAACTCAACCATATAAAAATGATAAAAATGACTGACTGAGGATACAATAAAGAGGCAATGGATACACTAATGGCAGCATTCATAACCCTGGAATATGCATTCTGCTCAGAAAACATTCTAATGACATTGTAAAGCGAATTGAGCAGCAGCAGTGTCACAACGGGAGTCACAAAATTCCCGGAAATACTGTCTGCTATTAGCAGGAACAATACAAATATCAATAAAATAAAGATACTTTTTTTAGGTATCAGTTCATTTTTAATGGCCAACAGATTGAAGAGATATCCAATGATTACAAAGATTACAATTTCTGATAATTTTGAAAGTAAATTATCAGGTAAAATAATGCTTTTAAATGCATCGAATAAAGGAATAGAGTTGAAGCTGTTATAATTAAAACTCAAATCGGCTGAAGGAGTAAATAAAAGCAAAGCCATCACAGCCAGTAACAAAACCGATTGAATAAAAATACCTGCCTCTGAAATTTTTTTAAAAATCATCTTTGTTCATGAGATCAAGGCCAATATCTGTGCGGAAAGTTTTACCCAGAAAGTCAATCTGATTTGCAGATTTGTAACTTAGTTTGCGCGCTTCAGTAATGGTTTCTGCCATACTGGTAACTGCAATTACTCTTCCACCGGAAGTAACAACGGTATCATCAGATTTATCGATAGTAGTTCCTGCATGGAACAAAAGGCTTTCACTTACCTTATCAAGTGAAGTAATTTCAAGGCCTTTGGGATAATCACCCGGATAACCGGCAGAAACCAACATCACAGCAAGCGCAACCCGTTCATCTGCATCTATTGTATAATTTCTGAGAGTTCCCTGATTTAAAGAAAGCATAATCTCCAGCAAATCAGAATTTATTCTGGGAATAATAACTTCAGATTCAGGATCACCCAAACGCACATTGTATTCGATAACAAATGGGTCGCCATTGACACTCATGATTCCAAAAAATATAAATCCTTTATAATCAATATTTTCAATCTTTAATCCATCGATTGTTGGCTGAATGATTCGCTCAACAATCTTGTCCATAAGTTCTTTACTGGCAAAAGGCACTGGAGAAACGGCACCCATTCCACCAGTATTCGGGCCAGAATCAAAATCGCCGATTCGCTTATAGTCTTTAGCTACTGGCAGCATTTTCCAGCTATGACCATCGGTTATAACAAACACCGAAAGCTCAATACCTTCAAGAAATTCTTCAATAATTACTTTTTCAGAAGCTTTACCAAACCTTAATTTAACCATCATATCCTCAAGTTCAGCTTCTGCTTCAGCCAGAGTATTGCAGATAACTACACCTTTTCCGGCAGCAAGGCCATCAGCCTTTAATACAAAAGGAGGTTTCAGATTGCTCAGATATAAGCGGGCTGCATCAATTTCTGAAGCTGTAAAGGTGTGATAGGCAGCGGTTGGAATTCCATTTTTAAGCATAAATACTTTGGCAAAATCCTTACTTCCTTCTAGCTGAGCCCCCTGTCGTGATGGCCCGATAACAGGTATTTCAGACAATTGCTCATCATGCCTAAAGAAATCACTGATACCGTTTACCAAGGGCTCTTCGGGACCAACCACAACCAGTTCTATTCCTTTTTGAAGTACCAGATTTTTGATGCCTTCAAAATTATTGGAATTAACGGGCATATTGGTTCCAATGGTTGCTGTGCCGGCATTACCGGGCGCAATAAATAGCTGATCTAACAAAGGGCTTTGTGAGATTTTCCAGGCCAGCGCATGCTCGCGTCCCCCTGATCCCAATATTAATACATTCATGATTGCAGTATTTTTGTGTGCAAAGTAACGCAATAAATCGTTAAACTACCGGAGAACTCCAAATGTTCAAAAAACTTATCAGTCTAGGAGATTTTTAAAATCGAGTAGGAGGAAAATAAAACAGTTTTCCTCCTGTTTTATTTTCCGACCTCTCACACCACCGTACGTACCGTTCGGTATACGGCGGTTTGTTAGAAAAGTGTTAACTGGTATTCTGTTTTCC
>JAHYJC010000068.1 GCA_019429275.1 Lentimicrobium sp. | reverse complement strand
TTCACACGGACATCATTGTCAAGGGTCAGCGGGAGGTGAAGTTTGGCCACAAGGTGTCGTTGGCCACAGGATCCAGTAATCTGATCCTGGATTGCCAGGTTTTGAAGGGAAATCCTGCGGATAAAACCCTTTATCAGGGAGTGATCAGCCGGGTGGTTGAGGCTTATGGCACGGTTCCCAGGGATAGTGCCGCCGATGGTGGCTATGCGACTCTGGACAATCTGAACTATGCTAAGAAGTTGAATATCAATAACATCGTCTTTAACAAGGTGGTCGGGAGTCTTCAGAACCAGGTCTCGAGTAAAAATATGGAAACGCGGTTGAAGAAATGGCGCAGCTCGATCGAGGCGGTGATCTCCAATCTCAAGCGGGGTTTTAATTTGGATAGGTGTTATTGGAAAGGATGGGTTCATTTTCAGGCCAAGGTTATGTGGAGTGCACTGGCCTACAATTTCCGTGTGTTTACAGCCATGGTTATGAAGAGTATCCTACTGGAGAAAAGTTTTGCCCAGGCCGCCTGATACGCTCTGACGAGCGGGTTTTAGGAGGGTTTTATTTGGAAAATGACAAAACACGGGATAATTGTGTCTAAAATTTTCAAAATCAGTGACTATTAACAATTTTCGATGATTTATTAACAAAAATCAGGTGTCGCAACGAAACAAATTGCTCGTCCGGAAGAAAATCAGGCTACGTTGCCCGGAGATGGTCGGAGTCAAGTTTGAACTATGCGACATTATGGACAGACTCTAAATAGAAGAACGCTTCGGGGTTTGATTTTTTTAGTTTGTTCAACTTGTTGTTTATTGGTTCTTTAATCTGCCACCCCTTCATTTCCTGAATTTTATCCACATCGAATTTTCTGATCTCTTTTTGATCATATTTAATAATTGCAGCCATATAAGCTGCTTTTGCTGCATGGGAAATTGCTTTTTCCAGGTGAAACGATTCCGAAAAAATAAACCCTTTCACTTGTATTATCCCTTTGCTTAGAATGGCATAGTTTGCTTTGCCGTGATTACCCCGTAAGCAAATTTCCAATGAATTATCAATAATATCATCCAGGACATCTGCGGACGTGCATTTATTCTCTCTGTATGCAATTTCAGTTTTGGCAAAGGCCGAAAACACTGAAGAAACTACCATTGCATTATCTGCGCGTTCAACCAGGCAACCTATATCATACATTTGTTTGATAATTTCCATACCCATCTCTTTTTCACCTTTAAAGTAGGGTATGCCTGTGGTATTTGGAGCAAATGCAGTTAATTTGTCACCCAGTATATTGTTAAAATCCGGAACCCTTACCTTAATTGCATCACCGTCAGACTCAATAAAGAAACTTTCAATCGGGACTTCGGTAATATGCTGATAATTTATCTCTTCTTTAAGGATATCCAGCAAAACATACGACTCCTTTTCTTCGATGACTGAATGAAAATAGAGCTTGTAATGCATTTTATCTATATCAGTCCAGGCGATGCGAGGCTATCCCTGAAATCGGTTAAATCCATATTCTTTACAGATATTGTTTAAAGCCTCATCCGGCTTTATATTTTTATCGGGTATAATAATATCAATATCAATGGACAAGCGTTTACCTGAACCAAGCAGTAACATTAAAGCAGTACCGCCCTTAAACACAAAATTCAAACCAGACTTGCACAGACCCTCCAACAGCATTAGCGCCCTGACAACTTTTTCAACAAGTATCTTATCTTTTGCCGTGGTGGTTCTTGATATTCCCTCTATCCAGTCTTTTGATGCACTTTTTAATGTAATCACTAAATCAAATTTACGTCAATTCGTAATGATTATTGACAATTTACAGACTTTAGTATGGTTTCAATTCCTTTTCTTTTGTTCTTACGCCCGGCGTACCTGAGCATGGTATTGTGATTGATGGTGTATTTTTCGGAAGCAGCACCCATAATGGTATAAATTTCGTTGCTCTGAAAAGAAATCAGTTCTTTATCCGTTGCCAGATCAACCAATATTTTTTCGAGTGAAGCCACCTTGTAATTATTCACCTTTTGTAAAGGAGCATCTGAAATCAGGGGACGAACGAAAATAAAGCTGTCGAAATCGGATAAGTCTGAGTAAAGATTGCTCACCAACATCACTTTTGTTTGATGCTCTTTCAGTGCATAGTAAACTGCATTTAGGGCATCCTTCTCTACATCCACAAATAGTATATTGAAATTGATAAGATGTTGCGAAAAATAATTAACAGTCAACAACTCCCATTGGCAATAAGTAACAAAAGGGAATTGCCTGTTGATCAACTGGCAAACACTTTTCATTTGAGGCGTAATCTGAGGTGTAAATAGTTCTGTTTTACCAAAACGAAACAGTCCTCTGCCCACTCTTTGCAGCACTTGTTGTTGAACAAGGTTGTACACACGCCAATTTACAGTGGTTTTTGGGATTGAAGGGTCACTTTTCCTATAAAATGCTTCAATCTCTTTTAATTCGATTGTATTTCTGCCTTCAAATGCTTTAATCAGTTCGTTGCTTTCTGTTTTTTTACGCATAGCACTTTTCAAAAAGTAACAAAGATAATCAAATTTACGTCAATAAACACGATATATTGACACAAATTTGAAAATAATTAAGTTTTTCATTGACGCATTCCTTGCATATCATTGCGCTTTGTGCTGCATCAGGTTAAGAAAAAGAGTATGATGAAAATCACGAGCATTATTTTCGTAGCAAAAAGCAACCCATCGCGGGTGAAAACCAGAGTTGCTGTTATGTATGGCTATCATTTTCAATGATTTTTCCTAATTCTACGGTGGTCATAAATTCAATATCAGGCCAGCGTTTGATCACATTTTCCAGTATATGTTTTAGCAGTTGTAGATTTTTGTCCCTGTTCTTTTCATCAATATAACCAACATAATTGATACGGTGACTGCTGATGACTGCCGGTTTTCTCATTCTGAAGGCGATGTCAATTTCTTTCAGACAACTTCCGGTTAGATCTGGTGAATTTGAAAGCGATGGCTCAAAGGTAACATTGCGGACCAGATCAATCTGGCTAAACTGGTTTACTTTACCAGGCCAGCGGTTTGTGTAAATGGACTTTTTACCCGGCACAGGTTCCCGCATTTTGCGTATGCCCTGGATGTATTTTACTCCCTTTTCGGCAAGAGCCTGGTTGTAGTCCTTACTCCAGGTATAATTTGCCGGAATTACGGATTGAGATTTGTAACCAAACAGTTTTTCAAAAATAGCAAGGCCTTCAAGATAGATTTCCAGCTTGTTTGTTTTTTCTTCTTCTGTATGATAATGTGTGGCCTCAACAAAATAATTACCACTTCTCTGATTTGATTTTCTTATACTGCCCGGCATTTCGTTTTCGAAACCCCATAGCACATCCTTGTCACCCTTCTGAAGGGCATTCATAAACATACTCACATTCAGGTGTTCCCTGGCATGAAACTGAGGGAAGAAAATCTTTTCGTCCAGCCCCTGTTTCCATAACGCAAAGTTTTTGTTGTGCTTTGGATACCGCTTAAAGGTTTCGGTGATCAGTTCATAATGATATGTTTCAAAGTTGCTTTCCCTTATTTTTTTAAAATCGGGGTTGGCCACCACGCAATTGGCAGTGATTACCGGGTGGTTTCCGTTTTTGTCTTTAAAAGATTTAAGTAAATCAAAAAGCAAGGACAGGTCTTCTTCGCTTGCCAGTGAATCGTAGCGTTCATAGGCATTTTTATCCACAGGATAGCCATCCCTCAGGCATTTTTCATACACCTCCCGTGAAGGCATGCGAATGCTTCCCCAGTCATCGCTTTCGATGACCACAATTTTGCGGTTGGTGCGCCAACCGGGTATGTTGACAAGATGTTTGCCTAATTGATGTTTTAATTCTGCAAATCTCAAGCTATTTCTATCTTTTTGTTGTGGAGATTAGGTTGCCCAACTCGACGCTGGTTATAAACTCCACATCGGGCCATTCTTTTAAAATTCGACCCAGCAGTTCTTTTAGTAATTTTAAGCTTCTGCTGCGGTTGGCCGGTTCCAGAGAGCCAATATAATTAACACGATGGGTGCTGATTACGGCAGGCTTATGCATTTTGAAAGCAAAGGCAATATCTGCCAAACACTTATCCACCCAATCTTCATTGCTGGCGGAGGGTTCAAAGCTACCATTACGTGACATATAGGTGATTCCAAACCTATTTTTTTTGCCTAAATAGTGGAACCGATTTTTGAATTTTCCATTGCCCAAAGGTTCTTTTTGCCATTTGTCAAGCATTATGTATTTAACTCCCTTTTCTGCAACTACGGGCATCAGAGAATGGTTAAAAGGACCGTTGGGGGGTACAAAAAATTCGGCGGTGTAACCCAATAAATTAGAAAAAAGATCAAGCCCCTCCATTAAAGCACTTTTGTGAAAACTCAATTCCTCAGGTTTTTCAAAATCAAATGCTGCCTGATAACCCTCTGGAATCAGAGAGGAAGTTATTCCAGTAACTTTGTGTTCAAATGCAAGAAGAGTATGGGCATTCCCGCTCCTTAAATCCCTTAACCAACTGCAAACATTAAGATGCTCCCTCCCATGAAACTGGGGAACAAAAAGTCTTTTTTCTTTACCTGTTTTCCACAAATCAAATACCCGGTCACTATCAGGATACTTTTTAAGGGTTTCTGTAAAGGGTTCAAAAAAGTATTTCTGGAATCCATTTTCTCGAATTTTTATAAAATCGGGATTGGCAACTACACATACTCCTGTAAATACAGGATGTTTATTGTTTTTATCTTTGAAAGAAGAAATTACTTCAAACAGGGAGTCAAGGTCTGTATTGCTTTCAAGCGAATCATAACGGTTGTAATGACCCTTATCTGCTGGAATACTCTTAGATAGCAGCTCTTCAAAGGTTCTTTTCGAGGCCATACGGATGCTTCCCCAATCATCGCTTTCAAAAACAACTATCTTTCTTTTTGTTCCCCAGCCAGGAAAGTTTGAAATGGTTCTTAAAAGAGTTTTTGCATTCTTCATCTAATTTTCTTATTTGGAAGAATAATCCCGCTTATAACTTAAGTTTTGCAATTAATTCATCAACCATCCATCCAAATGGATTTATTTTTCCTGGTTTCCAGTTTAATTGCTCGTCATAATATCCAAAATCTAACTCACCTTCCGCAATTCCCCAAGCATATGAAATTTCTGTAATTAGAAAACCTGTGCTTGTTGGGACCCAATCAATGGCAAGTGTTTGGGTGGCCAATGCCTGTGACACTTTATATGAGTTTTCAATTAGATTTATTGGAAGTTTTGACCCATCAAAAAATATTTTTCCACTCCCAGATGCCCGAAAATCGTTTCTTCTAACTTTTCGGGCCATTGCATAACTTTTCCCCCCAACAAATTGGACCCTAATGTCTTCTTTACAACCCGGTATAAATTCTTGAAAATACGCATAACCTCTTTCCCGGCCTTTAGATTTTTCTAATTGATAGGGATAAAAAATGTGCGCAAAAGCTTTAAGAAGGCTTTTAAAACCAATCTCTCCGTTCAACAACTTCCTTGTTTTTTCTTTAATGTCCACTATGGGGTCATACTGCCTGAATCCTCTTCCAAAGGCCTTGTTTATTATTCTGTTAGCCTCTTTCCTGGTTTTAACCAGCCTAACATTGTAGCTTCCTGCACCACCTCTCAGCTTAAAGACTGCCGGGAATTCATACTTAGCTGCCCACTCAAGAGCCTCCTTTTTGGAAAAAAACGCATATGAAGGAACTAAGGGTAGTTTGAGAGATTCTAAAAGGTATTTTTGCCCCAGTTTGTCATCAAAATGCCAGCCGGTTCGCCAGTCGGGGTAAACAAGCTTACCAGCCTGCTCCAAAGAGAAAAGCAGTTGTTTGGCAAAAAGTACATCTTTAGGGTTTCCCTGGTGGTGATGCCACATAAAAATGTCGCAATCTGTTAAATCTTTTACAATATCTGAGCTATAGGCGTTTACGATCTTGTATGAAATGTTCTTTTCTTCGCAATACGCTATCCAGCCATCGCTATATGAACCTTTTCGGTGATGAATACCAATTTTCATTATCGTTCTCTTTTTGAACTTATTAATTTTTTTATTTATCAATCAGGCTTTTCAGAAAGTCGTAAAGGCTTTTAGCCTGAGTTTCTTTGTTGAAATGCAACTCAGCCACTTTCCGGCCGTTACTTCCAATTTTTTTTGCCGTCAGGGGTTTATCCAGCGCCAGTTGCATGGCATTGGCAAAGGAATACACCGATCCGGGCTCTGCAAAATAAACCGATTCGCCATCCACGAGGTAATCAGGGATTTCGCCTACGGTGGTTGCGCAAACCGGATTCCCGGTGGCCAGGTATTCGCCCAATTTGGTGGGGAACCCACCTTGTGCCTGTTTTGAATCAGGCCTTGGTAATGCCAGTAAATCCGCATTTTTAATGATGGCCGGTATGGTATCCCGACTGTATTCACCCATCCAGAAAACTCTTTTTTCGAGCCCCAGTTTTTTTATCATTTTTTGGTGCCCGGGAGTATCGTAATGCCAGGGACCAACAAGATAAAGCTTGTAATTTGGAAATTGAACAGCGATTCTGGCAAAGGCTTCTATCAGAATGTCAACCCCATCTTTGGCATTGTTCATTACCCCGACAAAAGCAATATAAGGTTTTTCGAATCTTTTAATTGTTGGCAAGGGCTTGTCAAAACGATTCAGATCAACCGTCATGGGCAGATGAAGCAACTTTGGCCTGGGGGATGGAAGTTCTGAATAATATTTTAGCAGCGTCTTTGTCATCAGTGCCATCCCGTCAAGAAGAGGGAAGGTGTATTTTTCAAAATAGCCTTCGCTTTGATCTGCAAACCATCTTTGAATTGGGTTTCCTTTGTTGTATCTGTGAATGTCGGGGAATTCATTGCTTTCTGCAAAATAGATCAAATCCGACCTTTTTCTCTTAATGGCTCTAAGCTGTTCAAGAGAAACAGATGGCCAAATGATGGTGCCCTGGCCTTCCCTCTTCAAAACACGCCTGATTTTATTTACTTTATAGGGTAAAAAGGCTGGATTCAAAATGTAGTTATTAATCCTTTTAAGCCAGTAATTTGAAAACAGAAAAGGAAATAAGTACACGTAATTTACGCCAAAAGCCTTTCCTGATCTTTTAAATTGTTCTTTTTCTATTTTTGATTGATAGCCATCTGTAATGATCAATTGCACCAAAACCCCTTTTGCGGTTAAGCCTTCCATTATTGTTCGGTAACGGTTGGCTGCGGCTGAACTAACCGCAAAAGGGTTGTTTCTTCTGAGAAAAATGACTTTCATTTAACTGGATTGTTTTTGGCAGCCCTGTTTGGAAAAAGCTTAATTTGTGCGGCTTGAAAGCTAGCATAAGAAATTCCGACAATGGTTAAACTCAGAATAGCATATGTGTAAAGCAAAACATAAATCCCCGTCATACTTCCTATCAGGTTACCCGCAATCGCACCAGCTGTTAACAGGATTAACTCTGGCTGCTGTTTTTTGTAATAGAAAACTTTCCTGCCCAATAAATTCATTTTAATAAATAAAAGGGACAAAATGCCACCCATAATATACCCGTTTGTTCTGAGAAATTCGAGAAAGAGATTATGTGCATGGAATCCAAAGACCATACTGCGGCCTGTGCTTTTTTCCACAATTATTTCCTGGATGCCGACGGGAGGCAGCCAGGCTTCTGCTTCCTTTATTTGATTCCAGGTTCCGGCCCAAATTGGCCCCCTGTCCTCAAAAACCTTCATTTTTAGCCTTCCTGAAAAATCAGCAAAAGTTTCAACCTCTCCCATTGAATAACGAAATGCCGAATAGTCTTGATCTTTGTATTTGTTAATGGCATAAACAATTATGAAAAAAAGGATAAGATAAGAAGCCAGACCGGTTATCTTAATTGCTATTTTGTTTTTGTTAAGGAAATAGGCAGTAATAAGTCCGAAAGTCAATGCAATGGTTAATAAAATTGTAAAAGTTGAACCTCCAAGTGTAAATGTGGAAATTAGTAAAGCAAGTCCCAGAATTACTTTTAAAAAAGCATTTGAAAAACGTTTGAAAAACACGTTATACCCAAGCCAGCCAAAAAGAAAAGGGATAATAAAAAACACCATTCGGATAACAAATCCCTCGGGGAATATAAAAGGCACCACTTGCAATAAATAAAGAATAATAAATGTTAAAACCAGCCCTCTAATGATTTGTATGTCAAATGACTTATAAATCAGCACCCCATAAAAAAATGAAAACAAGGTAAAATAAAATTGATACTGATTAAATGAGGGGCCAAAAGAAATCTTTAATACGAATAAATTGGTGAAGGAATAAAAAAGCACTATGGGCAGAAAAGATAAAAGAACAATTAAATACCAATGAACTTTCATTCTTTTCAATTCCAGAAAATTGATTAAAGACAATGCAATCATTGCAAAATAAGCAATATATATATTTGACATAAAACTGGCCAGGACTATCAGGGCAGGAAGAGCAACGGCGTCTTTTCTAAAGATTAAAAAAATCACATAAACCATGGCAATCGCTTTTACAACAATTACATCTGCTGTCAGGAATGGAATCGCGGCAAAAGCCAGAATTAAATAAAAGTAGAGTTCTGTTTTTCTTTTCATGTATAATGGCAGGACAGGAAGCGTGTTTTTAGTCCTTTGTTAACTCAATCATATCACCCAGCACCCCATTCCATTCTGGCGGCGAAAACCTTACAATGCCTCCGGCATTATGAAAGGTATATTCCCCAAAGTAGACCCGATCATTAATACAATAAAGGTCAATTCTTACGTGAACAATGTCTTTTGAAAGCTTTTCGGCTATTCCAACCATCTTTTCAAAGCAAGCTGGTTTGCTGAATTGAGAGTAATCTGGCTTAATCTTACCCGTGTAAAAAGGCATTGGCAGGAACTCCATATTGAAGTAGCCTACTTCTTTTTTACCATTTTTGCTTTGGGTGACTTGCAGTATTCTGGGTTCGCCATGGAAGCAAAAAAACTTGTAATCAATTAATTCTTCCTGATTTTCATCGTGC
>JAHYJC010000029.1 GCA_019429275.1 Lentimicrobium sp. | reverse complement strand
GGAAAACAGAATACCAGTTAACACTTTTCTAACAAACCGCCGTATACCGAACGGTACGTACGGTGGTGTGAGAGGTCGGAAAATAAAACAGGAGGAAAACTGTTTTATTTTCCTCCTACTCGATTAAACTATCCTTCTTTCCCTGCCCGATTTTCAAATCAATTCCCTTTTTCCCAGGTTTATTTCCACAAGTTCCCTAATTAATGGTTATTAAGAATGAAAATAAATTAATTTTGTGTCTCGGGATATGCTGGTTTTATAAAAATTATTAAATAGAGCCTGAAATGTCCAGTATCGTCCGATTTTTGATACGAAAACGAGTTTTAATCCAAATCTAATACTTTGAAATGATGAACACAGAAAAACCCTTCCGCTTTCAATATGCGGGTAAGTTCAGAATGATTTTGGTAATGGTGCTGATTGTGTCTCTTGGTGCGGGATTTACTTCATGTAAAAGTTCGAAAAAAGCAGCCAAAAAGAAAGCAGCCATGGAGTTGGCTGAGAAAACAGCCAAAGCAAAGGCTGATCTCCTGGCAATAATTAATGACGATGGTACAATGACTCTTGAAGAAAAGGAGTTTAAACTGGCTACCATCAAGAGAATGAATCTTGAAGATAAGGAAGTAAATAATCTGATTTTGCAGGCAGAAGAAATGCTTGCAAGAGAAAGAGCTGCTCTTGAACGCAAAAAAGAGGAAGAAAGGTTGAGAATTGAACAGGAAGAGCGGGAAAGAGAATTGCGCGAAGGCGGCCAATACAGAGCCATAAATCTTTCGCTTGACGCTGTTGCTGGTGCCGGCGATGTTGCAACCGCCAACATCAGAATCAGGGAAGCTTTGTCGGCTTTTGCAGGCGATGAAGTTCCGGTTCTTATTCTCATCAGCCGCGAAGGTGAAGTAAAAGACTACGACAGGCCAACTACCATCCGCAAATATCTGGAATTCATAAAAGACCAGAAAAAATCACCAAATAAAGTGCTGAATGCGGTATTTGATAACACAGGAAAAATAAAGGAATTAGAACTGATAAAAAAGTAAACGAACATGACAAGAATCATAGGAATACTGGCCGCACTGATTATATTATCAGCCGGCACTTTAAAAGCACAGGACGACATCAGCCCTTCACGCAAGCAGGCCATTGACTCACTTGCGCTTGAGAAAGTGCGCGACCTCAGTAAATACATCAGTATTATTGGTAATAAAGATACCCCATGGTCGGAGGCTAACCGGGTTATCGAGCGTACCCTTGAACTTTTTGCCGACGGAGCTCTGATGGGCGTTTCTTCGCTCAGCAGAGAGGATGTAAACTATTATGGCGTAAGAGAATACCTTGAGAGATTGATGGCCCTGAATTATGACAAGGTTAATATTTCATGGTATAACATTCAGTATATCAGCGATCTGGAGCGTCAGCCCGATGGAAGATATGTGGGTGTAATTACCATCTATCAGCGTTTTGAAGGCACAACAAATGAAGGTTTAAGGTATGTTGATGTGACCAAGAAAGACGTTACTGTTTATGTTGAGCGCAAAACAACTCAAATTTCAGGGCGCATCATTGGGTTTTGGGATGTGTTGCTCGGCGACATCAGGGTATCTGAAACCAAGCCGGGTTGATAAACCATTCAGGCAACTTCTGGCTTCATCCCTGCATAAAAATAGAGTTGAAGCCGGTTTTTTATATTCCCGGTAACTGTCTGTTTTAAACCCTTATTCAGGATCATGCTTAGAAATGCGATTTTTTTTATTTTGATTCTGGCAATGCCTTCGCATGCACCTGCCCAACTCTTTAATTCCCTGCTGGGCGATGAAAGTGTGCTGAATGCTCAAACCAAGCAGGTGAACCAGTTCTTCAGGCGTTTTAACGGCGAAGAAAATGCAAGAGGTGAAAGATTCTACCCTTCTGACAAGGATTACAGAAACCCTGAATTGCGGCGCAAATACCTGAATGTGCTTTTCGATCAGCAGAATGCTTCAATGACCGACCCATTGAGAGAATCTTTTGTACGTGAAGTGCTCAGTCAGAATAACCCGCAATTCTTGAATTTCCACGGTGGACAGTGGTTTGCAGAAGTCACAACAAAATTTCTTTACCAGGGCAAAGAGGAAAATCTTACACTTTTTATGAAGCTGGAAAAGGAGAACCTGGGACATAAATGGGTGATCTCAAATGTTTATTTCAGGCATTTTTACCAGATGTTTTCTAACAATCAGGAAACCGGCAGCCATTTCCTGCACCCCTTAAGTCACGAACTGGATTTTATGAATCTTATCAGGGTGTTTAAAGATAAGGAGTTTGTGGAGCTTTATACTGATAAAGACTATCAGCCAGACTATCTGACACTGTTTCTTTACGAATTTAAAAAAGGGAATCTGAAATTTATTAATGTTCGTGATGTAAAGTTCCATTTCTTTCAGGTTGAAGGCTGGTATTTCGAGCTATCGGAATTTAACCGCCCCGGATCAAACTCAGGGTGGCTGATTTCTGGCTTGCTCAAAATTGATGATTCTCAGAAAGATATATTAATGAAATACATTTATCATGAATGACTTTAAAAGGTGCCTTATTGTCTTTTTTGTACTCTTTTTAGCCTGGTTTTCGGGGTTTTCGCAGAATCCGGTAACCACGGGTGCCACGGAACAGCAAGTGATTCCGGATGAAGAACTTTCTAATTATCAGAAACAAGCTACACAACTCATAGGATTTATGGAGTTTGCCTTTAATACTATTGGAAGCAAAGGCACCGAATACAGAGAAAAAGACATTATTATAAATCAGTCATACCTTAAGTTTTTCAGAGATGCTAAGGTACAGGTAGAAGACGACCTGGTTGAAAAACGAGATGTTGTCACCAATAAAGACATACAAGCCTATCTTAAAGATATTGACTTTTTTTTCAGGGAAGTTGCTTTTAAATACACTGTTGAAGAGATAACACAGGAAGTAAATGAAAAAGGAGAGACCTTTTTTAAGGTTAAAACAAGCCGAAACCTGAAGGGGAAAACCGTTGAAGGGCTCGATATTAATGAAAACCGACCCCGATTTATAGAAATAAACCTGGATCCTGCGAGCAGGGATTTGAAAATTGTGAGCATATATACCACCCGCTCAAGCGAAGAGCAGGAATTAATGGCCTGGTGGAACAGCCTTGATAAGGTCTGGAGAAATTATTTTTCAGGCGAAACCGTTTTAAAAGATGGTTACCGAATGGGCTTTATTCAGCAAGTCGGACGCGGTTTTCTTGTGGTTGATTCCGAAATTTCAAAAACAGATACAACCCTGACCGGAGATACCCTGAGGGTTGATCCGGGGTCACTGCTGGCTGAAGTCAGGAAGATTTGGAGAATCGAACAGCTTGATTTAAGTGGAATTGAAAACATTTATAGCCTGGAACCTCTGAGTGCCTTTTCTTTCTTGAGGCATCTCAACATTTCCGGCACCCGTGTTTCTGACCTTAGCCCGATCAGGAATCTCTCGAAACTTGAAACACTGATTGCTTCATCCTCACAGATAACATCGCTTGAACCCGTTCAATATACCACGGGTGTAAAATTTCTGGATATTTCATCCACTTTGGTTTCCGATATCCAACCTGTTGAAAATTTTCAGAAACTCGAATATTTGAACTTATCAGGTACACCTCTTAAAAAACTCGGAAATCTTTCGGGCTTATCCGATCTCCGCGAACTCAAAATTTCAAACCTGCCTCTTTATACTCTGAATGAAATTTCAGGAATGTCCTCTTTGGAGGTACTTGATTTAACAGGATTGGCAATTGAAGATTTCAGCGGTTTATCAGGACTTGAAGGCCTGACACGAATTGTACTCACAAAAACAAACATTGCTGATTTGGAGATTTTATCGGCTTTAACCAAACTTCAATACATTCATCTTGACTATTCGCCGGTTAGCAGCATTCAGCCTTTGCTGAAACTTCCTGACTTAAAAGCCGTTTATTGTGATAAAACCCTTATCGACAAACAAACAGCTTTGTCATTCATTGAAAATAGGCCTGAGGTCAAGGTTATTTATGCTTCAGAAGAGCTTTCGGTGTGGTGGGCAAATTTATCCGAAGCATGGAAAGCAGTTTTCAGGTCACAGGTTGAAGTTAGTGATCCGCCAGAGAGAGAGCAGTTGTATGAAGTTTCCAATCTGCGAAAAATTGATATTTCAGGAAACGCTGATATAGCAGATCTTGCCCCGGTAACAAAATTGCCTTCACTTTCACAGCTTGATGCTTCACTTACCGGAATAACTTCCATCAGTGATGTAAAAGATCTTCCTGGCCTCAGGGAACTGTATATTTCCAAAACTCCCTTAGTCGATCTGACCCCGCTTTCGGGACTGAAAGGGTTATCCATTCTTAATATTTCCGATACCAAAGTAACCGATATAAGTCCTTTGGCCGGCCTGAGGAACCTCAAAAGGCTTGATATGGACAATGTTCAGGCTGCCGATGCCAGAGTTTTGGTGAAACTCGATAAACTGGAAACACTTTTTGCCGATGGATCGCCTTCGGTTTCAAAAGTGGTTGATCAGTTATGGGATAGCATTCCTGATATTCTGGTTATTTTTCAGACTCCTGAGTTACTCCAGTGGTGGCAGGGACTCCCAACGGCATGGAAGAATGTTTTTGCTGAAATTGAGCCTTTTGCAGATACTCCGGGCAGAGAAAAACTTCATCGTATCGCTGGCATTAAGACCCTTGACATCAACAGAAACAGGGATATTTCCTCGTTGTTACCGGTATCACAGTTAAAAAGACTTGAGGTTCTGAAATTTTCAGGTACCCAGATTGCTGATATGCTGCCGGTAGGCCTGATAAAACGGTTGAAGGAGCTGGACTGCTCAAATACTCCGGTTTCTGATATTGCTCCGGTTACTACCCACCGAAATCTTGAAATTTTGAATTGCTCAAATACCCAGATCAGCAAAATTGATAATCTCAAGTATCTTTCCAATCTCAGAATTCTGGATATTTCAGGCACCAAGGTTACCCGTCTGAATGCGTTAACTTCATCGGTAAATCTCAACCAGTTGATTTGCTTCAATACCCGCATTAGCAATCTGAAACCTCTGGAAAGTCTGAATAAACTACAGGTACTTAAAATCTATAATACCAGGGTTTCGAAAAAAAACATCGACAAGCTCAGAGCCAGTAAACCCAATATTGAGGTGGTGTATTATTAAAGATTTGAATGTGAGTACCCGGATTTTTAAATGCTTTTGTTATAACAACCTGCTTACCTGATAATTTCGACCGATGAAGCCTTGAAGCAGGCCCAGACTGTTTTGCCTGGATAAAGATTCAGTCTTTCAACCGAGTCTTTGGTAATCCTTGCAACAATATGAATTCCACATGCCATTTTTATTTCAAATCCATCGCGGAAAGGATTGATAGACTGTATAACTCCCTGAAAATTATTCATGGTACTGAGCTCAGGCTTTTGATTTGAAATGATAATGTTTTTGCTGCGGATCATGATGTGTGCATGCCCATCTCCAACATCATCAGGGCCATAAATCAAAATGTCACTGTGTCCTTCGGGCGAAATAACATGGTTCTTTATGCTTGATCTGAAGAAATTATGTTCGCCGGAAAAGGTGGCAACAAATGTGCTGCCTGGCTTATTGAAAATCTCTTCAGGAGTGCCTTTCTGAATGATCCTTCCATTCTCAATCACAGCCATTGTGTTTGCCAAAGCAATGGCCTCTTCATAATCGTGAGTAACATGCAGCACAGGAAGCCCCTGTTTGTTCAGGTCTCTGAGCAAACCCCGCAGGCCTGATTTGAGCGTAGTGTCAATGGCCGACATAGGCTCATCGAGCAAGAGAATGTCTGGTTCCGAAGCAAGTATGCGCGCCAATGCAATACGTTGCAACTCTCCACCCGATAGTTTGGTTGTTCCCGATTCGAGCAGATGCGAAATGCCCATTTGTTCGGCCAGAAGTCCGGTTTTTAGTCTTTTATTTGATTTCAGGCCCTTTCCCATGCCATACATGATGTTTTCCCTGACAGTCATGTGAGGGAAAATGGCTGGATTTTGAAAAATGAGGCCTGTTTTCCGCCTGTCGATCCTGAGGTCTGTGATATCCTGCTCATGCAATATTATTTTACCGCTGTCGGGTTTGGTAATGCCGGCAATCATTTCCAGCAAAACTGATTTTCCTGCACCTGAAGGGCCAAGCAAAACATAATAATCTGCAGATGAGATATGTAAATTGATATCCTGGATGCTGAATCTGCCGTAAGATTTATTCAGGTTTTTAATTTCTAGCATTTTCAGGATCTTTGGTCAGTAACCTCATCAAAAGAAAGACGGCAACCGATATAATCATAAAAAGCAGTGCAACAGGTCGTGCATACTGAAGACCAAAAGCACTGAAACGTTCAAATATAAGCACCGGAGTTGTCATTGGCTGGTATGCGATGATTACAATAGCCCCAAATTCACTCATTCCCCTTGCGAACATCATTACTGCTCCGCTAACTATATTCCTGGAAGCTAATGGAATGGAAATGGTCAGGAATACTTTTAGTGGCGAAGCACCCAGGTTGAGGGCGGCATTTTCGATACGTTCAGGAACGCTGGTAAATCCTTCCCGGGCTGCATTGATAAAGAAAGGCAGACTCACAAATGCCATGGCCAGCATAATTCCTGAAGGATGGCCTATGAAATCAAATCCCATGGATGCTGCAAGTTTTCCAATAACGGAATCTCTTGACACCAGACCAAGCAATGCAATACCCGCAGCAGTATGTGGAATGACAATTGGCAGGTCAATGATTCCCAGTATCAGCCTTTTAAAAGGAAATCTTTTACGTGCCAGCATCCACGAAGCCGGCAAAGAGAGTATGGCAAAAATTAAAGTAGCAGCAAAAGAAGCCGAAATGGTGAGAAAAATGCTATCGGTTACCTCCCCGTCGCGTGTAGCTTCAAACAAATCGGGTAGGGGGGTTTTTATGATCATACCTGCAATGGGGGAAATGATAAACAACAAAACCAAAGCCAGTCCTGTGGAAAAAAGCAGGGTAAAAGTTCTGTTGCTCATTAATGCCTGCGATATGAATTAATATTCGTGTCGCAAAGTTAGAATAATTGCCAACATTGAAGGCAGTGGAGACTGGCAACTTATGCTTCATTTGCCGGATTTTGCAATGAATTCATCGCAACCCCTTTTTCGTGGCTGATTAGTTAGTAATTTTGTGTCAACGAAAATTATAATGTCATGTCTCAAAAAATAGCCCTGATCACCGGTGTAACCGGCCAGGATGGAGCCTATCTGGCTGAATACCTGTTGCGTTTGAATTATATTGTTCATGGTATTAAGCGCCGCAGTTCCCAGTTCAATACCAACCGTATTGATCATCTTTATCAGGACCCGCACATCGAAAACCGCAACTTTGTGCTCCATTACGGGGATATGACAGATTCGTCAAACCTGATCAGAATCATTCAGGAGGTGCAACCCGATGAAATCTACAATCTGGCTGCCATGTCGCATGTAAAGGTTAGCTTCGATTCACCCGAATATGTAGCTGATGCAGATGGGGTTGGCACACTTCGCCTGCTTGAGGCAGTGAGATTATTGGGACTAAGTAAAAAAACACGGATATATCAGGCATCAACCAGCGAACTCTATGGCCTGGTTCAGGAAGTGCCTCAAACAGAGAAAACCCCTTTCTATCCGCGCAGTCCCTATGCTGTTGCCAAATTATATGCCTACTGGATAACAGTAAATTATCGTGAAGCCTATGGCATATTTGCTTCAAACGGTATTTTATTCAATCATGAGTCTCCGATTCGGGGTGAAACTTTTGTCACCCGAAAAATTACCATGGCCGTTTCACGCATTGCAATGGGTATGCAGGATAAATTGTTCCTGGGTAATTTATCGGCCCAACGAGACTGGGGCCATGCCAAGGATTACGTCAGGGCCATGCATCTTATTCTTCAGCAGGATAAACCTGATGATTTTGTAATTGCAACGGGAATTACAACTGAAGTACGTGAATTTGTAAGAATGGCTTTTGCTGAAGTTGGAATCAGTCTTCAGTTCAATGGTCATGGTAAAGATGAGAAAGCCTATATTGATAAATGTTCAAATCCTGAGTTTCAGCTACCTGAAGGTAAAGAGGTGCTTTCAGTAGATCCGGGATATTTCAGGCCAACTGAGGTTGAATTGCTGATTGGTGATCCATCCAAATCCAAGTCAATACTTGGCTGGGAGCCCGAATATGATTTGAAAGGTTTAGTAAAGGATATGATGGAAAGCGATTTGAAACTCATGAGAAAAGACAGATACCTCAAAGAGGGTGGTTATGATATTCTGAGTTACTTTGAATAAAATTGCGCTCTGAAAACCTGATTTTTTTATGAATAAAGAAAATAAAATTTATGTAGCAGGGCACCAAGGCCTTGTTGGAAGCGCAATTGTGAGAAACCTCATCAATAAAGGTTATAATAATATCATTACGCGCTCCCATTCCGAACTTGACCTCACCGTTCAGAGTGAAGTTGCTGGTTTTTTTAAAGCAGAGAAACCCGAATATGTTGTTCTGGCCGCTGCAAAAGTGGGTGGTATAATGGCAAACAATGTTTTCAGGGCTCAGTTTATTTATGAGAATCTTCAGATACAGAACAATGTCATTCATTCAGCCTATGTGAATAAAGTCAAAAAGCTGCTGTTTCTTGGTAGCAGTTGTGTTTATCCCAAACTATCGACACAGCCAATGCGTGAGGAGTATTTGCTGAGCAGTGAACTCGAATATACCAATGAGCCTTATGCAATAGCTAAGATTGCCGGATTAAAAATGTGTGAAGCCTACAATCTTCAGTATGGAACCGATTTTCTTTCTGTAATGCCGACCAACTTGTTTGGGTTGAATGACAATTACAATCTGGAAAGTTCACACGTGCTTCCGGCTCTCATTCGCAAAATACATCTGAGTAAATGCCTGCAGAACAATGATTTTGAGGCCATTCAAAAAGATCTGCTCCGATTTTCTGTTCCTAAGTCCCGATTCGGTTCTGTTGAAGCTGAAATTTCAACTTATCTCGATAAACTTGGCATTCAAAGAGTTGTAACTGATGGAATTATATCTGTTAATCTCTCACTTTGGGGTTCGGGCAGTCCGCTAAGAGAATTCCTTTGGAGCGATGATATGGCTGACGCCTGTGTATTTTTGCTGGAAAATTATAGTTTCAGGGATTTGCTGAAGATAGATGGGAAAGCAGATCAGCCTGAAATAAGAAATATGCACATCAACATTGGTTCAGGCCGTGAAATTACGATCAGGGATCTGGCCTCAATCATAAAGAAGATTATTGGCTTTGAAGGAACAATTACTTTTGATACTTCGAAACCCGATGGCACACCCCGCAAACTGCTCGATGTTTCCCGATTGTCGGCTCTTGGGTGGCAAAGTACCGTTACCCTTGAAGAGGGTATTAAAATGGTTTATGCAGATTATATCAGCCAATGAAAGTTTTTAGTTGAAACGAAAAAGTCGGGTTACTTTTTAGCAAACCGACTTTCTTTGAACAAGCCTAAAAATCTGACCTATTTACTGAAGTTTAACTTTCATTGTCAAATGTATCAAATTTAATGCCCTGGGCAAGGGGTAAATTTGTTGAAAAATTGATGGTGTTTGTTTGCCTTCGCATGTAAGCCTTCCATGCATCTGATCCCGATTCGCGGCCGCCTCCGGTATCCTTTTCACCTCCGAATGCACCACCGATTTCAGCTCCATTGGTGGCAATATTCACATTGGCAATGCCGCAGTCAGATCCTTCATGCGACAGAAATCGCTCGGTTTCAAGAATGTTTCTTGAAAATATGGCTGATGAAAGGCCTTGGGGAACAGCATTGTGCAACTCAATGGCTTCATCCATTGTTTTATATTTTATTAGATACAAAATGGGTGCAAAAGTCTCTTCCTGAACAATATGATAATGATTTTGCACTTCGGCAATGCACGGAACAACATAACATCCCGATTCATATCCGGCTCCTTCCAGTACCTGGCCTCCATAGACAATTTTGCCACCTTCTTTGACTATTTGTTCCTGCGCATCTTTAAAGGCCCTGACGGCATCTTTATCAACAAGCGGCCCGACAATGGTTTCAGGATCAAGTGGATGTCCAATTTTTAATTGCTTATAGGCATCAATCAGTTTTGTTGTAAATTTGTCGAAGATGCAATCATGAATAAGCAAGCGTCTGGTTGAGGTACAGCGCTGGCCCGAGGTTGCAATGGCTCCAAACAGGCTTGCCCGCAGGGCCATATTAAGATTGCCAAATTGCGAAACAATAATTGCATTGTTGCCGCCCAGTTCTAAAATGCTTTTTCCAAGACGCTCACCAACTATTTTACTGACATGTCGTCCAACCCTGGTTGAACCTGTTACTGAGACTAACGGAATGCGTTTATCGGCCAGAAAATCATCGCCAATGTATTTCGAACTTCCTGCAACCAGCGATAAAACGCCTTCAGGTACATCGTTTTCGCGCAGCACTTTCTCAATGATTTTGTGTACTGCAATGGCACTCAGCATTACTTTTGAGGAAGGTTTCCAGACAATCGTATCGCCACACACCAGGGCAATTAAGGCATTCCATGCCCACACTGCAACCGGAAAATTGAATGCAGAAATTACTCCAACAACCCCAAGTGGATGATACTGGTCGTACATGCGATGGCGCTCCCGCTCAGAATGCATGGTAGATCCATACAATTGCCTTGACAGACCTACTGCGAAGTCTGCTATGTCAATCATCTCCTGAACTTCTCCAAGACCTTCCTGATAGATTTTACCCATTTCATAGGAAACAAGCGAACCAAGCGGCTCTTTATATTCTCTCAGCCGGTTACCAATCTGCCTCACAATTTCCCCTCTTTTAGGGGCAGGCACCATGCGCCAGGTTTTAAATGCCGCTGTGGCCTTCTCCATTACAGTTTCATAATCATCCCAGGTTGCCTGGGCAACCGAGGCAATCAATTGCCCATTGGCTGGGGAGTAAGAGTGTAGCAGTTCGCCTTTTGTGTCAATCCAACTTGTTCCGGTTGTAGCGCCTTTGTTTATCTCTGAAATATCCAGCTTTTCAAGAAAATCAATATTATTGTTGTAGTTTGTCTTTTGATTCATTGGCTTAGGTTTTGCTAACTAACAACCATTAGTTCATTTTGTTTTTACCTTTCTTTAGAGGTGATTTTCGGGAGGAATAAGGGTATTTTATTTTATGTACAGGCTGTCCGAAAAAAAATCCGGCTTTACCGAAGCATCTGAAAAAGCTGGTTCAATATAAGACTGCCCAAGGTTGGTTATGATGTTTAGTCCATGCTCAATTAGAAATCTGATAAAGATTTTTGCCGTTTCCGGATTTTGTGCATTGTTTGGAATGGTAAGCCCGTATATCATGGCTTCACCTGACTGTGTTATTTTGTCACCTGGTTTATTGCCCGAAACAACCACATCAACACTTTTATACCAGTTGTGTAAATAAGCCTGAGAAAGGTTGATGCTATCGTTGAGTTCAACAAATGGAAGTTTATGCTGTATGGCAATTGATTTGTAAATAAAAATATAGTCAATAGCCCCGGTTTCCAATAATGCCAGCAGATCAACTTCTTTGGGCCTGATGTATTTGTTGTCTTTTGCCATAAGTCTGGAGGTTAATCCGGGCTTCTCAAAATATTTTTCTGACAGTTTCATGGTCAGGATAGTCCTGTATCCGCATGGATCTGAATTAGGGTCAGATCTGCCAAATCTTACCTCAGGCTTATTTAGAATTTCATACCAGTTTTCAGCATTAATCAAATCAGCATATTTTGAGCCCTGCCCGTAAACGAGTGCCATTTCATTTCCCGCAAACATTAGGTTCCAGGAAGCAAATTCAGGAATCATTAGTTTGTCTATAAGGATGTAATCTGCCGATGCAAGTATGTCGCAAGGTCTGTTCAGATCGGTAATTTTTCTTATCGATGCGAGACTTCCGGCTGCTTCAGGAAGAATTTTAACTTCAGGGTAAATTTTATTGAATGAGTCGGCCAATGCCCTGATCGGAACAGCCAGACTTCCTGCATGAAAAATAACAAGATTACCGCTGACTTCCCCTGAACTTTCTGATTTTGTATTTCTGATGCACGAAATCAGAAAAATTATAGTGAGGAATAAGGAAACAGGAAGGATTATCTTTTTATTCACCATTGCTCAGAAGATATTGTTTAAGCTCTGCAAAATGCGATTGCATGATGACATCCATCTTTTCATGAAAATCATCAAATGCCCTGATGAGTTTTAAACCTTCGGGAGTGAGGGTTGTGCTTCCACCTTCTGCTCCTCCCCTCGATTTCTCAAGCAAAGCAAATCCCAGCTGCTTTTCAATGGCCTTCAGGTCATTCCAGGTTCTGCGATAGGTAATCTGTAATTTTTCGCAGGCCGCAGTCAGTGATCCGGTCTGTTCAATGGCTTTCAGTATTTTCCACTTTCCGTCACCCAGTATTCCTTTGTCATTTTGATCAGTAAACCAGATTTTATAGTTGAGTTTAAGTTCGGTGTATTTTTTGGTTTTCATGATTATTATCGTTATGCAGTTTTGTTCATATCGATTGGATTGAATAAACCCCGGTTATCGGGGTTAATAGTTCTACCTGTATAGGCAACGATAGGCAGTATCACCTTTCATCCTTACGCCAAATTTCATATTTGGGGGAACAATAAATGTTTCGAAAGGTTGAAAATTTTTCCATTCTGATTCACCCGGCAGTTTCACTTCCATTTCGCCCGATACTACCGTCATATATTCAGTTGTTGATGTGCCGAATTCGTATTCACCGGCAGCCATAACACCCATGGTAGCAGGACCTTCAGTGGTATCAAAGGCAATTGATTTTACTTTTCCGTCAAAGTACTCATTAGTTTTAAACATATCTTCAAAAATTTGGTTTCACACAGCAAATCTAAAAATTTTTCTTTGTTCCGCCGAATTTTAAGCATTGAGTACTTAAGTTGTTTCATATCAGAGATAATCCACTTGATAGTAACGTGTTTTAAAGCGATTTTTCAGATAAAGTCCGGATTCTTTTTCTTATAAAAAAATACAGCCAAAAAAAACTGCCAGGCAACAATATATTCATGCAATAAACACTTGCCGGTTTATGAACATTTTATGTCGGGTGATGTTATCTGTGAGATCAATATTAGCGCATACTTAAAAAATTTTTGGTATTATGAATAATGCAATTTTCACTTTTGAATATCCCGCAAATGAGCCTGTAAAAACCTATTCACCAGGCACTTCCGACAGGAAAATTTTACTGAAAGAACTCGACAGATTATCGGATAGTGTTACGGATATTCCTCTTATCATTGGAGGTCAAGAAATCAGAACCGGTAATACCGCTCCTTTGGTAATGCCTCATGATCACGGTCATGTACTGGGCCAATATCACAAAGCCGGTGCTGCTGAAGTAAAGCTTGCCATTGATGCCGCACTAAAGGCGCACAAAGAATGGGAGTCGTTCTCTTATGTTGAGCGGGTTTCAGTTACCCTGAGGATTGCTGAGATGATTTCGAAAAAGTACAGAGCAACGCTGAATGCTGCCACCATGCTTGGCCAAAGTAAAAATGCGTATCAGGCAGAAATAGACTCTGCTTGCGAAACCATTGATTTTCTAAGATTTAATGCTCATTACATTTCCGATATCTACAACGAGCAACCTCATTCTGATCCGGGATTTATCAACCGCATTGAATACAGGCCGCTTGAAGGTTTCATTTTTTCTCTTACCCCTTTCAATTTTACTGCAATTGCTTCGAATCTGAATATGTCTCCGGTTCTGATGGGAAATACAGTTTTATGGAAACCGGCAACTCAGTCAATTTTATCGAATTATGTTTTAATGCAGATTTTTAAAGAGGCCGGTTTGCCAGATGGAGTGATTAATTTCCTGCCAGGACCGGGTTCAGTGGTTGGTAATGCTGTATTTGCTGATAAAAATTTTGCCGGCCTTCATTTTACGGGCTCTAACGTAACTTTCAACCGGCTATGGCAGAATGTTTCTCAAAATCTTCATAACTATAAGTCTTATCCAAAAATAGTAGGAGAAACCGGAGGTAAGGATTTTGTAATCGTTCATAGTTCGGCATTAACCGATGAAGTGGCAACGGCATTGGTAAGGGGCTCTTTTGAGTATCAGGGTCAGAAATGTTCAGCTGCTTCAAGGGCTTATATTCCAGAATCATTGTGGCCGTCAATTCGTGAAAGGGTAGGTGATATGTTGTCTCAGATTACCATGGGCGATGTTCGTGAATTCAGTCATTTCATGAATGCAGTAATTGATGAAGCCTCCTTCGACAATATCATGGCTTACATTGAAAAAGCCCGCAAATCAGCCGATGCAGAGGTGATTTTTGGTGGAAAAGGCGATAAAGCAAAGGGCTATTTTATTGAGCCTACCATTATTCTGACCAAGGACCCACACTTTGTTACCATGGAGGAAGAAATATTTGGCCCGGTGCTCACCATCTTTGTATATAAAGACAAAGATTGGAACGAAACACTTAAACTGGTAGATGAAACATCGCCCTATGCATTGACTGGTGCAATTTTTGCCCATGACCGCATGGTGCTTGATAAAGCCAGCAAGGTTCTTAAATATGCAGCAGGAAATCTATATTTCAACGATAAACCAACAGGTGCGGTTGTTGGACAGCAGCCTTTTGGAGGCTCAAGGCAATCGGGTACCAACGACAAGGCGGGTAGCCACCTTAATCTTATCAGGTGGACCAGCCCAAGAACCATAAAGGAGACTTTATTACCTCCTACCGATTTCAGGTATCCATTCATGAAGGAAGATAAGTGTCATTGATCTATCATTGGGAATCAGGAGTGCATTTATTAGAGACAGGTAGTTAATAAACAAAAAAAGCTCCGGTCTGACCAGAGCTTTTCTGCATAAATAAATTTTGGCCTTATTGAAGAGGAGTAACAACTTCAAGCAATTCAGGCAGATCCATACCCAGCTTTTTCAGATGGTCAATAGTGGGTACACCATTCTTAGTCCAGCCTCTTCTGAAGTAAACTGCATCCAGCAGTTGCTCATAGCGATCTTCACGGTATTTGCGGGTTGCATCCATTTTTTCTTCAAGAGTCATTTTTTCAGGATCAAGTCCCTGAAGTTCAACCAGTTGCTTGTCGTAACGCTCCTGGCGTGAAAGGTATTCTTCGGCAGTCACAGGTCCTGCAGCGCGATAAGGCTGAGCATCATGCTTACGAAGTCCATAACCACGGCGAATATTGAATATCCTCTGGAAATTATAAACCCTCTCCGATTGCCTGATGATTTCATGTTTATCTATGTTGTTTCCGGTTACAGCGTTGTATATAGTAACATAGTTATCGACATGCTCCGGAACTTTGGCAGGTTCATCGCTGAGTGCATTGGTTTCGGGTTCTACATCATTCCAGGGAAGTTTGCAAAGCCCCTGAAGTCCAAACCAAGTCCGGAACATCGGGAAGTAGTGCAGCGCTTCGGCCTTGTTTTCAAATGTAGGTATCTGGTTGTTAACCATATCCATAAAAATAAGCCAGGCTTCGTCGTGCTGAGGGCCTTTGTTGGTCATGGCATATCCACCCTGCTGGGCAAGAGATTCTTTCGAGATGTACTGCGAATATTCCAGTCCTTTGTTTTCCATGCCAATGTCCTGCAAAAACTGAGGATCGCCCCAGCCTTTTTCGATGAACATTTCTTTCATTTTGCGTACGCCAAGGCCGGCAAGCTTGCCAAAGCCCTCGCCACGCGAAAGCTGATGCAGAAGTTCCATGGCTTCATCGGCATTTCCGAAATTAAGTTTCATGCCACCGGTGCGTTCATCATTCAAAATTCCTGCCTCATAGCACTCCATTATAAATCCGAGAATTGTTCCCCATGAAATGGTACAAACACCGTAAGTATCGCAGTAAAAGTTTGCTTCTATTGTAAAATCAGGATTAAATATTCCGGCACAAGAACCTAATGACGAAGCTGTCTCATATTCCGGCCCATCAACAATAACGGTTGATCCGGCATAAGGACCGGTGCGTAATTTGTAATTATCCACACCTTTAGCGCATGACATATTACAGCCTATCCAGCATCCATCGGGAACACCCTGAGTAAATCTTTCCTTGTAGATTTCAGAGTGGATTTTGGCCGCATCAGGATGACTCCCAAATTTGAAGTTATTGGTTGGTAGCAAGTCGTAATCATTCATTACGTTGGTAAGGTGGGCTGTGCCTTTTGAGCGCATTTCAGCCTGGCTGTCGTCGAGTTCACGCATTTCGCGGTTAAACTTGCGTCCGCGTTCCATAATTGCATCAAGGTCAACCACATTATTCAGATTGCCTTTTACTCCTTTGGTTTTGGCAACCAAAGCTCTGATACCTTTGTCGCGGAATACGGTACCAATGCCTCCACGGCCGGCTTGCTTCAGACGGGTAACTTTACGCTTTGAATCAAAGAAACTAAAGTTAAGCATGCCTATAAGTGAATTGTCGGCAGCTGAACCGGCAGAAACAACCGATATGTTTTTACGTCCGTTTTCTTCCTCAGCAAAAAGCTCGGTGAGCGTTTCAGCCAGCAAATGGCTGTCGGCCGGCAGATCAATGGTTTCATAAATTTCAATCACTTCGCGGGTTTCGTCAAACAGGATCACTAAATCCTTGTCCGTTTTTCCCTGAAGTTCCAGCGCATCGAAACCACAAAACTTTAGAAAAGGACCAAAATAACCACCAACATTGCTGTCAATTACTATATCGGTTTGAGGCGAAATGGTAACTACCAGCGACTTACCTGTACCTGAGTACTGGGTTATACCACAAATAGGACCCATGCCGATAACAATTTCATTCTCAGGGTCGTTCCATTTTGTTGATGGAGTAGTTGCATCCCATAACAATCTTAATCCAAATCCCTTGCCGCCAATGAATTTTTCTTTCATTTGCTGTGAAACCTGTTTCTCGCGAATGTTAAGGTTTCCGACATTCACATAAACAGTTCTGTTGTTGTAACCTTTGTCAATGGGCGCCCAGGAATACTTAAATTCTTTAAGCAGGCGTAATGAGTCATTAAGAGCTGTTGGATTCATATGATTTTTTATGTTAATAGTTGCTGTGAATCGGTTCACAAATGTACAATGTTTTTTCAATCCCAAAAGGTTAAGTGATGAAAAAATGCGATATGACGCGGGATTCATAACACCCGGCCGGCTTAAAGTTAAGTTTTTGGCATGTGTTTGGATTAAATTATTAACGGCTTTTATTCTGATCATTTTTTCTATATTTGCATCAGGCCTGAACAGAAAAGCCGGTTTAATCAAATTATGACCCTTCCCGAACAAATTAGTAATTATTTGAAACAGTTTACTGTGGGCATTGCCGGTTGTGGCGGCCTTGGTTCTAACTGTGCTGTGGCACTGGCCAGGGTCGGGGTTGGAAAACTTATTATTGCTGACTACGATATTGTTACAGAGCAAAACCTTAACCGTCAATATTATTTTCATGATCAGATTGGTCGCCTGAAGGTTCATGCCTTGAGCGAAAATATTAAGCGCATCAATTCTTCAGTTATTGTGAAGTCTTTTGACATGAAGCTTTGTGTTTCTGATATCATTGAATTATATTCAGGCTGTAATGTAATTGTTGAAGCTTTCGATAAGGCTGAAATGAAACAGATGATTATTGAAACTGTACTCACCAAGATGAATGGAAAATCTCTGGTAGTTGGTGTAGGTATGGCAGGATGGGGGAATTCAATCTCAATCAGTACGCGCCGGTCAGAGAATCTGATCATTTGTGGTGATGAGGTTTCTGAAGTTTCTGAAACCCTTCCGGTACTGGCTCCTCGTGTTGGAATGGTAGCAAATATGCAGGCCAACGAAGTGCTGGATATCCTGTTAAAGGATTTTAAGCCAGAAAATTAAAAATAAAAAAATGACCATTATTTTAAATAACAGAACCGAATCATTTGATGCCAATCAACTAACCATAAACCAAATACTTAAGGTAAAGAATTTTACCTTTAAAATGTTGGTAGTAAAGGTTAACGGGGAGTTGGTGCGACGTCGCGATTTTGACAATGTGATTGTTAAGGATGGAGATGATGTAATGATTCTTCATCTCATTACAGGAGGCTGATTTAAATAATTTCTGCCACAACAAAAGTGCTTCCGCCAACAAAAATCAGGTCATCTTCAAATGCTGCTTTTCTGGCTGCTCCATATGCTTTTTTTACTGAGTCATAGCATTCGCCACGTAATCCTGCTTCAATAGCTGCAGTTTTGAGTTGGACTGCATCAAGGCCTCTGGGAATATCGGCTTTACAGAAATAATAAGTGGCATCGCCGGGCAGTAAGTTCAAAATGCCTGAAATATTTTTATCATCCACCATTCCAAAAACAAAATGAAGCCTGTTGTAATCCATTCGGGCCAACTGATTGACAATATGGGTAATGCCATCGTAGTTGTGGGCAATATCGCAAATGGTCAAAGGGTTCTTGCTTAATTGCTGCCATCTCCCTTTGAAACCAGTATTTTTAATTGTTTTGCTTATACCATCACCGATCGAAATTTTCTCAAACTCAGTATACGTATTTTTCAGTAAATCAATGGCTGCTAAAACTGTCGCTAAATTTTTAGTCTGGTAATGACCGGCCATTGGGCTCTGAAGCTTTAATGTTAAGCCAGGGGTAATGGCAGTTGCCTCCATTATTGTTTCATTGCTGTGACGCAAATCAGCAATAATGTTTACCGTTTGATCGGCAAAAACAATAGGGGAATGGTTTGATCCCGCCACTTTTTGGAACACTGCAGCAGATTCCGGATTGGTTTCTCCAATAACAACCGGGATTCCCGGTTTAATGATTCCGGCTTTTTCGTGAGCAATGGCCTCGATGGTATCGCCCAGAAACCGGGTGTGATCCAGGCTGATGTTGGTAATGACTGAAATTAATGGTAAGATTACATTGGTAGAGTCAAGCCGGCCTCCCATTCCGGTTTCTACAATTACAATGTCGGTTTTGCATTTCTCAAACCACTTCATGGCAAGTGCAAAAGTCATTTCAAAAAATGAAGGTTTGAGTTTTTTAAATTCAGATTTATATTCTGCAACAAAATCAACCACAAACTTTTTGTCAATCATTTTTCCGTTGACTTTAATGCGTTCTCTGAAATCACTCAAATGGGGCGAAGAAAAAAGACCGGTTTTCAGATTGTTTTCCTGCATAATTGAGGCAAGCATATGCGAAACAGACCCTTTGCCATTGGTACCGGCAACATGTATTGTTTTCAGTTTCAGATGCGGATTTCCGGTTAGGTTACCCAACGAAATGGTATTATCCAGATTTGCTTTATAGGCAGCTGCACCAATGCGTTGAAACATTGGCAGTTGGCTGAACATATACTCTAAAGTCTGCGCGTAGTCCATAAATCCGAAGTTTTTGTATAAAATGTAATGCAGAAAAACTGATAAAAGTCAGTTTTAACTTATCAAAGATAGTAAGTAAATTATTGAAGAAAGGTGGTAATCTAATTCAACTCAAAAATATAGGTAATTGTTCCTTTTTGCTCTTCGGCAGCGTCAGCTTTAGGATTGAATTTTGCCTGTCGTGCGGCTCTTTCAGCCAGGCCGATAAGTTCTGAACTTGTGGTTGTGGTGCCTCTGGCAGGTGCGCTTATTCTGGTAACATCCCCGTCACGGTTCACGTAAATTGTAACTACCACAACACCTCTTTCGCGGAAGGTTTTTGGTGGAGCCGGTATTTGCCGTGAACTTCTGCCCGACAGGTCAAAAGAAACACCTCCTGCTGAGCCTCCGATGCCATCGTAACCAGTTGCGTTCGGATCTCCGGTTGGTTTGCCCTGATCGCCGGGTTTGCCTGTTATACCCTCATTTCCACCCTGTGCAGCAGAACCTTGGCTGGGTTTGTATAGGGCGTTTGGGTTTACAACCGGTTGAGGTTCCGGTTGGGGTTGTGGTTTTGGTGCAGGTTTGACTACAGGAGTTTCAACAGGTTTGGGTTTTTCCTTAACAACAGGCTTAAGTGCCGGAGTCTCTTCTGTATCTTCAGTCAAATAGTCATCAGGATTCTCTCTTGGCGTCACTGGTGGTGAAGCTGCAGCCTGTGGTGCCGGTTCAAGCGGTTGTATCTGTCCCATGCCTTCGTCAGAATATCCCAGATTAACCTCAACCCCAGCTTCTTCGGGCAATGGCAGGGGTGTGCGTAATGCCATAAAAATCAAAACCAGAAGCAAAATAGCATGGAAAACTATCGTTCCGGCCAGACCTCTGAGTTTATCTTTATCGAATTGCATGGTTTTCGTTTTATTTACCGGCTCAAAAATCCTGCCATTATACAAGCAGCTATATTGGTTTTGTAGCCAGAATTACTTTGTGTTTTGTGTTGGTAAGATCATTTATCTGGTTCACAGCATCAATAAGCGTAACAATGTATTGCAAAGGTACAGATTGATCGGCCCTGAGCACAACTGAAGCTTCGGCTTCGCCCTGAAGGCCTGCTCCGATAGTTTCTACAAGAAACTCAGCATTGACCCTGTTTTCCTCGATATAGTAATTGTAATTGGCGTCAATATATACCGTAAGTGATTGTTTGGCCATGGTTTTGCTTGAACTAGACGGAAGCAGAAGCTTAATGGCGTTGGGGCTTACCAGGGTTGAGGTAAGCATAAAGAATATCAGCAAAAGAAACACAAGATCCGACATGGATGCTGTGCTGAATTGCGAATTGATTTTATTCCGGGTTTTGATTGCCATGCTTTAAAGGATTTAATTTATTATCCGGTTTTCTTTCAGGAAGCCGGTTCATGAAGCAGATCAATAAACTCTGTTGTCCTTGCTTCAAGAATAAAGACAACCTTTTCGATCCTGGCAACCAGTATGTTATAGCAAATGTAGGCGATAATACCAACAATAAGTCCGGCTACTGTAGTTATCATTGCCTGATAAATCCCTCCCGATAATAATGCAATATCTACATTGTTGCCTGCCATCGACATATCGTAAAATGCTCTGACCATCCCGATTACTGTTCCTAAAAATCCAATCATTGGTGCTGCACCGGCTATGGTAGCAAGCGCTGCAATGTTTTTTTCAAGTTTTGATACTTCAAGTTTACCCACATTTTCAATGGCAGCATTGATATCACCCAGGGGTTTACCAATCCGGTTTACTCCCTTTTCAATCATCCTGGCCAGAGGTGAACGATTATTTTTACATAGTGAAACGGCCGAATCAATTCTCCCATTGTGTATGAAATCTCTGATGTTGTTCATAAAATTGGGGTCATCTTTTGCTGCCCTGTTTATGATGATATATCTTTCCACAAATATATATATAGCCAGCACCGACATGATGGCCAAAGGGACCATAATCCACCCACCCTTGAGCGAAAGATCCCAGATAGAAAGCTTGATTTCACCTGCACTGCTTGCTTGAAGCGCCGCAGTATTCAACGTATCGGCCAGAACTCCTGCCGGTCTTGTGATTTGTAATAAGATTCCGAAACTCATTGGTTGTTTTTTTTAATCAATGTAAAAGTAGTGTAATATGGCTTTTTGAAAATTACGATGAAGCGCAATCTATCAACACTAAATTGTTAATAGTTAACTTTTAATTTAGGTTTTTATTATATTTCATTGAAAAACAAAGCAGGGTAGTGATTTTGTTCTTCTCTTCCCTGCTTTATTTCTGAATCAGCGATGTCATACATTATCGCCGGCATCACTATTTTGAGCAGAAAAGCTACTGCTAAAAGAACAGCAAATATGAGCATAAAAGGTTTAAAACCTGACATACCGGTTTTTTCTGATTGATTTTCAATTGATATTTTTATTAATTTTACGGATTGTTAATATATTAAAATTCAATAGATTATGTAATAAAATATGATGCAATTACCCCAAAAATTGAATTTTATATACTCAAAATACAGCTGCGATCCAAAACCGGGATCTGGTTGGTTAAGTAATGAAATAATTTAATTCGAAAATGTCTGTGGAAGCTTAAGGCGAAAGGCTTGTCTTCAAAAGAAATAAAAGGGAATATTTTATTTTTATCAACATTGTTTAATACCCTTGAAGAGCTGAAATCCCGGCTTTCTGTTGAGAAGGGAAGAAAATTGAAATCTCTGAATTCAATACTTGTTTTTGAATCTGAAATAAAATTATCTGGCAATAAAGGCTGTGTTGCCTTTGTTGACATGCTGATGATGGCGAAAAGAAGTATAAATTGAAGGAATTGTGTGAATTTACTTCTGAATACCTTCAGAAACATGCATTATTATTTTCTGCAAAAAAAAATCAATTTTGCTCTGGTTCGTGAGGTCAGCTGCAAATAAAGAAATTCTGCTTACTGACCTGAATTCATTTTCGCTTTGGCGCAAGTTTTTGAAAGAAATATTGTCTTTATATTAGTTACTCTGAAACCGAACATATCCACCTGTAATTTTTATGACTGAAGCTGATCTGATAAAAGGATTGATTGCAAAAGATGAAGGTGCATGGAAAACTTTGGTCGACCAGTATCAGATATTAGTGTACAATGTTTGTTATGGTTTTCTGCAGAATTCGCATGATGCTCAGGACCTGACTCAGGATATTTTTATAGAGGTTTTCAACAATGCCCATAAATTCAGGGGAGATTCAAAACTAAGTACCTGGTTATACCGGATTTCGAGCAATCGTTCGCTTAATTTTATCCGGAACAATAAAAAGTGGCGCTTCTGGAAAGAACTTTCATCATTTTTTGTTGATGATGAAAGAGGTGAAAGTCAGGAATCAGAAGAGCCTATGGATTCTGATGAAAAATATGAACTGCAGGAACGAAGTCGCCTTTTATATGATGCAATTTCCCGACTTCCTGAAAATCAACGGATCGCATTTACGCTTCACAAAATCGAAGATCTTCCATATACCGAAATTGCTGAAGTGATGAATGTTACATTACCAGCGGTTGAGTCACTCATGCACAGGGCAAAAGTGAATCTCAGAAAAACGCTTACTCCTGTTTTAAAATGAAATCATTAAAAAGCACAGGTTTTTGATTTTGAATGTGTCAAATTAAAAAGTTTACAAAATGGACTGCAAAACCTTTGAAGAACAGATACTGGATGGCTTAGACTTAAACAAGGATACTTCCGGAGCAAAAGCACTGGAAGAACATCTTGCTTCATGCAGTTCCTGCAAGGCGTTTCAGCAAGTTGTATATTCCGGTCTGGAAAGCATGGGTTCCGGGCGCAGATCAGTCAATGATCCGGAGCTATTTCAATCAATTCAGAACAAAAGACTGTCTTCAGGGAGTGGAATTGCATCAAGACCCAATCAAGTTGCAAAAATTGTAAGAATCAGTGCTCCTGTAGCAATGGCTGCCGCTTCTGTACTTTTAGGAATCTGGCTGGGTGGGAGAATCTTAACCTACACAGCCCAGCCGAATGAAGAAACAGTTTCAGTCAACACTGCACCTGAACTTTACGCGCTTGAAATACATATGAATGATGAGTCCTCAGAGTTTATTGAGAATTATCTTTCAGGAAATTAATTCTTAAAAAAATGGCAAATACAAAGAGAACTAAAATTCTGTTAATCATCATCGCAGTCCTCACGCTTGTTAATATCGGAGCAGCTGTTTCCGTATTTCTGCATGTTCAAAAGTATAAACAGAACAAAACCAATGATATTGAGAGGACCTGGAATGAACGTGATTCAAAGTTCGTTAGACATGGAAAGATACTGGATGAACTTGGTTTCACTGATGAACAGGCCGAAGAACTCAAAATCTCAAGAGATATGCTCCGACAGAACATCAATCCTCACTTTGGTGAAATCAAAAGAATGAATCAGATTCTGATAGACGAAGTTTTAAAAGAAGAACCGGACACATTACTGATAGAATCTCTGTGCCGTGAAATCGGGGAGAACCATGCTCAAATGAGGTATCATTCAGCAAAGCATTTAATTGAGATGCGAACAATAGCCACTCCTGATCAATATGATAAACTCGAAGGCTTTTTCAGAGAAATGATTATGCGCGATGAGTCGAAAAGAGGTGAAGGCCCCAGACGAAGGCACAGGTGGGGACAAAAAAATTAATCATTTAAACAATCACTAATAAACAATTGAAACCATGAAAAAAATGAATTTTAAAACATTTGCAATCATATCGGGATTCGTATTCCTGATGATTATACCTGCTTTCACTTCAGCTCAGCCTTTTGGCAGAGGCGAAGGCAGAGGTTTTGGTCCCGGAAACGGACCTTCATATGCCGATAAAGGTGAGGATTGCAGGATCCCATCGCTGACCGAAGATCAGAAAACAAGTATAGAAAAACTTAGAACAGCGCACTTGCGCAAAGCCAGCCTTATTCGTGCTGAAATAGGAGAAAAACAGGCTCGTATGAATACCCTGAGACTTGCCGAAAAACAGGATGTGAAAGCCATTGATCAAACCATTGATGAAATATCGAAATTAAAGGGTGATCTCATGAAAGAGAGAGAAGCTCACAAACGTGAAGTTCGCTCATTGCTGAATGATGAGCAAAAAACTGTTTATGATTCCCGCCAGGGCAGAGGTTTTCGCGATGGAAAAGACTACAGAGCCGGTCGTTCAGGAAAGGGTGAATATGGCCGTGGACCGGGAAGAGGTGAATGTATCAGGTATTAAAACTGTTTGAGTTTGTGTATCACACTCTCTGTCTATAACCAGGCAAGTTGTTGATTTTGAAGTAAAAGGCGTCGATAAGTCGCCTTTACTGTTCTATACTAAATGCATCTCTGCCATTAAGCGCAATCACATGCATGGCGTCCTGATTTTGCATGATGGCTCCACCCCAGGTGTTGTGGTCATATACCACCGGAGTTTCAAACCAGCTGCCGATGTTCATAATCAAGGTAATTGCATTTTCATTGTTCTCTTCGATCCGGAATTTTTCGCCCAAAGGTCTGACAGTGAAATTATTGTGTACAAAGCCAGTAATATCCGATATCTGACCGCTGTTGTTTGCATATATCTGGCCAATTCCCAGGTGGAAATTGAAAGGCTTTTTCACTTCATTCAAATCTTTCCACCATCCGTTGAGCATCATGTAATGATACCCTCCACCAAGAACTTCGGGCCAGGCCATATTGACCTCCGGTGGATTAACGAACATAAATGACTGATTTCGCGCTTGAGAAAACCCGAAAGTAAAAGTCAGGCTATCATAAAGTCCAGTAGGAATATCTTCTCCTAACACCCAGTCAAAAGTTGAGGGTATATTGGTGTCAATGTAATGAATGTCATCCCATTGGGCCGGCTGAATTGTCCTTCCATCGCTGTGGTGAAGTTTCAGATCAGAAATAAAATACATTACTTCAGTGACTTCATAATCATTTCCGGCCGCGTTGGTGTAAATCATTTGATTGAAAACCAGGTTGTTATAATTAACCCTATGACTGAAGGTTATGTTTAGTTTATTTGAAGTTTCTATAGGTTTCTTTTCGGTGCAGGAATTCAGCACTGAAAAAAGTAAAGTGGAAACGAGAAAGATGATTCCCGTAAAAGATGTTCTATTTTTAGTTTCAATCATTAGAAATCGATTTTATGGATAATAAAGTATAACTTGTCCAGAATGTTATCCATTTCAAAGCTTTTTATATTATGTTGAAATGGCTTTATAGTGGTCGTCCAAAATCATATTTCGTAAATGGCTCCACCACAATTGTTAGCTCTTGCACCGGTAACTTCTGAAAGGCAGTTGGGAATTCCCTTATATCTCAAAACTCCGAGCAAGGCAAAAATAAGCGCTTCCTTGTAGTCGATAATTTTTTGGTCAGGGATTATAATCAGGCAGTTCGAGAAATCCTTTATTTTACTCATTAAAAAATCATTATGAACGCCTCCTCCTGTAAAAAGTACATTTGCGTTTGATGCATCCGGAAGAGTTCTGCCAATGATTTCGGCAATATGAATCGTGAGGGTATTCAGTACACTGGTGATTTCACCGGAATATTTATCACACAAAGGAAAAATATTTTCTTCAACCCATTCTCTTCCCAGTGATTTTGGGGGCAGCAGGTTGTAATACTCAAGTTTGGTCAGTTTTTCAAGCAATGGGGTAATGGTTTTCCCTGATGCGGCAATTTGGCCTGACTTATCAAAGTCTATCCCGAGTTTCTGAGCATAATGATTTAGTACAAAGTTTGCCGGACAAATGTCCCAGGCTTTTCTTTGATGATCAATTTCAAGAGAAATGTTTGAAAATCCGCCAATATTTAAACAGGCATCATAATTTCCGAAGAGTAAGCGGTCTCCGATCGGGACAAGAGGAGCTCCCTGACCGCCAAGTGCCACATCGAGCGACCTGAAATCAACGATTGTGCGTATCCCTGACTGTGCCGCAATATGGGCTCCACTGCCTATTTGTGTTGTAAATCCTTCATCAGGGCAGTGAAAGATGGTGTGTCCATGGCTCGCTATGAGCAATGGACGAGAATTATTCCGTTCAATAAAATCTCTGCAAGCTTTGCCAATCCAGTTTCCATAAACAGTGTGAGATCTGAAGTAACCCAATGCATCAGAATGACTCGCCTTTATTAGCATTTCGGTAATTTCAGCAGGATATTTGATGGTTTCCGCATGATCTATTTCCCAGAAAATCTGACCATCGTTAAAGTCAAATGTACACTGGGCAATGTCGAGGCCGTCTAAAGAGGTGCCAGACATAATTCCAATGGCCTGGATTTTTTCGTTTATCTTATAAGGCATCTGTCAGTATTTCGAGTTTCATTCCACGCGAACCTTTTACAAGAATGAAATTTCCTGTTAAAGGTTTTTCAATAAGAAAATCTTTAAGCTTTTGTGCACTTTCAAAACAAGTTACATCAATAAAATCTGATGAAAATTTCATGAAATTGGGTCCGGCTGTAAAAATTTTGCTGAATCCCAATTTAGAAGCCAGAGTTAGAATTTGTTCGTGTTCCTGATCTGATGCATCGCCAAGCTCAAACATATCTCCTAAAATCAGAATTTTGGGTTTTTTTTCAAGAATTGCAAAATTTTCCAAAGCACTTTCCATACTTGATGGATTTGCATTGTATGCATCAAGTAATAGGGTGTTTTTCGATGTTTCAAGTATTTGAGACCGGTTCATTTTTGGCTGGTACGATTCCATTGCTTTTGAAACATCTTTCAGGTTGACCCTGAAGCTTCCGGCAACTGCAATGGCAGCCAGCACATTCTCAAAATTGTATCTGCCGGTCAATTGTGTAGGAAAAGGTAAAGATTCAGGAATTTTCAGTTGTACCGACAGCAAAACACCTTCCATTGTTGGAATACCCAAATAATTTGAATTGGGGCTTTCGCCATACAGAACACGATTTAGATTTAGAGTGAGTCCCATCAGTAATGGGTTGTCAGAGTTTATGAAAACAGTACCTCCGTGACAGTAGAGATGGTCATACAGCTCCTTTTTTGCCTGAATCACACCCGCCGGACTTCCAAATCCCTGAAGATGAGCTTTTCCGATATTTGTGATGAGGCCATGTGTGGGCCTGGCAATTTTGCATAAAGCATCAATTTCGCCAATATGATTTGCTCCCATTTCAATAACTGCAATTTCAGTTTCGGCAGTTACCGAAAGCAATGACAAAGGAACGCCAATATGATTATTCAGATTTCCCTGAGTAGCAAAGGTTTTGAATTGTACCGAAAGTGCAGCAGCAAGTAGCTCTTTTGTAGTTGTTTTGCCGTTTGTGCCTGTTATTCCTATGATTGGTATCTCCAAAGATTCACGATGAAGCGAAGCCAGTTCCTGAAGGCTTTTCAATACATCGGGTACCAGCAATGTGTTTGGTCCTGTATAACATTCAGAATTATCAATCACAGCATAAGCTGCACCATTGTCAAGGGCTTTTTGCGCATAATGGTTCCCATCAAATGAATCACCTTTTAAACCGAAAAAAATGCTGCCTGGCCTGACAGCCCTGGAGTCGGTAATTATAAATGGATGTTGTTTGAAGAGTCTGAAAAGTTCCTCTGTGGTTGAAAAAGGCATGGCAAAAGGATTGATTCAAATACTCATCTAAATTATTAATAAAAGGGATAAGAAATGTCCGGATAAAAAAAAAGTCCATTTACTTTCAAATAAATGGACTTTAATCATTGATTTAAGAATTTTATCTTTTACCGTATGCTCCTCCAACTTTTCCCATTGCACAGCGGAAACCAATATAGTTTGCAGATTGGTTTTCGTCAAGATAGCGGCGGGTTGACGGACTAAGGTAGAATGCAGGATCTTTCCATGAGCCACCTTTGTAAACTCTGGACTTATCAGAAATCAGAGAAGTCTTACCATATTCATACATCATGTTTGTTGTATTGACCGTGTCAGCAGGAAGTGTTGCCCAATCAGGGTTGATGGTAGATTGGTAGTCGCCATCGAGATAGTTGATTTGTTTTGAGCTGCGGTAATTAAACCTGTCTTTACTTTCTTCGGTGGTAACTTCACGGTAACGGATTTTTCCCAATGAATCTTTAGGAGCCAGAAATCCTTCTTCATCGGTAACTTTGGTTGTAAAGGTATTTCCACGGAAAGGAGCATAATCTGAAACATCTTCAAAAGTGAGTGGGCGATATACATCAAGAACCCATTCAGCTACATTGCCGGCCATATTGTAAAGGCCATAATCATTAGGCCAATATGAAGCCACTTCTGCAGGAAGATCGGCACCATCATTAAGGTTTCCTGCAACTCCCATATAGTCACCTCTGCCTCGTTTGAAGTTAGCAAGGAACTGGCCGTAATATTTTTTCTGGTCAGATCTTACAATGGTACCGTTCCAGGGATATACCCTTCTTTCAACAACACGCTCATAAAGTGTGTTGCCGATAAGACTTGTTGCAGCGAATTCCCATTCTGCTTCAGTAGGCAGTCGGTATTTTGGCACCATGATTCCATCTTCCAGCTTGGCACGGCGTTCTCCTGTTCCGCTGGGATTCAGGTCTCTGAGGGGCTTATTTACAAGCCCTTCATATTGTCCGGCAAGATAAGCTTCGGTGTTAAAATTGTTTTCATTCCTTTGATCAGGATCAAAATCGAGGACACCTTCACGAATGAGCAACATTTCATTTACCCTGTCGGTCCTCCAAAGGCAATATTCATTTGCCTGTACCCAACTCACACCAACTACCGGATAATTTCGGTAGGCAGGATGCCTGAAATAAGTTTCAACAAGTGGCTCATTGTAAGCCAGCTTTTCGCGCCATACCAGTGTGTCGGGCAGGGCTTTCCTGTAGACTTCAGGATAATCGGTGCCAAATACACGGCTCAGCCAGTAGAGGTATTCAACATAATCAACATTGGCGACCTCAGTTTCATCAATATAATAGGAAGGTACAGTAACCCTGCGCGGGATGTTATCCCAGTCGTACATTGGATTATCTGTAACACGGCCCATAGTAAATGTACCTCCTTCAATCATTACCAATCCGGGACCAATCGGTTGGCCGGCATACTTTGTATTGACCTGGAATCCACCGTTTTTTGAATTATTGTATTCCCAACCGGTGGTTCTTGATGATTCTTTTGCGCAGGATGATGCCAGCAATGCTAATACTGCAAAGAAAGAGATCTTCAGATAAATGTTTCTGTAACTGATCATTTCTGGTATGTGTTGTTTTTGATTATTGTTAACTAAAATAAGGGGTCTTTTATTGCTCTGTGCTTGAAAGTTTTTTGCCTGCAGTCAAACAACCAAGCAAAAGAAATTTCATGTGCACCGTGTGTTCCACTGTTTGTTAATGGGGAAATTGTGTAATCGTAACTGTATCCCACTTTAAATTTTTCGTGCTGAAAACCAACCAATCCAATTACAGCATCGGAATTTTCAAAGTTATTTCTGAACCATGCTCCAACAACCAGGGGATATACGTTGAAGTATAAACCCAGATTGAGTTGGTGAAACTTGCCTTGTTGCTGGTACATGATGTTTGGAGAAACGCTCATTTCCAGTATGTTGCCTCCGGTATAATCACCTCTCATATCAATTAAGGCTCCTGCATGAGCAGTAAGTTTCATATCGAGCTTGCTGTTGCCAATACTATAAAAGGAATTATCGGGCTGACTAATGTGATGGGCAGCGAACCCGAAATACATGGTTTGATTATATCCGAATAGAACACCGGTAGAAAAATCAACCATTGCAACGTTCAACCTGTCGGGAGGACTTTCTAAGGTTGGCGGCAGATTACCCAATAAACCCCTTTCAATCTGATCGCCAAAAATATACCTGTTCCAGTTAAGTTTATTTTGAATAAAAGATACCTGAAAACCAGTATTCATGGTAAGGGTGCTTGAAAGGTTTGTCATGAAAGAATACATGGCATCTACATGTGTTCCGGTTATCGTACCGTCTCCCTGGTTGTCCGAAAGTACCATTATACCAACACCGCCGGATACAGCATCTATGTATTGATCATAAGAAGCTGAGTAGGTTACAAAAGTGGATGGAATTGCCGGCCATTGATTCCTGTAGTTAAAGGTAAGCCTGGGGCATACCTTTGACCCTGCAAGTGCCGGATTAAGAAACAAAGGATTTCCATAATACTGAGAAAAGGTAGGATCCTGTGCATTAACAGTCATAACTGCCAACAAAAGCAACAGGAATAAACCCAACTTTTTTCTCATGATATCCGGTTTTTTCACAGTCAATATTACAAAAAATTTTGAATGTCAAATTATAAGTCTTTCCAAAAAAAAGAATAATCCCTTAAGTAATTTACAATAACGTTCAGTCATTACCGTTATTATGCCTGTCACTTTAAAGTGTTCAAACCAGTGGCAAAGATACATGAATTGAAACAATTATTGTCTGACAGTGTTATTTTTATCAGATCATTTGTTTCAATCGGAGTATATTTGTCAACTACCACAACCTACTTGTAAGAATTTTTGTAATGATAAAGCAATCTATTATATATAACTTTTTAGTGCTAATTGTAATCGTGTTTGCCACAAATAATTTGAATGCACAGCATCAAATTGTTAAATGGCAGAACCCATTGCCTGAATCCGGCACCACCCGATCGTGGTTATTTTGCTATGATTGTTACACTTCTGAAGAAAGCAGGCTCCCGGTACTTGTTGTTAATCTGAAAGCCGGAGTTACTGAAAAGGTCTTTCTTTTATCAGAAGAGGTCTTTGCACCGCTCGATAGTCTTGAGAAGGTTGCCTTGAAATTTGCTGAAACAGCCTCTCTTTCCGATAAAATAACTGTAACCACTACATCACTGGGAAATATTACAGAATATACCCATCAAATCAGTTTTGTTCCTTTGCGCAAAAACCCTGTTTCGGGCAAAGTAGAGAAGCTGGTATCATTTCATATTGATTCAGAAGAGATTCAGTCTTCAGGAAGGGAATTAAAGCAGGAATCAGCCTATGCTGCCAATTCAGTTCTTGCTTCCGGCGATTGGTATCGAATGGCAGTTGAACAAAACGGAATACACAGACTTACATTCAACGATCTGTCTTCTATGGGAATTCAGGTAAGTGGATTAAATTCTTCCGCAATAAGGATTCATGGTTTCGGAGGAAGAATGTTGCCTGAACGGGCTGGCAATACCCGCCACGATGATTTGCCGGAAGTGCCCATCATGGTTTTCGATGGAGGAGATGGGAAAATGGATCAGGGTGATTTTATTTTATTTTATGCCCAGGGCCCGACTGAATGGTATTGGAATCCTGTTACAGGTATTTTCAACCATAGAAAACATTTATATTCAGACTTTACCTACTATTTTATCAGTGTTAATTCCGGCAATGGAACCCGGATGATGGAATTCCCTCAGCCTCAGTCTCCTGCTGCCACCTCTCTTGATTATTACGACTGGTATTATGCCATTCATCCCGATCAGTTTAGTCTTGTAAAATCAGGAAAAGAATGGTTTGGAGATGTTTTTGATATTGTTTCTTCAAGAAATTATAACCTGCCCGCTTTTAATCCTGCTACTTCAGCTGAAACTTCGCTCAGATTAAGTGTTGCTGCGCGTTCAACAGCAATAAGCAATTTTACCCTCAGTGCCGGCAGCAATTCATTTACTTTACAGGTTCCGCCGATAATTATTGAACCCAGTACTGCCTTTGCGAGAATGTCGGTTGAAACATTCAAAACAACTCTTTCATCACCAATTTCGCAGGTTAACCTCAAATACAATAAGTCATTGAGCAGCTCCATTGGCTGGATTAATTTTATTGAAATAAATGCTCCGGCAGAATTGAGATTTACAGGTGGAACAATGCATTTCAGAAAAGCCGGTACAACCGGAATAGTTGAATATAATGCAAATGGGAACGGCAAGGTGGCCCAGTTGTGGGATGTTACAAATCCTCAGCAACCCGGATATATACAGCCTTTTGTGTTGGGTGATGGATTCCGCTTCAAAGCTTTGTCAGATACAATACGAGAGTATGTTGTAACCGATGATGCATCGTATCTGAAACCGGTTTACATAGAAAAAGTGGTTAACCAGAACCTCCATGGTGCGCAGCCTCATGCTATGGTTATTGTTTCTCATCCCGATTTTATGGATCAGGCAGCCCGTTTGGCGGAGTTTCATGGCGCTCAAAACAACCTCGATGTTTTGGTGGTCACCCCACAGTCCATTTATAATGAATTTTCGTCAGGCATTCAGGATATCAGTGCAATCAGAGATTTTATGCGGATGCTTTGGAAAAAGGCAGATTCGTGGAACAAACCGAAATTTTTACTTCTTTTTGGTGATGCATCCTATGATTACAAAGACTACATTACAGGAAATTCCAATTTTGTGCCTACCTATCAGACTGTCGAATCTCTGCATCCTGTAAATTCTTATGCTACTGATGATTTTTTCGGTAGTCTCGATGATCATGAAGGAGGGCTGGCAACAGATATGGTTGATATCGGAGTTGGCCGGCTTGTTGTGCAAACGCCTGAGCAGGCCAAAAATGCAGTTGACAAGATTATTCATTATGCAACTTCTGATAAGGTTTTTGGTGACTGGCGTAATGTAATTGCATTTATTGCCGACGATGAAGACAGCAATGAACATATGCACCAGGCAAATCAGCTTGCCACTATGATTGATTCAACATATTCAGCTTACATCACAGAAAAGATTTTCCTGGATGCTTATCCTCAGATTTCCACTCCCGGCGGTCAAAGAATTCCCGATGCCACCCTCGCCATCAACCAGCGTATGGAAAAAGGAGCTTTGATTGTGAATTATACCGGACACGGAGGCGAAACCGGCTGGGCACATGAACGTGTGCTTGAAATCAACGATATCAACAGCTGGAGAAATTATGACAGGTTGCCGGTTTTTATGACTGCCACCTGTGAATTTAGCAGATATGATGACCCGCTGCGGGTTTCTGGCGGTGAACTTGTATTTCTGAACCCAAGAGGGGGAGGGGTTGCGCTTTTTACAACTGCCCGACCAACCTATGGAACACCAAATTTTAATCTGGCAAAGAATTTTTATAATCTGGCACTGAAACCCACCGAACATGGAATGCCGTTTCTGGGTGAACTGATACAAAGTTCGAAGATGTTGACCGGTGCTGATCCTAACGGAAAGAAATTTGTTTTGCTTGGCGACCCGGCACTGAAGATGGCTTATCCTGAATTTAAGGTTTATACTACCTCAATCAATGGAAATGAGGTTAGCTACATTGCCGATACCCTCAAAGCAATGGAAGAGGTAACCATAAGTGGGTACATTGGCGATGAAAATGGGATGCCTATTACCGGGTTTTCAGGTATAATAACTCCCACCGTTTTTGATAAGGAAACTATAGTCGAAACTTTGGGGTCGGATGGATTTTCGCGCATGACATTCAGCGTGAGAAGGAACATCATATATAAAGGAAAAGCATTGGTTGAAAACGGATATTTCAACATTTCATTTATTGTGCCACGAGATATTGCTTATCAATATGGCAACGGGAAAGTCAGTTATTATGCTACTGATGGCATTATAGATGCCGCAGGATTTTATGACCGCATTGTTGTGGGAGGCATAAGCAACAATCAAATTACAGATTATGACGGTCCTGAAATCAGACTGTTTATCAACGACACACTTTTCAGAGCGGGTGGTTTTACCAATGAGAATCCTGTGTTTTTGGCCTATGTCAGCGACGAAAGTGGCATTAATACCATTGGAAACAGCATTGGCCATGACATTGTTGCGATACTCGATGGCAAAACCGATGCACCATTCCTGCTCAATGATTTTTATGAGGCCGACCTGAATACTTATAGAAGCGGGCGGATTTCTTTTCCTTTCCGGTCACTTGAACCAGGGCCTCATACGGTAAAACTGAAATTATGGGATGTAAATAATAACTCCTCCGAAAGATCCATTGATTTTGTAGTTTCTTCCTCGGCTGAACTTGTGCTTGGTCAGTTTGAGGTTTATCCCAATCCATTCAGTTATAATGCACAATTTATTTTTGAGCATAACAAAGCCGGTGAAAACCTGGATCTGGAACTTGGAATATTTTCTTTGATGGGGAAACAGGTCGCTGTATTCAATCGTACTATATTTGCTGAGGGCTATCGCTCGCCGGCATTTGATTGGGATGGCAGAGGATTTAATGGAAATTACATCACTCCAGGCTTCTATATCGGACGGTTAAGAGTCAGAGATGAATCAGGTGATGAATCTGTTGCATCGGTTAAGGTATCTGTTATTAGGTAATAAAGAAAATAAATGAAAATAAAAAATATACTGATTTATTTGGTTTTAGTGCTGCTCCCATTGTTTGTTGCCGCGCAAAAGCCAGTTAATGTAAGCCTGAACTGGATTGAACCGGTTACACTCTATTTTGGGGCAGACTCAGCCATGCAATCCCTTGCCTTTGAAAAAGCTCAATACACGGGACTTCCTGATGAAATACTTCCGTTTTCGGTAACCATTACTGATGTTCCAGCCGGTATGCATGTTGAAGACATCAGATTTGACAACCTGACATATATTCCCATTTCTGATGAGGAGAGGAAGGTTCTGGGCGAAAAAGAACTGCTTTCAGCTCCTTATCTCAATTATGAAGTTCTGAGTGAACGCGGAAATCTAAAAGCCATTGCAACTGTTTTGCCTTTTGGTCTGAATCCGGCTTCCGGGAAAACCGAAAAGTTGGCATCTTATTCGCTCGAAATTACTTTTGCTGCTTCACCCCCGGTGCTTAAAAGTGTGAACACTTATGCAGATAATTCAGTGCTGGCAACCGGTGACTGGTATAAATTCTATCTGGCTGAATCAGGAGTTTATAAAATTACCTTTGATGATCTTAAAAATCTTGGCATCAACACAAACGGTTTAAATCCTGATAAAATCAGAATTTTCGGAAACGGAGGAGCCATGTTAAATATGACTGCAGGGGTAATTACTGCAGATGATCTCCATGAAAATTCGATCAGTGTGTTTACAGCAACTCCGGGAGTTTTTGCACAGGGAGACTATATTTTATTTTATGGTAAAGGCCCGCAGACATGGATAAGAAATCCTTTGTCGGGAAGGTTGGATCACACAACGCATTTGTATGCAGATGAAGCCTGCTATTTTCTCACCATAGGTGCAGAAAACGGAAGACGCATCACTTTTACCGAGCCTCCCCAAAATCCAGCTGATTATTTTGTCAATGAATATACAGCTCTTTTCCATTACGAAAAGGATTTATATAACCTTATCAAGAGCGGTAGAAAATGGTTTGGCGAGAAAATGGATTTTTATAACCGTACTCTGAATATTCCACAAGTCACTTTTTCCGATATAATTCCCGGTTCAAATGCTGTTATCAGGTATGGAATTGCAGGCAGGTCAACCACCAACGCGCTAAGTTTTAATTTTCTTGTTAACAATCAGGTGGTAGGCACCAGTACACTGGCAAAAATAACTTCAAAATACGATTATGCCTTCGATCTGATAACCTCTGCCACATTTACTCCCCCAGCCGACATGCTGGATATTCAGTTTAAGTTTAATCCATTATCGAGCACCGATTTAGGTTGGCTCGATTTTATTACCCTGAATGTTCAATGTTCTCTCAAATTTACTGGTGGGCAAATGTCATTCCGCGATTCAAAATCAATAGCAAACAACCGCATCAGTGAGTTTTCTCTTTCCAACGCAAATACAGTAACTGAAATTTGGGACGTTACAGATCCGCTTAATGTTTTTTTGGTTAATTATACCCGTTCGGGCGATGTTGTGAAGTTTAACAGCAATACCACTGTTTTAAAAGAGTTCATTGCCCTCAACGGTACTTCATATAACTCGATAAGACCCGGTGAGAAAATTTCCAATCAGAATCTGCACTCCATTGGCAATTATGATCTTATTGTCATTACTCATCCTGATTTTAGTTCACAGGCCCAAACTCTGGCAACTGCACATAATGATATGGGAGAGATTTCAGCCATTGTAGTTTCATTACCTGAAATTTATAATGAATTTTCGTCTGGGATACAGGACATTACTGCCATCCGTAATTTCATGAAAATGCTCTACGATCGGGGCCGCGATGCTGGTTATCCAAAATATCTGCTGCTTTTTGGAAATGCATCTTATGATGTAAAGAACAGAATTCCCCAGAATTCAAATTTTGTGCCTTCATTCCAGAGCGACAACTCAATTAAAACAACGGCATCTTTTCTTTCTGATGATTATTACGTGCTGCTTGATGATGGTGAAGGTGGTTCAAATGCTGCCGGCATGCTTGATGTTGCTGTTGGTAGAATGCCGGTTAGAACGCAACAAGAGGCAAATACGGTCGTTGAAAAAACCATTACCTATATGGCTAATGATGCTCCCGTTCACGGCGACTGGAGAAACACACTAATCGTACTTGCCGATGATGAAGACAGAAACGCACATTTAAATCAGGCTGAAGGCCTAACAGATAGTATTTTACGTAATCATCCTGTTTATAATACCGAAAAAATTTACTTTGATGCATTCAAACAGGTTTCAACCCCTGGTGGAAGCAGGTACCCTGATGTGAACCGCGAACTGGTTAGCAAGGTTGAGAAAGGCGCGCTGGTTGTAAACTATATTGGACATGGTGGCGAAGTTGGGTGGGCTGATGAAAGAATCCTTGAAATTGCCGATATCAATTCCTGGACGAATTATTCCAGAATGGGATTGTTTTTTACCGCAACCTGTGAGTTTTCAAGGTTTGATAATCCCGGCCACACTTCTGCCGGCGAGCTGGTATTTTTAAATCCTGATGGGGGTGCAATGTCAATGATTACCACAACGCGCCTTGCTTTTTCAAGCAATAATGCAGCCCTGAATCTTAGTTTTGCCGATACCGCCTTTAAATCAACGGGTGGAAACATTCCCCGCCTTGGCGATATTCTAAAATACACTAAGAATCAGAATGGGTCCGGGGCAAATACCCGGCATCTTACTTTGTTCGGCGATCCGTCAATCCGCATGCCTTTGCCCAAACATAAAGTCATTACTACATCTATAAACGATGCGAAAACCGGATTACCTGCCGATACTCTTTTTGCAACAAGCCTTGTAAAAGTGACAGGTGAAGTCAGAGACGCAGAAAACATATTGCTGACCGGATTCAATGGTGAAGTTCAGATTAAAGTCCTTGATAAACCTTCGAAAGTCAGAACCCTGGGCCAGGATCCTTTGAGTCTTCAAACAGAATTTTATGTCCAGAAAAGTATTTTATATCAGGGCAAAGCCTCTGTTGTAAATGGATTGTTTGAATTTACCTTTCCGGTTCCAAAGGATATAGATTATAGTTTCGGGAGGGGTAAACTCAGCTATTATGTGACTGACGGAACCGTTGACGGGCATGGTTTTTCCAAAGATTTTACCATAGGAGGATCAAGTAACCAGCCTCAACTCGATTTTACAGGTCCTGAGATTAAACTTTTTATGAATGACACAAACTTTATAGAGGGTAGCATCACCAATGAAAGCCCAAAGTTGCTGGCTTATCTGTTTGATGAAAGTGGAATAAACACCGTTGGCAATGGTATAGGACATGATATTGTTGCCACAATCAACGGTAATAATTACAATTCAATAGTTTTGAACGATTATTACATTGCCGATTTGAACAGTTATCAGAGCGGATCACTTCTTTATCAATACTTCAATCTGCCTGATGGTGAACATATTCTCACTTTAAAGGCATGGGATGTTTTCAATAATTCGTCTGAAGCCAGCATTCGCTTCGAAGTAAAACGCAATATTATCCTATCGCTTGATGAGGTGCTGGCATACCCGAATCCAACCAAAGGACCGATCTCTTTCCGTTTTGGGCACAATCAATATGACGGTCGCTTTGATGTGGATGTTGAAATTTATTCGTCAACAGGTAGCCTTGTTCGTTCGCTCGGCCCATTCAAAGTTTTATCCGAAGGCTACCAGTCAGGCATAGTTAGCTGGGATGGCAGGTTGGATGATGGAAGTTTGGCAAGGGGTGGTTTATATGTGGCAAGACTTAAGGTTCGCGACAGGAATGGGAATACAACCTCGAATACTGCAAAAGTAATTGTTGCCCGATAATTTTATTTATGGTCTATGCCATTGGCGAAAGCCTCTATGATTTAACTTTTAAAAACCATCATCAGGTTTGGGCCTGCCCGGGTGGAAGTATGTTGAATTCTTCTGTTTCTCTGGCCAGGCGTTCAGTTCCGGTTAGGTTTTTCAGCGAAATCGGAAATGATCATACAGGAAGGCTAATTCTTGACTTCCTGAAAACCAATCACATCAATGCCGATTCAGTTCATAAGTACGAAGGCAAAACTTCACTGGCGCTGGCTTTTTTAGACGCAAAGGGCGATGCTGATTATGAATTTTATATTCATCGTCCCGAATCACCTGCTGATTTTGATCTGCCTGTCGTTAATCCGGGTGATTTAATGCTTTTTGGTTCCAATTATGCCCGGCAACACAGAAACCATAAGAATATTCTGAAACTGGCCCGCCAGACCAAAGCCGGAGGAGGTTTTCTGGTTTACGATCCCAATTTCCGGAAAATTGCAGGTAATCGCGACGAAATCACCAATCTGATGATTGAAAATATTTCACTTTCTGATATTGTCAGAGGCTCAGATCAGGACTTTACAAATCTGTTTGGCCTGACCAGCGGAAATGATGTTTATCAGAAAATATTGTCTTTCGGTACTGAAATTTTAATTTATACCCGCAACAGCGAAGGTGTGGATTTGTTTACTCCTTGGTTTAAGAAACATTATCAAGCCATTGAAATCCAGGTAGTAAGTACAGTCGGAGCCGGTGATAATTTCAATGCCGGACTGGTTTCTGTCCTTCACGGAATAAATAAAATTCCTGAATCTGAAAAGTTTTGGGATCAGGCTATTCATCAGGCGATTATATTTGCATCAGAAGTTTGTACCAGTTCCAATAATTTTGTTGACTGGCCAGAAACAGATTGAAGCCTTATGTTTAAGAAATTCTTTGCTAAAGTAATACTGCGCATTTTGGGATGGAAGATAGTCGGAGAACTACCCGAAGGTTCAAAAAAATGTGTTGTAATGATGGCTCCTCATACATCGAACCAGGATTTTATTTATGGATGGCTTGGATTTGTATCCATAGGAATTCACTCGCATTTTCTAATCAAGAAGGAAGCATTTAATTTTTTGACCAACAGGCCACTGAGGGCCATGGGTGGTATTCCTGTCGATCGCAAAAAAAGCAGCAACCTGGTATTGCTTCTGACTGAAGAATTTAAAAAACGAGAGGAGTTTATCCTTACCATCACCCCTGAAGGAACCCGAAAACTTAATAAAAACTGGAAAAAGGGTTATTATTTTATTGCCAGTGATGCCGGAGTTCCTTTGGTAATGGGCTTTCTTGACTATAAAACAAAAACCGGCGGATTGGGTCCAAGGTTATATCCTACGGGTAATTATGAAGAGGATTTTACAACTATTGAAGCATTTTATAAAGGAAAAACTGCAAAAAATCCTGAAAAATTTAACCTGAGTCCTTTACCGGATCATCCCGACCAACAATAAAAATTTTAAGCCATGAATTTTAGAATTACTGTATTCTTTCTGGTAGCATTTTTTAGTTTAACAGTCATTGCACAAGACGGTCACGGGCGTCATTTTGCCATTCCGGATGCTGACGGTTATTTTTCTTTGAAATGCGATTTTCATATTCATACCGTTTTTTCTGATGGACTAGTATGGCCAAAATTGAGGGTTATGGAAGCCTGGAATGAAGGTCTTGATGTGATTGCAATTACAGATCACCTGGAGTACAGGCCATTTAAAGATGAAATTTCAGGTGATCATAACACCTCTTATGATATTGCATCAAAAGCGAATAACTATGGAATTATCCTTATTAAAGGTGGTGAAATAACCCGGAAAATGCCTCCCGGACATTCCAACGCTTTGTTTCTTAAGGATAATAATCTGCTTGATACTCCTGAATGGAATGATGTATTTGAAGAGGCCTCAAAACAGGAAGCTTTTATTTTCTGGACCCATCCAGGATGGAAAGCACAGCAACCCGACACCATGCTGTGGTTTGAGGAGCACTCAAAACTTTTGCAAGAAGGAAAAATTCATGGGATTGAAATTGTAAATTATAAAGAGTATTATCCTCAGGCGTTTCAGTGGGCATTGGATAAAAATCTTACAATCATGGGCAATTCTGACATACATGGCTCTGTTTTTCAGGAGTTCGATATTGCTTTTGGAGAACACAGGCCCATAACACTTGTTTTTGCCTGCGAAAAGAGCTCTGAGGGTGTAAGAGATGCATTGTTTGATGGACGAACAGCAGTTATTTTTAATGGAAAAATTTTTGGGAAAAGAGAATGGGTTGACCATCTGTTTCATGCCTGTGTGGAAGTTGAACCCGATTTGTCATCTGCAAAGGAAAACTCGGGAAGTATTTTTCTTACCAACAAAAGTGATCTGGGTTTTGAACTTACTCCCGGGAAAGAGGCAGAGAAGTACGGGATGATCTATCACATTGATTTACCAGCACATTCTACCATAAAATTAACGGCTTCTGGAAAACGGGATAAGGTCTTTAATTCCGGACAAATATTTGTATTTGGAGTTGATAATATATTTGATGCCCCCGATCAAACACTTCAGGTTAAACTGAAATTCTGATAACCCTCAAAACAAGATACTTTTAAATGGAAGTGAGGAATTAATTTCCTCATTTTTATTGAATTCAGAGTTGACAAATCTCTATATTTGCAATCAGTAGCAAGGGAATTATCACTTAAGGCAGACAAAATGATCCAGAACCTCAGTAGCCGAAATTCGGTTTTCAATCAGTACATCTCAGAAATCAGGGACTCGGTTATTCAACAGGATAGCTTTAGGTTCAGGCACAATATGGAGAGGATGGGAGCAATTTTTGCCTATGAAATCAGCCGTACCATGGAATTTGAAACCAAGGAAATTGTAACCAGTCTGGGTATTGCTGAAGTTCCGGTTCTTAAGCAATCTCCGGTACTTGGAACAATTCTCAGGGCCGGATTGCCACTTCACCGTGGTATGCTGGGTGTTTTTGATAAAGCTGACAACGCATTTGTTTCAGCATACCGGAAACATACCAAAGATGGTGGATTTAACATTCAGGTTGAATATGTGTCATCTCCCGACTTAACCAATCGTTTGCTAATCCTTTCAGATCCTATGCTGGCCACCGGAGCATCTCTTGTTTTGAGCTATAAGGCGTTGCTAGCCAAAGGTAAACCTTCGCATACCCACATAGTTACCATAATTGCAAGCACCGAAGGTGTTGAACATGTAAAGAGGTATCTTCCATCCGATGACATCACACTTTGGGTTGGCGCTATTGATGAGGAACTCACAGCTCAGGCATATATTGTGCCAGGGCTCGGCGATGCTGGCGATCTGGCTTTCGGCAGTAAAAAGTAATTCAACCTGTTTGTCCGATTTTCCATTTTCTGACCGTTCGAATTTGCCTGAACTTACCAGAAATCTGTTATATTGCAATGGTAATACCGGTAAATATAAATTCTATCCTTGTCCAATATTCTGCAAATTTTTAGTGTTTCTCAACAAATTAAAGTTGTAAGTTTGTATAAATATTTGCTTAATGACAAACCTGTTAAAGGAGAATATTAAGATTTCACTTGACTCAATCCGGAGCCATATGCTCAGGAGCACACTCACCGTTTTAATTATTTCATTTGGTATAATGGCTTTGGTGGGCATCTTAACCTCAATAGATGCCATCAGGTACTATCTGAATGAAAATTTTATGATGATGGGCTCCAACACTTTTACCATTCGAAACCGATCGATGCGGGTTCACATGGGAAACAGGTCAACACTTCCAAAAAATTTCAGGGAAATATCGTGGAAGGAGGCAATGGAGTTTAAATCAGAATATAATTTCAATGCGTTTACTTCTGTATTTACTTATGCAAGCAATACAGCAACCATCAAATTTGGTTCTGAGAAAACAAATCCCAACATTGCAGTAATAGGGTCTGACGAAAATTACGTTGTTACTTCAGGCAATGAAATAGAAAAAGGCCGTAATATCTCTCCAAATGAAGTGCTTTATGGTACACATGTCGCTGTTCTTGGGTCAGGGTTGGTTGGCAAACTTTTTAAGGCAAATGAGGATCCGATCGATAAAATCATCAGTATCGGACCTGGTAAATATCGTGTGATTGGGGTGATGAAAGCCAAAGGCTCAAGTATGGGATTTAACCCCGATAATATCTGCATATTACCGGTTACCAATGTCAGGCAGGTATTTTCAAATTCAAGAATGTCGTTTTCAATCAATGTAATGGTAGAGGATCCATTGATGCTTGAAGCAGGAATTGGTGAAGCAACCGGACTTTTCAGGATAATCAGAAACGTGAGGCTGGAAGATGAAGACAGTTTTGATGTTGCAAAAAGTGATAATCTTGCAGAAATGCTTTTTGCAAACCTTAAATACCTTAGGTTAGCTGCTACGGTAATTGGCATCATTACTTTGATTGGTGCAGCAATTGGCCTGATGAATATCATGCTTGTTTCGGTTACTGAACGCACCCGCGAAATCGGCATTCGAATGGCTATGGGTGCAAACCGAATCACCATCAGGAACCAATTTCTGGTTGAAGCCATCGTTATCGGACAGTTGGGAGGACTTGTTGGTATTGTGCTTGGCATCGGTATCGGGAATATCCTTTCCTTTATCATTGGTTCGAGTTTTATTGTACCCTGGGCATGGATTATTCTGGGTGTTTTGCTCTGTTTTGGAGTGGCCATCCTTTCAGGATTTATACCTGCCACAAAAGCAGCCAAACTTGATCCGGTAGAATCTTTGCGCTACGAATAGTTATGGATAATAGCTTAGCAGAACTCATTATCTACACGCCAGTCATAAAATCGCGTGCTAAATATATTTTTCAGCTGATTTTTTCAGAATTGCTGGGCATAAAATTTCAGATAATATCTGATTTGGAACAGTTTCAGTCTTATCAGGGCGCAAAACTGAATTATTCAGCCAAAGCAATTGAAGGCTCTATTCAAATTATACCTGCTGGCCTTCTCGAAGAAAAGGGAATCAACAGTCACAAAATTGGTTTTGTAGATTATACTGATCATAAGGCTCCTTTCGCCGTATTCAATAAATCGGTCGATTTTCCTTTTGATTTATTTTCTGCATCTTTCTACATAGTTAGCAGGTATGAGGAGTATCTGCCGTTTATCCGGGATGAATATGGTCGATTTTCTTCCGAATCATCGCTTTCAGTTCAAAAAGGGTTTCTGCACATTCCGGTTGTAAACCGATGGGCCATCGATCTGGGCAATTTGTTGGTCAAAAGATTTCCACAATTGGCGCTCATAAAAAACAAATATTTATTCCTGCCAACCATCGACATTGATGCTGCCTGGGCTTATAAAAATAAAGGTTTATTCCGATCAATCGGTGGTTTTTTTAAAGGATTGGCCACCAGAGATTTTGAAGATGTCAGGCTAAGAGCCAGAGTTTTGACAGGTCTGGCGGTCGATCCGTTTGATACTTTTGAACTGATTAAGAAGTTGCATCAGGAAATTAATCTTCGGCCATTCTTCTTTGTTTTATTTGCCGGGTATGGCCTGAACGATAAAAATATTCCGACAGACAATACGTCATTTCAGGTGTTGATAAAATCACTAGGCGATTATGCAGATATTGGCATTCACCCTTCCTACGCTTCAAACACCAATCGTGATTTGCTTGAAGTTGAAATTAAAAAACTTTCATCTGTTTTGCATACAGACATTACAGCCAGCCGACAGCATTTTCTGAAACTTTCATTGCCCGAAACTTACAGAAACCTAATCGACAATGACATTACAGATGATTATTCAATGGGGTTTGCAGCTCGTCCGGGATTCAGGGCAGGTATTTGCTCAACCTTCAGGTGGTATGATCTGGAGTCGGAGGTAGAAACCAAACTGAATGTTCATCCCTTTGCAATTATGGATGGAACACTGCGCGACTATATGAAGGTTGATGCGTCAAATGCAATGGATTACATTCGTCCGCTTGTTGATGAAGTTAGAACTGCCGGAGGCACTTTTATCAGCCTTTGGCACAATGAATCACTTTCGGATGTGAAAAGGTGGAAAGGTTGGGTAAATGTTTATAAAGACTTGCTCAGTTATGCAAAAGAATAATATCATCAAAGTGCTTTATGATTCCAGCCCAAACAGGTCGTAAGGTTTCACATTGAAGGTATCGTTAAAGAAAAGCACCAGGAGAACAATAAAAACAAAAAATGCCAGCACAATCAACAATTGTGTCCTTGAAGTCTTCTGTATCTCATGTCTCGATTTCACATCACAAACCTCGCCCGGGCAGTACTGCACTTTGCCCTTATGAAAAAGCGGATAAAATTTACAGCCCAGGCAGATGCCAAATGCCGATTCAAAAAACAGGAAGATCAGGCAGATAAAGCAGATAAGGCCGGTAATAGGACTGTAGGAATTGACAACTACTATAAGAACAAACATGGTAAGAGCCAGAATAATACCAATGACCCAGGCGAATTTCTTTTGTGGTGCTCCAACATATTCGGGAGTTTGATTTCTTACAATCAAACGGCTAAGGATCAGTGTAGGTGAGTATTTTGGATTGATCAGGACACGAATCAAAATATCGGTCAAGAAAATAACGACAGCATATTTCAATAGCAAAAAGTCGCCTTTAAATATAACCGTCATAATTGAGATAAACATCATAAGAAAAAGCAGTCCGGCTGCGGCCCTGATTTCACGTTCATTCAAAACAGGGATGTTAAATCCTTCGACATCCTCACCGAATTTTATCACTTTGTCAGTCTTTTTCATGTTAATTTTTGAATTTATTTTTAAGTATACCCCAATTTCAAGTGGGAAATTTACTTTAGAACAGCATTAATTATACGGTGATGGATAAATCAGGAACTACAATGCTAAATCCGTGGCATTTCAATTACTTAAAGTTCCCGGACAAATCAATTTTAAAAACAGCTGTAAATTTAGAACATAAACACAGTCACGCAATAAGGAGATTATAATTTCCCGGCACTTATCAAAATGTAACCATCTTATCAGCCCACACCACCAGATTAACGCAATCTACCATTGTTGATATCGGGCAGGCTTCGGTTTCGTTAAGTTGCCTCGATTTCAGACAAGTACCACAGGCCATGATTTCACCGCCTGCTTTAACAAATGCCCTGAGCTGTTCATCAACATTGTACTTTTCGTGAGTAATTCCTTCGCACTCAACGGCTTCACCCATAAGAAAAACTTTTACTTCATGTCCTTGTTTTATTGCAGTAACCGCAAAGCGAAAGGCATTCCATGCCTTTTCCGGTTCTTTGGTTTCGAGAATTATTCCAATTTTCATGTTGATGATCTGTTTGAGTTTGAGTTATAATTCAAAAAACTTTTTTCCCCGGCCTTTTTTAAAGAGATTTATAAAAACCTTTTCCGATGTTATGAGGCAACCGGTTGGGATTTTTTCAAACCAGGGCAAAATGATTTCCAGAAATCGGTTGATTTTATCAGCTTCATCTACCAGTTCAACCACCACCGGTAACTTTTCGGTAATTTCCCAGAACTTTGATGAATGAATCACGCTACTGGAGCCGAAACCCATGCCTCCCTTAATAACAGTTGCGCCGGCCAAACCATAACGTCTGGCAGCGAAAACCAGGGTTTCGCTGAGTAAAGTATGCCTGAATTTATCGGTATTGCTGATGTAGATCCTTAACCGGACGGCTTCAGAATTATTTTCCATGGTTATATGATTTTGGTAAGCGCGTGTCCGCCAAAGGTGGCCAGCAGGCCGAGAAATACGCTGAGCCCGGCATACAGGCTGAAGTACAATATACTGCCGTCGCGCAGCAGGGCCAGGTTCTCGTTCGAGAAGGTAGAGAAGGTGGTAAAACCGCCGCAGAAACCCACCGCCAGAAACAGGCGCAATTCGTTGCTCATGGGGGTGCCCCTGTCGGAGAGACCGTAAATCAGTCCAATTAGAAAACAGCCGAGGATATTTACCCAGAAAGTGCCGAGCGGGAAGGAGGTAATTACCGAATTTTGTATCCCTCGCGACAGGAGGTAGCGGGCGATGCCGCCCAGGAAGCTGCCGGAGCCGATGAAAAGAATTATTTTAAACATAAACGGAAACAAAAAAGTAGCATGTAAAGGTAAAACGAACCTTTCAAAGTTTAAAATTAATACTTACCCTCATGAGTCATCAGCTTGTTTAAAGCGATTAAAGGCTAACCCCATAGCGCTTGGCAAAGGGGCGCTGTTTATAAAAAAGCAATAAAAAAATTACTTACACAAGATTCTGGTGATTTTCCGGGTTATCTTATGCTGCTGGTTTCTTCCGATGCCCCGCTCTCCATTCCGTTTTCGTGGGTTGTGGTGAGGTAATAGAAATAGAGCATGCCAGCCTGTGTGTCCGCATCCGTATATTCTGTGCTTTCGCCCGGAATGCTTGTCAGTTTCACCGGTGCTTTTCCCCTCTCATAGCGGTAAATATTGATTGAAGATAATCCATCGTAGCTTACCTGTCCCCACTCGAGTTGAATACCGGCTTCGATAGAAACAGCCTGAAGGGCAAAGGGAGGTATAGGCAGGCTTGTTTCAGTGTGAATTGTAGCTATGGCAGCTTCAGCACTCAGGTTGTTGTCAATATCCAGCGTAAATAACCTGTATATATATAGTTTTCCTGGTTCGACAGCATTATCAGTAAAACTATTTAACCGTAAGACTGAGTTTTCGGGATGTATTGATTTGAATTCGGCTCCTTCTGACTGGCGCTGCAGCAGGTAACCGGCGATTATGTTGTTCTGACTTTCGTGGTTTTCCCAGTGCATCAATACCTTTCGATCTTCTTCATAGGCTGTAAAATTTGTCGGAGCTTCAGGCGGATAGTTGATGATGGGCCTCAGATAAGTTAGGTCAGAAAATGCGCTTTCCACAAAGCTGCTGCTTTCGGTTTTGGCTGCAAAGATGTAAGTGATGCCGCCTGAAAGCAGCCCAGTGGTGTCGACCCATGTAATCAACAGCGAGTCGTTGGGTTTGATAAGGTCACTCACCACGCGTAATTCCGGGGTGATGCCGTCGTTCCTGTATATACGGATGCCTGCGGCTTCTGCATCACTCAACTTGTACTGCAACGATACTCCTCCTCTTAACCGTTTTGACTTCACCAGCCAGGGTGGGGCAGGAGGCTGGGGATTATAGGCTGCGCTGAAGATCACATTGCTTGCAACAGTCTGACTTTGGTCTGTAGGTATTGCCAGAAGACGATAATAATACACTTTGTCAGGTTTAATCTCCAGATCTGAAAACCTGGTTTTGTCTGCCGGAAGGGTTGCGAGCAGCAAAAAACCCTTGTCGGGATGCTCACTCCGCTCAACTTCAATTCTCTGAACGGTTTGTTTATTGCTGAGTGCCCATTCCAGATTGATGCTCAAAAGTTTGTCGTCTTTTTCAGCTTTTGTAGAGGTAAACCAGAATCTTGACGGTACTGACGGTATAACAGAAATCGGGCTACTGTATCCGGCTAAGCGGTTTGTATCCAGCTGAACCATAAAATATTGCAGTTCTTTTTCTCTTGATGTTTTTAAAACCGTCGTATCATAAAAAGCATAGAAAGTGGAATCAGCAGTTTGGTAGATCATCTTAACTCCCCCGGCTTCAACAGGATTTTTCCCTTCATAACGCAGAGCCATAAAGTCGGGTGCCGGTTTAGTCCCCTTGCTGAACCATTTCAGGTAGATCAGTTGGGCAGATGTTTCTGAGGTCAGGAACACCGGGCGGTCAAAATCCACCGGCTTTCTGCTCTGACTCCAAGCGTTAACAGATTGGAGTGTGATCAGGATGCAGACCAGATTTATTCTGAATATATTGATTTTCATATTCTTGATTTTTTTAGTTATAGAAACTAAGCGTCACCTTATTATGGGCAGAGATTCTCACCACAACTTCCCAGCATGAGGTTAAAGTCACTGCCACTTTCGCTGATTTTCATCTTCAGGCCCAGGTCTGGTGAAGTCAGATCAACACCCACCCAGCCACCATAAAAGACTTTGGCCGAAACGCCGGCTTTTACACTGCCGCATCCTACCACGCTATAAGAGCCATTCGAGAAATAAGTGCCAATTATGCCCAATTGAGCATTTGCATTTGTAGATAAAGCGAAAATACCGCTGCTTGCACCACCACCAATATTTCCTTCGGCCAGAAGTGAGATTCCGTAGTTATTCACCTGCGGGTCAAAACTCATCCAGGTGCGGGCATTCATTGAAAGATCAGCATAAATCTGGACTCCGACATAAGTATCGATCTTCGGAAGGGTTACTCCCCACTCAATGGTGGGAATAAGTTGTTTGGTAAGTGTTCCCTGTAGCAGGAAGCCGCTTACCTTATTCTGAAATGCTGAAGGGATGCATTTCAGCGCACCGAAAGGTGTTGCCAGAGTTGGAGGAACTGCCTGATAATCACCAAATAATCCATAAAGTTTGCATCCACCTATTCCGGGAACAGAGAGGTTGCCTGCAATATTAAGATACCATCCGTTCGGGTCGAAAATGCAATCGGCAGTTCCGTTGGCCTGCATTCCTGAAATATTTTTGTCAATCAGCATTGAAGCCGTAAGCCGCGAATTGGCAATATCGTAAGTAAAAGTCATGCCCGGGAAATCATCGAGTTTACTCACACTTACGCTCTGCCCGCTTGCCCTGATGTCGCCTTCGCAGATAAATTTAAGTCTGCTTTTCTGAGCATTGTTGCTGATGCCATTCATGCCGGCCATTTCGCCTTCGAACCAGAAATTATTCCAGGTGTGCTGTGATTTATTCACTTCCATTCCACCGATTAAATTCTCGAAGTACTTGGTTTGATCCTGGGTGATGTAGATCTTTTCATCGAAGGGAATGTCAATTTCGGTAGTTGCAGGCTTATGAATCAGCTCAATCCGCACCGGACCCAGTTTTCCTTCTTCGGTGGCAGTACCTGCAGCGGTAAATAACTGGGGGCTGATTTTAAGGCTCTGCAAATCCCAGATAAACGCCATATTATTGTGCGTAAAATTGAATTGATTCGGATTGTCAACAACAAACTTCATTCCTGAAGATTGCTTTTGCCATGACATATTACCGCCGAATTCCTCAATATATGGTATTCCTGTTTTATAGATACCCTGAACCTTAAAGAAGGGAGGGCTTGCTGAACTGAAAATATTCAGTATTGAACCGCTTGATGGTCTGAAATCCACAATATCGTAAAGCTTCAGATCCTGCGCCAGTGGTTCAAATCTTGGCTGACTCCCATCACTGAGTATGCGGATTCCGTTCAATGGTAACTTCTGTCCGGGTAATCCCGGGAGTCCGGTAATCATTGCTGTTTGCGGCCCGCCGTCGGGTGTAGCATAAAGCACCCACTGCATATTGCCGCTGCCAATGTCGTAGTAATTCAGTCCCTGATTCTTCGTAGTTACATCCACAGGTAGTGTACCCAGGATTTTAAGTCCGTTTAATTCAGCAATGGTATTGCTGTGATCAATGGCATCGCGGGTGATTACCAGATTCTTAAGCGGAATATCCAGGCCTGAAGCCTTTATCATTGCCTGGTCAATTTTAATGCCCAGATTATCGAGGCTCCATTTCTGGCTGGTAAGTTTCCACTGGTTCATATTAAATATAATGGCATTCTTGCCATTAAAAGCAAAGTTGGTTTTACTTATTTCGACCACGCCCAATTGAATTTTCAGGTCAGCCGGCGTAACATTGGTGCATTGTGTGTGCAGGGTAGTGGTAAGCAACAGTTTGCCATTGTTCAGGTGCGATTTGGCAATCTCCGCACTTGCCGAATTTTCGAAAGCCGGAAGTGAATATTTAAGCGCTTCTCCGTTTGTTCCACAAACAAAAAAGCCGGTTGCAGGTAATTGCACAGGTTTTACCTTAGCCGGATTGGCTGCAAAAACAGGCATGTTCATTTTGTCCAGTCCCGAGGCTGACGAGATGGCCAGGCCAATGGTCGGAAGTGAAGGCATGGTGTTGTTAAATTCGGTAGGTTCAATTTTTACCCTGCCTGTGATGCTGCCCCATGCCGAAGAATTGCTTTCGCGGTCAATGGTTATTCCTCCTGATTTGTAAACACTTCCAGTAAAGGTTTTTAAAACCGTTATATTCTGCAGGTTGCTTTTGGTTGTTGCAACCGGCAGGCTCACAGGTTCTGCAATCGGAACACCACTGCTGTTTTTCCTGCTACCGGCTTTAATGGCAACGCCGGAGAACGGAATCACCAGTCCGGCATCTGCACTGAATTGGTCATTGTTGCGAATGTTTGTGAGGTTCCCGTTTATTCTGACTGTTTTATCATCCTCTTCGGTGAGTCGGGTGACTTCCATTGGAAATCCCATCAGATTGTTGATATCCATGTCTTCATAAACAGTCAGATTGAAATTAACCGTAACGCATTCATTCGATGGTGAATTGATCAGAATGGTCTTTTCATCACCGATGTAGTTGCTTTGCGATTTGGATGCAGTGACTTTCTGAGGGTAGTTTCTTACCGGGAAGTTTTTCATATAGTAATATCCATCGGCCCCTGAAACACTGCCTAGCGTATCAGCTGAACCAAAGTAGCGTACATTGGCTATTGCCACCGGCGAATCTGTTCCAATTCCTGCATACACATGTCCCTTGATGCAGGCCGCCCTTCGCAGCGTTACGTGCAGAATTGTCGGCTGCTGGCTGTAAGGTATTTTGATTGTTCGATGCCATGCTTCAAAGTTTCTATCGGTGTTGGGTGGCATTCCTACCCTGATGTCGTATTTCAGTTCGTTGTTGGTTCCTCCATTTACAAAACTGAGTCTGGCAACGCCATCTTCATCTGTAAATTCGCCGATGGGATAATTGTGCCCATTTATGTTGGTGGTGACATTCATAATGTTTACCAGGGCATTATTAACCGGCAAGGGTATACTATGCCCTGTCGTTTTTACAATGACCAGCAATCTGCGTTTTAGGGTGTAAATTTTAATATCGAGGTGATTAACAGGTTTTGAGGCTTCAAATTCGATGGTATCAGTGATGTAACCGCTGCGCTTTACGATCACTTTTTGCATAACACCCGGCAGCAGTGGAACCGGCATTTCAAAGGCACCGTTTGCTTGTTTACTGTTATATGTTTTGCCACCCGGCAGACTGAGTTGCGCATTCAGCGGCTGGTTGCTTTCTGCATCGCGCACATAACCTTTTAAAACAGCACCTTTGCGAAGTTTTAGTTCGTTTTTAATGATCTGGCGGCCATACATGATAATCTCCAAATCTTCTTCGTAGGTTTGATATCCATCTTTGCTAACAATTAAATGCCGGTTTGGGCCTGTAACTGCTTTGTTCTGAGTATTGTAAACCATGCTCAGGTCGTCAAAAACAAATTTTCCGTCAGCTGCCGTTATGGCCATCAGGCTGTTAAAATATTGTCCGCAATTATTTTGCAGGCAGTTCACCATTGGCTGGTTTTCATTGTACATCCAGTATGGATAAAAGATCTTCAGATTGTTTTTTGGACTAAGATTATAGTTTTCATTCAAGTCAACTTTAGCTCCGGTAATAGGAGAGGTATCTTCATGTTCAAGCACCGTACCTGCAACTTTTGGCCACTGCGGCCACAGGTGCAGCACTTTGGATTGTTTGGCTTTGTTGTAATCATAATACCATGGAAATTCGATGATTGACGGATTAATTGTGCCAAATCCGTCTCTGCTTTGAATGGTTTGCGGCGGACTCCAGGCGATTGGTGCACCGAAGTAATAGTTCATATCTGCCTCAGGAGGAGTATCTGCCATCAAGTAGTACTGATACTGACTTTGGTGATGCCATACAACCCGCTGAAAAGTAAGGGTTCCGTCCGTCCCGGTGGTTCCGTGCGCCACAACGGTATAGCCCGGAAACTTATTTCTTACCGATTCATCTACCTGATGCGGTTGTCCTTTTATTTTCCCGTCTTTTAATGGGAACAGCTGATAGGAGAAATCCAGTTTCCTAAGCAAATAAACATTGATGGTGCTGAGGATATTCGTTCCTATGGCATTGGAAAGGTCACCAGTGAGATTTGGATCGGCCAGGGCATTAATCGTTAACTGATAACTTCTTACACGTGCAATCACTTCTCCTGCATCAAAATCTTTTCCTTTTTCAGGTTGAAGCATCACAGAAGGGTTGAAGTAGAAATTCCTGTGAGGTGCTTGAATCATGATAAAGGCAACCCGGTAGTAATCATAACCCAGTTCTCCACCTACCCAGCAACGTTTGCCAAATTCCACACCGTTCAGGAGACTAAAAACGAAATTGCCTTCTGAATCGGTGGTTGTAACCCCAAGCACCCGACCAACCTCGGGATCACTGCAGTAATCATGAGATTGAGTATAATGTATGACTACATTTTCAGGCAATAAAGGTTTTCCTTTTGATACTGCAGCATGCCCCACCACCAGTTTTATGGTAGCAGCTGCAAGCGGGAATTTCTCGTTATCGCCGGGATCGGAATACCTGTAAACCAGTTTGCCACTGACTTTTGCCGGTAAAAGAGGAATGGGTGCATTAAAGCCAACGCCGCCAATATTCACAGGGTTAACTGCAGGTTCATCCGTAATCATCCCGATATCCAAACCGGGAAATAAAGTGCCGCTTGATTTCCAAACAAAACTGCAAACTTCACTTCGTCCGGAATTTCTGAAATTGTGATGCCTGGCAGGGTCATAAGCCGTAACTGCAAATGCATAGGTTTTCCCCTTCACCAATGCAGGTTGTGCCGGTCCATAGACAAACGCGGTGGTGTTTGTGTTGGTTTCATAGAAAATAGGCTGGGCAGCGGAGTTGAATGCATTCTGAATATTGTGAGATCCGGGGACAACTTCAATTATCTGTAGCTTATATCTTGTTGTAATCGGAGCACCGGCTGGCCTTGTCCATGAAATGATGAGATTTTGGGGACTTGTTGCAGTTATTTCATCACCACAAAAGGGCTGAGTTATTATAGGAGGTTCGATGCTTGTTATCGGAAACGTTGGACAGCAACCAGAAGGGTCTTCATCCGATAATGGTTGATTGGTGGTGTAATCATAGGCCCTCATGCAAATGGTGTAATCGTCCTCAGGAAGGCCATTGCCAGAGATGATCTCTTGTTCGGTAATGCCTTCATAAGACAGTTGTGAAGCACTGAAGATGTCTTGTATATTATTCAGGTTGAGCCGGTAAACGCTGCCTGGCATTAGGTTCAAGGGTTGTGGAGGACGGTGCCCGGGTCTGGTGTAAATCCGGATTCCTGATGAACCGGAAATTTCACCTGTCAGATAAACCTGGAGTGCACGGCTGCCTGTTCCCGGAAGGTATTGGATGGTAGCCAGGATTTTGTTGGGATTGCTGGTGTATTCGCTGATTTTTGGCGAATAGGGGGGAGAAACCACCAGGTTTACCCGCAGTGGATAAGTCTGAGCGTGGCTGGGCTGAATTATCAGACACATTGTTATCATTATCAGGCCGACCATTCCGCATATGCGGATATTGGCGCCAATACTATTGTTAAAATGTGAATACATAGCCAAAATCTCCTTTAAGTTCGTTAAACGTTGGTTCCAGGGCAGTTCCTTTGGCCATGAAACGGATGAAAAAAACATTTAGCCGCAATGAGTGGTGGTTGTTTATCTGATAACTTGAGTTTACCGTAGTATTGAGTGTCCTGTTTTTATCGGCATCGCCTTTTTGCCCTGACCATATCAGTGAGTTGCTGATGCCCGACTGTAGTTTCCCATCGAGCCATGATTTGCTTAACCCCACTGTAAATCCTGATGCCGAATTTTCGAAGATTGAGTTCTGAAGCTTGTTGTATGTAAATCCAAGAAGAAGGGTCAGTGCGCTCTGGTTGAAGCCCAGGTTGTAATTCAGGTTGACGATAGTTGCATCATTCTCAGTATATTGAGCTGTTAAGGCATTTTTGTCGTTGAGCTTCATTTTGTTGAACATCAGCATCAGGATGTGACTGTGCTTTTCGTTCATTATCATAAGCCGGGGCATAATGCCAAGATTGGTGGTGGCCTGAAAGAACTTCAGGGAATCGATGAGTGGCAGCCGTCCGGCCCGTTGGTTACTGCTGTAATTGTTATAATTAATGTCGATGCCAAAAACGGGAACGGGATTATAACTCAGATTGATTGCTGAAATGGTGCGAAGACTGGTGGCTTTGCGGGTGTTTCGCAGGTTATCGCGCTGAAGGCCGATGCTTCCCCTGATGTTGAGTTTGCGTTTAAATAACGAAAACGCCGGCGCAATCACCAGATTTTCAATATCGTTGTTGAAGAAATATGCCCCCATGGAGCGGTATCCCGGGTCAATACGCCTGTATTCGAGTTTGGTACTGAAAGACCTGGATTTGAAATTCAGTGATGAGCGGATGGCCGTCAGCAGCTCAGAAGAGAGATTAACAGGCGTGATTTTATTCAGCCGGCTCAGCCAGGGGTCATCTTCCAGCCCTTCGAAACCATAAGCTGACACATCGGTAGTATATAAACTGCCGGCAACTTCGCCTTCGAACCATACTTTTTTGCTGAAAGTGATGCGGGTGTTTAACCCCGTTACAAGGTTTGATTCGGCCGGATTGTAGACTTCCCCGGGCTTGCGGATTGCAGTGGTGCTGTCATCGTTCACCTTCATTACAATAAGGTCAACAAAAGTCTTTTCCGAGCCCACGCCTAACTTTAGGGCAAAACCCTTACGGTTGAGATTTTGCGTGGTGTCTATTGCATTTTCGTACGCTACTGAGGTTTTTCTGAAACGGCCGTAAACAGCACCAAACCTGAATTTTCCGGGATGCATTTCAACGCCAGCACCAAGAAAAGTATGTCCTGCAAGGGTGTAGTCGGAAAAACTGACATTTCTGTAACCAAAGTGGGTGGTCAGCCATTTGTAGGAAGGACTCAATCCGAACTGATTGAAGGGCTGGGTGTAATCGACCCGCTTATCGCTAAACCTGAATGAAAACGGAATGTTGAAGCCATAAGAACTTATGGTGGCATTGGCCGCAAGCATCAGCGCCAGTGGCCTTGCCCGGTCTTCGATTCCCGTAGCGTTATAGCCAATTACATTGACAGATATGTTTCCGTGTATGGAAAATGGGTCCTGTTCGCTGATATTGTCCAGCTGCTGAGCACTGGCAACCGTAATTAAGGAGATCCAAAAGGTTCCGATAAGCAGGATTATCTTATATATTTGTTTCATTCTGTAAGTTTGGAACAGAAACGCTAATAAATTGAAGGCTGCAAACTAAAACAGACAATTGGCAGTATACAAATCATTTATTAAGTACTCAAAGAATTTGTTGATATATTAAATAATGCTCAAATATAAGGAATCATTCATCGTTTGTCAAACACATGTATAACACCAACATATATGGATGTGTTTTATTGTAGCTTATTTTTAAAGGTAAGGGAATTTTTCGAAATAACTTCCCCATTCTTATAGCACTCTTTCCAGCTCCCCTAACAAATATGAAGAGTGCTTGCTGACAGGGCTTTCTTCAAACGGATGTGTCAAAAAACACGAAAGTAATTGTCCCTCTGTTATGCTGAGTTGAGACTCAAAAAAAATTTGAGCATAATGCGAAGATGACAAGTGTTAACGGCATCCTTATTCATGGACAAAAAAGATGAAAGTATTTCTCAACTTTAATGTGAGCTGGACCAACCTTATTTTTACCTTCTAAACCTTAGTAACAGGCCACCCAAAAAAACACCATCAACCCTGCCTGCCTTTAGCATACAGGCAGGCTTATTTTTTCTTCCTAACCTTATTATTTGTTCAATTTGAAAAGGTTGCCAGCCCATTGAGATTTTCAAGAATGAATAAGCCTGCCTGCGTGCCACTCCGGCAGGCAGGGTTCAAAAATCGTTGGGGTCAGTTTTGTTACTAAGGTTATTAAGAGGTACTAAGGTTGATTTTTACTTTGATCAGCATTTGATTGAATTCTAATCTGTCATTTGTAGCAGCCTGCCCTGAGCCTGTCGAAGGGGAGTCGAAGCACGAAAAGGGGAGAGGGAGATAACAAAATGCGTAATATTTGAGGAAGTTATTTTTATCTTTTCATTTAGCCCATCAGGCTAAAATTTTGTGTCTGTGAAAATCAGAACATACTCCCGAAAATCAACCCTGCTATGGTTGATAAAATCACCACAAGTACCACATAAACCATGGTTTTCTGGGTTCCCATCACGCCGCGGATGACCAGCATATTGGGCAATGAAAGTGATGGTCCTGCCAGCAGCAGCGCCAGTGCCGGGCCTTTGCCCATACCTGAGGCAATAAGTCCCTGAAGGATGGGCACTTCGGTGAGGGTGGCAAAGTACATAAATGCGCCTACAATCGAGGCAAAGAAGTTTGCACCTACTGAATTTCCACCGACCAGCCAGGCTATCCAGTGATTTGGAATTACGCCGGCAATCGCGGTATTGTCGTGTGTGGAACCCAGCAGAAAACCGGCAACCACTACTCCAATGGCAAGCAGGGGCATAATCTGTTTGGTAAATCCCCAGGTGGAAATAATCCATTCCTTATTTTCGCCGTCTTCTGATTTGTCCATAAGGGCAATAACACTGATGGCTGAAATACCAACTATCATCGTAATCATAGGATTGGCAAAAAGGAATGCACTGAGGGCTGTTATCACAGCACCAAGCATAACCTGCCAGCTTTTCAGCTTCAGCACATAAATCATGGAATAAGCGAGTACAATACTAAAAGCACCGGTGATGTGCCATTTGTAAGCCCACAGATAATACCAGGCACTCGTTGTGTCACCATCGGCAGGTTTTCCCCAGTTGGCGAAAACCAGTATCAGCACCAGCGTAAAAAAGTGCAATGAGGTCTGCCACATCGGGCGGGTTTCAGGTACATCGGGGAAGTTCAGTTGTTCTTCGCGTTTTGTTTTTTCCTCTTTGCGATAGATAAGCGCCATGGCTGAACCGATAATCACACTGAACGTAACTGCTCCGATGATACGGGCAACCCCCATTTCAAAGCCCAGGATACGGGCTGTAAGGATGATGGCCAGAATATTGATGGCCGGACCTGAATAGAGAAAAGCGACTGCAGGGCCCAGGCCAGCTCCGCGCTTGTGAATGCTGGAGAACAGCGGGAGGATTGTACAAGAACAAACGGCCAGGATAGTGCCTGAAACAGCAGCAACTGTGTAGGCAACCCATTTTTTAGCCTTTGCTCCAAAATATTTAATCACCGACGCCTGACTTACAAACACCGAGATCACCCCCGCAATCAGAAAAGCGGGCAACAGGCAGAGAATCACATGTTCGCGGGCATACCACTTCGACAAATCAAGCGTGGCATCAATGGCAGTATTAAAGACAGCGCTTTCGACAGGCAGGAAAAAGATGCCCAGAAAGATAACCACCATCCATATGAGGTATTTTATTTCGGATTTTAGTTCCATTATTGGGAAAGGCTATGAGGTTGAGGTTGAGGTTGAGGTTAAGGTTGAGGTTGAGGTTGAGGTTGAGGTTGAGGTTGAGGTTAAGGTTGAGGTTGAGGTAGAGGTAGAGGTTGAGGTTGAGGTTGAGGTTGAGGTTGAGGTTGAGGTTAAGGTTGAGGTTAAGGTTGAGGTTAAGGTTGAGGTTGAGGTTAAGGTTGAGGTTGAGGTTGAGGTTGAGGTTGAGGTTGAGGTTGAG
>JAHYJC010000067.1 GCA_019429275.1 Lentimicrobium sp. | reverse complement strand
GCTGGGATAGCCACAGAGTGGCGCAAGGTTGGTAGTAAATTATAGACTACTAGGATTTTAAGGTGCGGAGCACCGTAACGTAAAAAGGCCTATGTTTTTATTGAGTTTTTCAGCAGGCCCTAAATAGAAAAGAAAACACCAGCCCGGACTTTCATTAAATTCAGAATGTTTCTTTCTGTGCAAGGAATATAAAGCAGCAACCAGACTCATATCCTGAAGATTCTTCATCCTCCTTCCAGGCCCGGCCTGTAAGTGATTTAACTTCCCATCCATCAAACCGCATTCACGATTTGCCAGTCAAAAAAGAACAGGTCCTCTACTTATCGATTAAAACAAATGTGGCCATCTCTTTTAACAGAGATGGCCACATTTAGAATTGGATTTTGTTTATAAACGATATCCCAATGAGAGTCCGAAGCCTGTATTCTTGACAGATGTTTTGTCATCAATAAGGCGTTTGTCTTCCGGGTTAATCTTTATCAGCCCCAACTGGGCATTAAGCTGCATAAATAAACCTCCGGCCATTTCGTATCCGGCAAAAACATTGGCACCTGCATCAAGAGCTTTCACATAGTGCACGCTTGCCGGGTCACCAGTTTCAACTATATTCTGGAATTTTACTTCCCTTTCAATGGTTGCTGGTCCTCCTTCATTTATTTCCTTACCTGAAATTCCATACCCAACATAAGGGCCAAAACCAACAAGTACGAAACCATTGCCCAATGCACCTTTGTAAACTAAGTTCAACGGGAGTTCTACATACGAAAGTTTTACTGTTGTGGTAAAGGCAGTGCCCAGAACATCAATAGTATTTTTAGCCCCTTTTGTTGAAAAAAGCAATCCGGGCTGAAAGTAAAATTCCGGTGCAACGGGTATCTGTACATTAACTCCGGCATGAAAGCCGATAATCATGTCATTCTCAAGTTTATCACCTGAAAAATCAGTACCATTCAGATTTTGAAAATTTACGCCTCCGAGTACGCCAAATCTCATGCCTGTACCCTGGCTGAAAGCCATCGTTGCAGTTAGCATAACGATTGCCATAATGGAAATAATTCTGGTTTTCATTTTTTTTAATTTTTAGTTATTAATGTGCTGTATTTAATTCAATTTAATTGCCAGCTTCTTTTTCGGCATCAGCCCTCATCTTTTCGTTGGCAGTAATCAGAAACTCAACCCTGCGGTTCTCTGAACGGCCTGCTGCTGATTCGTTGCTGTATTTAGGGGCTGATTCGCCAAAGCCTTTTATACTTGTACGGTTGTTCGAAATCCCTTTGGAGGCCAGATAAGATCTAACTGAACCTGCGCGTCTTTCAGACAGTGACTTGTTATAGGCAACGCTGCCTTTACTGTCAGTGTGTCCCTGTACTTCAATATCCGTATCGGGATAATAGTTCAGTATGGTTACCAGTTTATCGAGACTGGTTTTTGCGTCGTTCGACAGATTTGACTTATCAAAACCAAAAAGAACATTGCTGCTGAATTCAACAATAATGCCTTCGCCTACGCGCTCTACTTTAGCATCGGGAACTGTCTTTTCAATATCCTCAGCCTGTTTGTCCATCTGATGGCCAATGATGGCACCGGTTGCACCGCCTACTGTGGCTCCGATAATGGCCCCCAGGGCTGTATTGCCCGAAGCACGGCCTATAACGGCACCCATTGCTCCTCCGCTTGCTGTTCCTACAGCTGCGCCTTTTTGTGTTTTATTCCAGGTTGAACAGCCAGGGGCAATCAGCAGAACGCTGAAGAGCATGATCAAACTCATTCTTAAATTTCTCATAATTGATGTTTTAAAATTGTTAAAGCAAGGTGTTTGTTATAGGAGCAGACCATTGCTAATCAAGTAATATTTTTTCGGCAGAATTTGTGATTTCTTTTACACCCGGTTTTCATCATTCGGGGCTTCATTGTAACTCAAAACTGTCGGGCTTAGGGCTGCTTCCATTTTACTAGTGCAAAGATCGGCCTACTGCTGGCAGGAAACGTTACATAAATCTGGGTATTATTTGCAAGATTCACACATCCTACTGTGCCGAAAACAAAATTTTGATCGAAAATTCAGCCCTTTCATATCAGCATACTATTTTTTCAATATTATCTGCAATCTATAAATGTGTGAATCTTGCAACTCCTTTTGAATATTCTGTAATATTTCAGCGAAATCTCAATTTACTTTTGTCAATAGCCCGAAAGTACTGATCTGGCTTAAAAAAATATTTTAGTGTGAAGGAATAACCTGAATATTAAAAATGGATCAGGGTGCTGCAAAAAAGCTTCATTTGATATTACAGGTTGCTTATAAAAAAAACAATTCTATCTCAATTGGTCTTAAAATTTTGTAATTTCGATTAACAAAAAAAATTGCTGCTCATGAAACCCGCTCCGTTAAATACTTTAAAAAGAAAAACTGCATCAAAAGAAGGGGATAAGTTCCTTATTGCCGGTATTGGTGCATCGGCTGGCGGGCTGGAAGCACTGGAGCAGTTTCTGATAAGTGTGCCTGAAAAAAGCGGCATTGTTTTCATAATTATTCAGCATCTCGATCCTACTCAAAAGGGGTTCTTGCCAGAATTGCTTCAGCGGATTACCAAAATGGATGTTTTTCAGGCAAAAGACCGTATGCCTGTGAAGCCAAATTGTGTGTTTGTTATTCCACCCAACAAGAGCATGTCAATTTTAAAAGGGGTGCTTCATTTATTTGATCCGATAGAAGCCAGGGGCCTGCGCCTTCCGGTAGATTTCTTTTTTCGGTCGCTTGCCGATGACTGCAAAGAATTTGGTATCGGCATCGTACTGTCGGGTATGGGCTCCGACGGTAGTGCCGGGGTGCGTGCCATTAAGGAAAACAATGGTATTGTGGTGGTACAGGACCCAGCAACTGCCAAATTCGACAGTATGCCCCGGAATGCAATAAATTCAGTTCAGGCCGATATTGTTGCACCGCCAAATGAACTGCCTTTAAGGCTTATTGATTTTCTAAAGCATCTTCCGGTTATCAAATCAGACCTTGAAATAGAGATCAAAGACCAGAGCGCACTCGAGAAAATAATTATTTTATTGCGCATGCATACAGGTAATGATTTTTCGTTGTACAAAAAAAATACAATCTACCGCCGCATTGAGAGACGGATGGGTGTGCACAAAATTGATAAAATTGCCTCATATGTGCACTTTCTGCAGGAAAATCCGAATGAACTCGATATACTTTTCAAGGAACTGCTGATAGGTGTGACAAATTTTTTCCGCGATACGCTATTGTGGAAAAAACTGAAAGAATCTATCATTCCTGAAATAATTTTCCACAACCAGCATGGGAGTGTTTTTCGCGCCTGGATCCCTGGTTGCTCCACCGGTGAAGAAGCCTATTCTTTCGCAATTGTATTTAAAGAGGCACTGGATAAAATCAGGCCTCCGGGTAATTTTTCATTGCAGATATTTGCTTCCGATCTGGATGCAGATGCAATTGAAACAGCACGAAAAGGCATATTTCCTTCGAATATAATTTCCGATGTTTCTTCAGATCGCCTGAACCGTTTCTTTGTGAAAACCGAAGATGGGTATCGCATCAATTCCGAAATCAGAGAAATGGTCGTTTTTGCCCAGCATAACATCATTATGCACCCGCCCTTTACAAAAATGGATTTGCTGAGTTGCCGGAATCTGTTGATTTATATGGAGCCGGGACTTCAAAAGAAGTTACTCGGCATGTTCTATTACAGTCTCAGTCCGGGCGGAATTTTATTGCTTGGCAGTTCAGAAACTCTCGGTCAGCAAAGTCATTTATTTAACCCGCTGGATACAAAACTGAAAATTTTCAAACGCCTGGATAATATAGTGAATCAGGAATTATTCGATTTCCCCTCTTCATTCTCACGATCAAAACAAATTTCAAATGAGAATCTGATGCCGGATAAGACAATCGTGAACATCCAAAACCTTGCCGATCAACTGCTTTTACATCAATTTTCACCGGCCGGTGTACTGGTGAATGAGAACGGCGATATACTATACATCAGTGGCAGAACCGGAAAATACCTTGAGCCGGCTGTCGGCAAGGCCAATCTGAATATATTCGCCATGTTGCGCGAAGGAATTCGTAATGAATTTCCTTTGGCTTTCCGTAAAGCCCTGATGAACAAGGAGGCAACAGTTCTTCACAACCTTAAGGTTGGAACAAACGGCAATACAAGTACAGTAGACGTTAAGATTCAATGGATTGACAAACCCGAAGCATTAAAAGGTTCGGTTATGGTTATCTTTACGGATATTCCTGTTCATGAAAGTACTGCAAAACCTCTCAAAAAGGGGAAAAAGTCTCTGAGCATCAGAGAAAAGGAATTAGAGGAGGAGGTGCACCGCCTACGCGAAGAAATGCAGAATACCCTCGAGGAAATGCAGACTTCGCAGGAAGAACTGAAATCAACCAACGAAGAACTGCAATCAACCAACGAAGAACTGCAATCAACCAATGAGGAACTTACCACTTCAAAGGAAGAAATGCAAAGCCTGAACGAAGAACTGCAAATGGTAAACTCGGAACTGCAATCGAAGGTTGATGATTATTCGCGGGTGAACAATGACATGAAAAACCTGCTCAACAGCACCGATATTGCAACCTTATTTCTCGACAAGGATTTGAATATACGCCGGTTTACCATACAGGCAACCAAAATTTTCAAACTCATAAAAAGCGACATCGGCCGCCCCTTTACCGACCAGGTTTCCGACCTCATTTATCCCGAACTGGCAGAAGATGCCCTTGAGGTTTTAAGAACTCTTGTATTTAAACAAAAACAAATCCCCACAAAAGATGGCCGCTGGTTCTCAGTACGTGTTATGCCCTACCGCACTTCCGACGACAGAATCGACGGGCTTGTCATCACATTTATCAATGTTTCAGACCTAAAACAGGTAGAAGAAAAGCTGGCTGAAAATGAACACATGCTTCGCCTGGTGATGAATGCTTCAACTGATATTATCATCAGGTTATCAAAAGACCTGAAAATTATGGACTTCAACCCGCAAGCGGTTAATTTCTTTGGTAAAAGAATGGAAGTAAGTCTAAAACAGCATTTTATTCAGTTTCTTATTCCAGAACAAATGCAAAAAAAGACTGAAAAAGAGCTGAATAAGCTGCTGAATGAACAACCTGATGGAGAACTGGAAATGCAGGTAATCGGAAATCATGATAAAATTTCTACAATCAAATGGAAGGTTCATCTCTTGCGCGACCAAGTGAATAATGCATTGGGAATGGTTTTGATGGTTAAATTCTGATAAAAGAAATAAAATTTAAGGTTATGAACAACGAATTAAGCGGATTGTCAGATGCCGAAATGCTGAGAAAAAAAGCAGAAGAACAGTTGAGGCTGAAACAAAAAATTTTTGACAACGACTATAATGAAGCCGATGTTAAAAAACTTGTACACGAACTACAGGTGCACCAGATAGAACTGGAGATGCAAAACGAAGAACTGAAACTGGCTAATGAAACTGCCGAAACAGCCTTGAAAAAATATACAATGTTGTATGATCTGGCTCCGATTGGTTATTTCATCCTTGATAAAGATGGCAGCATCTGCGACCTGAATTTTACCGGCGCCGATATGCTGAGGGACAAACGCTTCAATTTGATCAACAGCAATTTCAAGCTCTATATTTCCGAAAAATCCAAACCGGTGTTTAATGATTTTTTCAAATTGCTATATACAGGTTACGCCAAGGAATCCTGCCATCTAATGCTGGGTTATGATAGTACTACTTTCTGCCATGTATATATGGAAGGCGTTGTTACAGATGATGACAGAAATTGCCTGTTATCAGTGGTTGACATATCTGAATTCAGTAAGTTGAACGAAAATTAAAATGTCTTTTTATAAATATTTACTGGTTATTTGTTAAAAAACAGCATGAAACTCTACATCGGAAATATGGTTAGCGACCGTTGCAAGATGATCGTGAAATCCGAGCTCGAAAAGCATGGGTTGCATTTCATGATGATAGAGTTGGGCGAAGTAGAAATCATGGAAAGTCTGTCGCCGGCTTTGGTGGAATCAATAAATATGGAACTCAAGAAATCAGGACTTTCTGTAATCGGCGACAAAAAGAGCATATTAATTGAAAGAATTAAAAATATCATTGTTCAAATGGTTTACTATACCGAAACCTTGCCCAAAACAAATTTTTCGGATTACCTGAGCGATAAGTTAAAATATAATTACACCTATATGGCTAACCTGTTTTTAGAAATTCAGGGAACAACCATTGAACGATATCTGATCAATCTGAAAATAGAAAGGGTAAAAGAATTATTGATTTACGACGAACTGAATCTTACCGAGATATCTTACAAAATGCATTATAGCAGTGTTGCTCACCTGTCAGGACAATTCAAAAAAGTAACAGGACTTACACCATCCTTTTATAAGCGGCTGAAGCACAAGAAGCGCAATCCAATCGAAGGGCTTTAAATTTGCAACCAATTATCTTTTGTAAGCACACAAAATATTTCAATGATCAATGTGTGAATGATGTAATTATTTTCAAGAGTTATATAATAATTTCAAGAGTCATAGAATTTAACTTTGTCTGGTCAGTCGCATTGCTTTAAAGTAAGATCAGAATGATTCCGGCTACTTACGGAAAATGGCTTTTAAGGCTTTTGTCACCCTTACTTAATTTTTCGAAAACATGAAAAAGATTTTGGTTTTACTGCTAATTACGGGTCTTATGGCCGGATGCGCGCTGAATCTTGTAACAGGCCGCAAACAACTTAGTCTGGTGCCTGAAGCTGAACTTCAATTGATGGCACGGGATCAATACAGTACTTTTTTAACGGAAAACAAAATGTTAAACCCAGCTACAAATGCTGATGCTGCGATGGTTGCCCGCGTTGGGTCAAAGATCTCAGCTGCGATTAAAAAATACTACGATGGCAAGGGTCAAACCTCCATTCTTGAAGGCTATAACTGGGAATTCAATACAGCCGACAGCAAAGAAGCCAATGCATGGTGTATGCCCGGCGGTAAGGTTGTTGTTTACAGTGGCATTCTGCCCATTACCCAAAACGAGGCAGGTCTCGCCATTGTAATGGGCCATGAAATTGCTCACTCCATAGCCAAACATGGCAATGAAAGAATGAGTCAGGCCATGGTTCAGCAATTGGGCGGTGTTGCATTACAGGTAGCTCTGGCCCAAAAGCCTCAGCAAACTCAGGAACTTTTTTTAATGTCGTATGGCATTGGCAGCCAGTTGGGAGCCATGTTGCCCTGGTCGCGTCAGCAAGAGACCGAAGCCGACAAATATGGATTGATTTTTGCCGCTATGGCAGGCTATAATCCACAGGAAGCCATCCCATTCTGGCAGAGAATGTCGGCAGCTGGAGGTGAAAAACCCCCTGAATTTCTGAGCACACACCCTTCGGATCAGACCAGGATTAAAAAGCTGAACCAGTTTATGCCCGAAGCAATGAAATACTATGCAAAGAGTTAGGCTTCAGGGTTATCTGCTGATTCGATAAATCGGGCAGGTTGCCCCATTAAAAAAAATTAAATCAACCTTGTCCGGTTGATTATATACTGGTTATTAGAAATAAAAACCAGCCGCTTGATGGGGAAAACGGGAGGTAATTTCTCCCGTTTTTTTTTAAATTTTTTCATTCTACCGTTAATAACCGTAAAATAAAAATCCAATGAAAAAAAACGCTTTTCTCTTTATCATCAGTACAATTCTGATAGTTATTGCAGGAGAATCCTGCAACCAAAAGAGAAGCACACCCGGATACAAGGGCAGTTACATTCCTTTTGACAGCACACTGATTACCCCGTTTTTTGAAGCCTATCCGGTGTTGAAGAAATATGAAACAGAAATGGTTGCCCTTTACAGGAACTTCAATTTCAACTACATATGGTTTGATAAAAAAGGAGTTACTGAGTACGGCAGTTCGCTTTATAGCAATGTAAAGGATCTTGAAGAGGAAGGAATTGCTCTGATATTTCCTTACCAGAAAAATATTGAAGAAATTTTTGAGGAAAAGATTGATGCCGTTGGAGAAAATACGAATGCTGAATTCCTTCTTTCAGGTTTGTATCTGTTTTATATTGATAAAGTCTATAAAGGTATTGATCATAAAACAACAACCAATTTGGGATGGTTGCTCCCCCGCAAAATGGTTTCCTATACCGGGCTGCTTGATTCAGTTTTGTCGGACCAGAAATCACCGAACGAAGACAGCCTGCCTTTAATGAGCCAATACTATCGGTTGCGTGATGTTCTGAAACAATACCGCTCTATTGAGCAAAAAGGAGGATGGAAGCTGATTGATATAAATCCTGAAATCAAAGCCTACAAGCCAAACGACACGGCCCGGGCAATCAGGCAAATCAGAGAACGTCTGTTTTTAACCGGAGATATTACCCAAAATAACGGGAGCAACCTATATGATTATGAAATGGTTGCTGCCATTCAAAAATTTCAGCTGCGCAATGGATTTAATAAGGATACATTGATTTTACCGGAACACATTCAGGCAATGAATACACCCGTAGGCGAACGCATAAAAACAATCGTGGTGAATATGGAGCGTTGCCGCTGGGTATCACCTGAAATTTTTCATGCCAGTGAATTTGTTTTTGTGAATATCCCATCCTATGAAATAAATTATATCAGAGATGGAAATACAGAATTTAATTCACCTGTAGTCGTTGGTGAAAGCATGACAAAAACGGTTATTTTCAGCGGCAAAATGAGCTATATTGTATTTAGTCCCTGGTGGAATTTGCCGAAATCCATTATCGAAAAAGAGGTTATACCAGGCATTGAAAAAAACAAAAACTACCTGAAGTCTCACAATATGGAGTGGAATGATGGCCAGGTTCGCCAAAAGCCAGGCAAAAACAACTCATTGGGTTTGGTAAAGTTTATATTTCCAAATTCAAATGATATCTATTTTCACGATACCCCGGCCAAAAGCCTGTTCGAAAAAGAAGACCGTTCATTGAGCCATGGTTGCATCCGTGTAAAGAATGCCCATGAACTGGCCTATAAAATTCTTCAGGATGATGACAAATGGACGCCCGGAAAAATAGACGCTGCCATGAAATCAGGTAAGGAAAAAGTTGCAGGACTGGAAGACAAAATCCCTGTCCACATCGGATATTTTACCGCCTGGGTAAATGATCAGGGTCAAGTCAGTTTCTATAAAGATGTTTATGACCGCGACGAAAGGCTGGCGGCCTTGTTGTTTTATAAGGAGTAATCTTTCAAGGGACGAGGGACGAGGGACGAGGGACGAGGGACGAGGGACGAGGGACGGGGGACGAGGGACGAGGGACGAGCCTTTCACACAGATTTCATGCACTCCATCGCTCAATCATTCCG
>JAHYJC010000028.1 GCA_019429275.1 Lentimicrobium sp. | reverse complement strand
TTTCTCGTATTCGTCCATTTTTTATTTGAACAATACGAAAAAAATATGTCAAAGAACGATTTTTGAAAAAAGTGTCAACGATGTTGTGCTACGAAAAAAAGTGTCAACGATGTTGTGCTATTTATCAATTACTCAATTAATTAAATATTTTATGAATCCGGAAAATATTTTATTTGCATTTGGATTAACCCTTTTTGCAGGCCTGGCTACAGGAATTGGTAGTTTAATGTCATTTTTATCAAAAAAGTTCAATCCAAAATTCCTGGCTGGTTCATTGGGATTTTCAGCCGGTGTAATGATTTATGTTTCATTCGTGGAAATTTTTGTGAAAGCAAAAGAATCCTTGACTGCAGCGCATGGTTTAAAGGCAGGAAATATTTATACAGTTAGTGCCTTCTTCGCCGGAATAGCTGTAATCGCATTAATTGACAAGCTGATTCCATCATTTGAAAATCCTCATGAAATAAAAAATATTGAAGAAAAAAACTTAAATCCCCAAAACAGTAAAAAGCTGCTAAGAATGGGATTATTTTCGGCACTGGCAATAGCGATTCATAATTTCCCGGAAGGATTGGCAACATTTATGGCCGCAATGAATGATCCGACGCTTGGAATAAGCATTGCTATAGCTATTGCAATACATAATATTCCGGAAGGAATTGCCGTATCTGTTCCAATTTATTATGCAACAAAAAACCGAAAGAAAGCATTTTGGTTATCTTTTTTATCCGGCCTGGCAGAACCTGTCGGCGCTTTATTGGGTTTTTTTATACTTCTTAGTGTTTTCAACGATTCTACTTTCGGCTTAATATTCGCCGGAGTTGCCGGCATAATGGTATATATTTCACTTGATGAATTATTGCCGACAGCTGAAGAATATGGAGAACATCACATTGCAATCGGAGGTTTAATTGGAGGAATGGCTGTTATGGCTTTGAGTTTATTGTTGTTTATTTAGAAGGACATAAAGTTTACCTTGCCTGTGATGCATAAAAAATTGCCCGGAACAAAGGTTTCTCAAGGCTTGTAAGCTAACCGGAGAGTAAACACTAATCCTGGTGAGGCCTGAAAGAAAACCGCCTGCAGATGGCAACTGATCCTATTCCTGGCTGGTAAAAAGTATATGAAAATTCGATCAATTTCCAGTTTCCGGAGGTGCCCAATCCTCCGAAAAGTGACATCCTTCGCCGGAACAGAAGCAGATTTCTTACCTTTGCCACTTTTATCAAGTGTAACAAACATGACATCACCCAGACAAATCCTGCTTATTCTTTCATTATTACTGAACTTTTCTGTTGCAAAAGCCCAGGAGACCGGCGACCATGATCATCATGAGCATGAACACCATAAAAACGAGATCAGTGTAGGTGCTTTCCCCGTTTATTTATTGAATGAGAAAGAACTTACCTATGGTCTTCACCTGCATTATACCTATAATTTTCCGAAATCGAAAGCGGGAATAGGTTTGGGTTTCGAAAAGATTTTTGATGATCACAAACATAATTCACTCAACATTTTTCTAAGTTATCGGCCGGTTGAAAATCTGCACATCGGACTGGGACCCGGTTTAGCTTTTGAGGGACATAAAATCAATCAGGCTGTGTTTGCCATGCATCTTGAAACCGCCTGGGAGTTCATCATTCATAATTTTCATGTGGGGCCAATGCTGGGGTTTGGTATAGATAAAAATGATATGCACATGGGCGTAGGCATTCACTTCGGAGTGGGATTCTGATGCCGGCCGGCATATAATTACCTGCACTACAGGGTTGTCCGGATGTTTCATCTCTTATTTTCAGAAATCCTATGCATGTTCGATACAAGCCTGAAAAAATTCCGGAAGTATCAGATCTCTTCTAAGGCCTGAATCTCATAAAGAATATTACACCCTACTGTTTTGTATTATTTTCATTACTATACCAGAAGAAAACCATCTATAAATATATTATATTTCAATATCTTAAACTCAGAACAAATAATGCAGAATACTTGATTTGCAACTATATTTTGATTATATTTGGCATCTCATTAGCTCTGATTTACTACCTCAAACTGTCTTTTTTTAATATTATTATGTCCCGGTTCAGAATGAATCAAGCGGGATTTCTCATTGTAATGGAATAATTGGCATCAGAGTCCTGAATTTTTAAAATTGCAGATGACATTCATTAAATCTAGATAAATTCCCCTGTAACAATAAAAGACACCTTTCTTTATTCACCAAAAATAATCATCATGAAAAGGAACTTTACAAAAAGATGCTTTTATGGCATCATCTCCTTACTGATGGTCTTGTCGTTCAGTTTAAATACCAACGGGCAACAGGGTTATCGGCTTCAGGAGTATAGCGGGCAGGATGCCGCTTCAATAGTAACCGGTGCGAATTATGTCCATCAGGGACAACCGGGTGAATATCCGGCAGCAGTCAGATTTCAGTCAACTGCAGCAATTGGATCCGCACAATTCATCTCCTGGCTGAAACAAAATTTCGACATGCCGGTGGAGGTAAATTTTAAACTCCTCAGATCAGAATCTGATAATCTGGGTTATGTACACGACAGGTATGATCAATACTACAAGGGAATTCCCGTTGACGGGGGGCAATACATCGTGCAGGCAAGGGACGGAAAGGTTACCTCATTCAGGGGTAATGCTTTCAAAGTTCCTGAAATGAGCACTACCCCTAAACTGACTGAAGCAGATGCACTGAAAAAAGCGCTGGATTATTTTGGAGCAGACGGTTACTTATGGGAATCAGATTTCTGGGAAAACGAGCTCAAAACCGAACGGAAAGATCCGAGTGCCACTTACTACCCTGCCGGCAAACTTATCCTCACCAAATTCGGAATCAGCTACCAGGATGAATTCAGGCTTGCCTACAGCTTTGATATCTGGGCGCTCAACAGCGAACAACGGATCATTGTCGATGCACTCACCGGTGAGATCCTGTATTCCCTTCCGCTGGCCTCACAGTGTGAACCTGAGGTTTCTTTTGCCTCCATTTTTAATGGGAACAGGACGGTGCGCACCGAAAAATACACATCCGAACTCTACCGCTTGAACGACGACTGCCAGAACCCCAATATCTGGGTGCGTGACTGGGGAAGCACCACAAATGTTATGAATGTCACAGAAATAGAAAACACCACGAACACCTGGACTACCCAGGATGAAGTTTTCGGGGCCACGGTGATGTGGGAAGCCAAACAAGCCTATTGGTACTATAACAACGTGCACGGAAGGTCATCTTACAACGGCAGCGGCAGCGATATAAAAGCATACATCAATGCCTGGTTTGGTGACGCGGCACCGTTCAGCCCGAACAATGCCTCTATGGCATTCAATGGATCCAGGATGAAAATTGGTCTGGGAAGTGCCGGGGTCCTGAGCAACTGTTATGCGGCCGTTGATATTATTGCCCATGAATTTACCCATGCCGTTACAGGAACTTCTGCCGGGCTGCAATACCTGAACGAACCCGGAGCACTGAATGAAGCCTTTTCAGATATTTTCGGAGAAATGGTCGAACTATATGCTCTGGGATCCAATAACTGGCTTTTGGGGTCTGACAGAGACGATGGCCCCATCCGGTCAATGATAGATCCGAAAGCTCTTGGATTGCCGGATACCTATCTGGGAACAAACTATTACACTGGTTCAGATGATCACGGTGGAGTGCATACCAACTGCGGCGTTATGAGTTACTGGTTCTACCTGCTTAGTGAAGGGGGAACCGGCACAAATGACAACGGGGACAACTATGATGTAACCGGCATTGGGACAAATAAAGCAAGTAACATCGCCTTCCGCACTCTGGTTTTAAAACTTACTACTACTTCCAACCATGCCGCTGCCCGAACAGGGTCCATTGAGGCTGCAGAGGATCTTTACGGCACCTGCTCATCCGAAGTACAACAGGTGACCAATGCCTGGTATGCAGTTGGCGTAGGCGATCCTTTCCTGGATGTATCCGGTACAGTCACCCACATAACCTGTGCCGGCGAATCCGACGGGGCCATTACACTAACGGTCAGTGGAGCTCAGCCTTTTGAATTTCAGTGGTACGACGGAGACACCGGCCAAAACAGAACCGGATTGCAGGCAGGCAATTACTCTGTAATCGTAACCGATGCTAATGGATGTGGTATATCACTTAGTTATTTGGTGACTGAACCCAATGAACTCACCTCAGGAATCACTTTTTCTGATTATAATGGGTTCAACGTTTCATGCAACGGAGCCAATGATGGTTGGGCTGAAGCCTTCCCCGCTGAAGGAACTCCACCCTACAGTTACTTCTGGAGCGATGGGCAGACTACAAAAAGGGCTACCTCCCTCGCCGCAGGTGATTACAGCGTCAACATCTATGACGCGAACGGTTGCAATACAAGCCTTAATTTCAGTCTGCAGCAACCTCCATTGCTGGAATTATCTATTGAATCATTAAGCAATTATAACGGCTATAACATATCGTGTAACGGAGGTAGCGATGGTTGGGCTACAGCTTTAGCAAGCGGGGGTGTCCCCGGCTACAGCTACCTCTGGAGTGACGGGCAGACAACGGCTACCGCCACAGGCCTCTCTGCCGGCACTTACGAAGTTACCACCACCGACCTCAACGGCTGCTCTATCAGTTTAGCGATTACCCTCATCGAGCCTGACCCACTGACTATAGATGCAGGTGATAACCAAACGGTTTATTACGGCTACCCACCAATGGAATGTGCCATCATCAACTGGTCAGGAGAAGGAGGCGGGGTCCCTCCGTACAACATATCATGGAGCGATGGAGGCGAACAAACCCATACGGTATGCCCCGGACTGATAACAACGACCTATACAGTGACCCTCACCGATGCTAACGGTTGCAGCATAACCGATGATGTGACAATCTGCGTGGTCGATGTTCGCTGTGGCAATAAACTTGATAAAGTGGAGGTATGTCATTTTGCACCACCTTCTATAACCCCTGTGGGTCCCGGCAAACCAATTACCCTTTGCATTGCGGTTGAAGCTGTAGGCGCAATTCTTGATCAGGGTGGTTCGATCGCTGCCTGCGGCGCCGACCACAATTGTCCGCCATTCAGCTCATCTCCTGTTTCAGAAGCTACCGGATACTATCCGAGCGAATTTACAGCCTATCCTAATCCGTTCAATAATAGCACCACAGTTTCTTTTACAGTTGAATCAGAGGGAAATGCTACACTCAGGTTATTTGACTACACAGGCCGTGAGATATTGACTCTTTTCGATGGGCCAGTTGAAGTTGAAACGATTTACGAGATAGAAGTTGAAGGAAATCTGCTTAAGCCCGGCTTGTCTATCTGCGTGCTTCAGTTTACCGACGGAACCATCCGCACACTTAAACTGGTTAACAGCCGTTATTAGTTTATAATCTTTTATAATCAGGCTGTCTTAACCTTATAAATTCATAACAACTGACAATAAGAAACGGTTGGGTTTTCGGGATGCATACTTATCCACCGATAAGAATTCCGGGATCTCAACCGTTTTATTTTGATTATGTCCTGCATAAGCTATTGCTTTCGAATGTTTTACGCTTTAGAAAAAAGGGGAAAATACAAATTAATTCCCGAAGCAATCTGGGTTCAGTCCTGAAGTTCCAGTCTGCTCCGATGTGCTCGATGCAGTCAGGCTGGGATTCGATTGCTCATTATTATTTACCACGCGATGCAATCGCGCGGGAGCGGGGATTGTATCTTGTGGCAGCATTTAACTACAATAATATTGTATAAAAATTCCCTTTTCTCCGGTATAATCGATTTCACTACTGAATATTTATCGGTAATTATTATTTACCACGCGATGCAATCGCGCGGGAGCGGGGTTTAAGTCTTACAGGCTGTGGTCAGTTTATTTCAGACGGTATCCGATGCCAAACGAAAAATTCAGCATGTTCATTGCCTGTTTGATTTTGTCGTTTGACGAAAATCCAAAATCTGAGGTAGTAGCGACTTCAAATTCAGGTTTTGTAGTGAAATAATCCATATTCAGGGTCAGTGCCATTTTTTCTGAAACGTTGTACCTGAAACCTGCTCCGAGATTAATTGCCAAAGCCATTGCATCAGCTTCATTTTGTTTTATTTCAACAGTATTAAAGCCATCGGATGCATTTACAATGATGTTTGGGATGGTTGAAGAAGAAAATCCGATGAGTCCTTTAATATCAAAGTCTATTTTATTGAAAGGAAACGAAACAAGCAATCCGCCCATCAGGCTACCCGACGACCATGCCTCGGTTTCCAGTTCCCAATTAAGCGACTGGTCAGTGGCCCAGAACAATTCAATCATGCTTTCAGCATCTATGGCATGTGCATTTCCTGTCCATAAGGCTGCTATGCCCAGGTTCTCATTAAATTTATAGCTGAAATTAAAATTTAAATGCATGCCGGTTTTTGCATACCCGGCATCTTCATTGTTAAATTCACTGTCGCCAAAATCACCCAGTGGAATGGATGGCCCGATTGCAATGCCAATAAGCCCTTTTCTTGTTTCCTGCGTAAAAGCTGCGCTTACCAGAATCACCAAACCAAGCAGAAAAATCATTTTTTTCATTGTCTTAATTTAAATTGATATAAGATGTTTATAGCTATTTGAGAAGACCTAAATAGCCGAAAAGAAATAAGGAAAATCTCCTTAATACATATGATCGTACACAATTTTCATTTTCAACATTTTCGTGAATCTGAAATAAGAAATCTTCCCCGAAATTCATCGGGGAAGATGATACAACTCTCTGTAAATTTAGGCTCGGTTCATGCACTTTCAATGTTTATGGACTGAATGTCCGCTTCCTCGTTCAACCATATCATGTATAGCCTCCAGGGTATGGGTGTAATCAACATACGCTTCCACATATTCGCGGCCTTTTTCAGGAGATTCATTTTTAGCTTTTTCTAATATTGCGACTTTTTCGTACTTTGCCCTTATCACCGCATCCGTATGGTTGTTTAGCTTTATGAGCAGGCCATCAATATCATTTTGTTCCAATGCCTGATCGCTTAGCTTAACAATCATTTTGGTTGTCCCGGCAGGTTTCAGGCCTGTATAAGGGGCACCTTCGGTTTCACGGTGGAGCCTTACCAGGGTTTCAAAAAAGTGCTTTTCAACAATGGTATAAACTTCTTTGTCTCCATTTCTCAGGCTATACGTTTTATTGAACAGAGATATGATTTCCTGCTCCTGATGCTGCTTAATCCATTTCAAAACCAGAGTCACATTGTTGGTCTCAAGCGCTTTGATTGCATCCTTAATGGTGGGTCCATCGTAAGAATCGCAATGTGCAGATGCAGGAAGTGTTGCGAACATCATTAAAAAAGAGGTCATCGCGATAAAGAGCAATGATTTTACATTGGCTTTCGGGTGGAGTTTCACATGACTCTCAGTTCCCCGATCGGATACTTTTGCTTTCATAGTAATTTGTTTATTGGTTCTTACTGAAAAAATATTGATACAAAAGTACATTCAGGACTTTCGATATGCGACCTACTTCGTAAAGTAGTACCCATTGAGCGCCAGATTAATGTCCATAATTATAAAATAGGACTTTTTTAATAATGTAATATATTGAAGGGCAGCGCACTATGATTGTTTCTTATATTTGGTAGGTGTCTGTCCGGTAATTTTTTTAAATACCCTGTTGAAAGCCGATTTGGTATTAAATCCACAATCGAAGGCAATACCCAATAGAGATAAATTATCAAACCGGGGGTTGTCTATTTTAGATTTCACTTCCTCTACCCTGTACCTGTTAACAAAATCAAAGAAATTGACCTTGAACTTTTCATTAATAACCCTTGAAAGGTGATGCGCCGGCATTTCGAGCATGCCAGCCAATTGCGGCAATGTGAGATCAGCATCCAGGTAAGGTTTTTCCAAACTCATAAAGTGGGTTATTTTGTCTGCATAAATTTCAATATCTTTTTCCTTTAACAGCGTTCTTGCATATTTTGCCTTAGGTTCTGTAACATATTCAATTTCTTGTCCAGGATAATGAATAAAGATTTCCTTCTGCTTTAAGCCAAAATATCCAATCAGCATGATAAAAAAGGATAATGAAAGGAATAATCCATCGGTACAAAAAACCCATGAGAAAAAATGGAAAAGGTGATGGATAGAGGCAAAAATGATCAATACGGTCCAGATGGCTCCAAATGAATAAACCAGTTTTCTGAGCCAGTCGGGATTAATAGTTTCAGCCGTAGAGAAATTATTGAAAATATCGATGTCCATTTTCCTGAAAAGTCTGATGGACAAAAGAAAATAGACCGGACCCGATAATGCCGTGAGTATCAAAAACAGGTTAAAAAGTAAAGGGATACCCTGTTCACTATCTATATGGTCTAACCTTATTCTTCCCGATATTTCCGGAAATAAGGAAGCAACAAGCAGAAAAATGTTGAAGAGTACGAAAGGAAGAAAATGGAGCAGGTTTTTCCAGTTGAACTGAAATGTTTGTTCAATCAATGCAGCAATATATAAATACAGGAAAGGCCCATGAAGCATTAGTAAAGAAATAAAACCTGCCGAAAGCAGGTGAAAACCTGTGAATAAGGTTTCAGAAAACAACGTATAAATGCCAGTATATAAACCTAAATATAGTAACCAGTAAATCAATATTTTATCATGCAATGCTTTTTTTTTCTGCAGAATAAGAATCGCAAAAAACAATGCATTGAATACGGCTATAAAAAAAATATATTTCATGATTTATATTTGATCTTCGGTGCATTAAAAGTAAAATAAAATTTGAAAAGTGATTTTAGAAATCTGAACTTCACATGCCTAAGGGCAACCCTGCTTGTTTTGGGATATGATTTCTGATGCGCCCGGTTTTGTTTCACAGCCACGGAGCTTTCCGAATGCCAGCAATGCGCCATAATGTTGGGAAAATATAATGGAATTGACTACATGAATAGTTTAGTTTTCCATTGAAAAACCAAAAGGCGGATTATCACCCCGGTTTAATCGTTACCAATCCCAGCTTTTCGCGGCAATCATTACACAAAGCAGTCTTTTTCTGATCGATATCTTCAACATAGGTACTCGACTGCATCACACAGCGGGGTGTGTGGCAATGGATCAGCCCATAAGCGTGGCCCAGTTCATGAATGATTTCCTTGCTGAATCTTTGTTTCAGTACCTCATCATCGCCGGGCAGGCCATACCTTTCGTTCCTGAGTCGGTAAGCCGAAGCTATGCCACTCCTGCCATTCAGGTAGGCCTGTCCAAATATATAGGTAAGAATGGGAATAAACAAATCAACAGCAAACAAACCTATGGTTTTTGTATCGTCGTTTCCAAAATTCAGATCTATTTCCCTGAGCAAGACATTGCCGTTATATTGCTTGCGCGTTGGATCAAAATAAGGATTCAGATCCATGTAAATAGTTCTGAGATTAACCGGAACTGCGAATTCGTGCCCTACAATTTTCGATAGCTCCCCCAGTATTTTAATCTCGGGGTTACCTATTGCGATAAGTTGTACTGAGGGCAGACTCATTTACCTTGGGTTGATTGGCAGTCAGGGTTTCAGAAAAAAAAGATAGATGATTTTCTGGTCAATTGGGTTGTTTAAGATCGAATTTCTTTATCTTGTTATAGAGCGTAACCCTGTCAACCTGAAGTGCTTTCGATGCCCTGGAAATGTTCCAGTTATACTTGTCAAGAATAATCTGTATGTGTTTCTTTTCAAGATCATCGAGGCTTTCAACCGAGCTGGGAGTAGCCTGAGCCACTCCGCTGAGCGGCAGATCCTTTACCTTGATTTCTTTGCCGTTACCAACAACAATGGCCCGTTCAATCATATTTTCGAGTTCTCGTACATTGCCCGGAAAATCAAATTCCTGAAGCTTTCGTAAAGCGGCTGGTTCAATAGTCATGAGGTTTCGGCTCATGGCATTGCAATACTTACGGATAAAATAATCTACCAGAATGGGTATATCTTCTCTGCGCTCACGCAAAGGCGGAATAAGAATATTAACTACATTCAGCCTGTAATAAAGATCTTCACGGAAAGTGCCCAGGTCGACCATTTTTTTGAGGTCTTTGTTGGTGGCGCATATCACCCTGAAGTCCGATGAAATTTGTTTGTTCCCTCCAACCCGGGTAAAGCTTTTACTTTCGAGTACACGAAGGAGTTCAATTTGCATTTTTTGCGAAATAGTTGCAATTTCATCAAGGAAAATGGTTCCGCTATCGGCCATTTCAAAACGGCCCTTGCGGTTATACACAGCACCGGTAAAAGCTCCCTTTTCGTGGCCAAACAGTTCGCTTTCGAGCAAACTTTCGGATAATGCACCACAATGAACACTCACCATTGAGAAAAATCTTCGCGGAGAATTTGCATGTATAGCCCTGGCAATTAGTTCTTTACCTGTACCACTTTCTCCTGTTATGATTACCGAAGCATTGGAAACCGCAACCCTTTCCACTTCTTTAAGCACAGCCTGCATGGGTGCGCTGTTGCCGATCAGGTCTTCGACATGTTCAAGCGTTACAATACGGCTCCTTAGATTTTCATTTTCATTTGCCAGTACAATCTGTTTTGTAGCATTGCGGATAAGATGTGACAAATCATCAGGATCAAATGGCTTGGTAACATAATCAAAAGCACCATCTTTGAGCGCCTGAACAGCTGTATCTACCGTGGCGAAAGCAGTCATTATAATAACTACCGAATCGGATTTGATTGATTTTATGCGTTTTAACATTTCCAAACCATCCATGCCGGGCATTTTGATATCGGCCAGAACAATATCGTATGCCTTGTTTTCTATCATGTTAAGTGCAGTTTTTGCATTTTCTGCCGACTGCACATCATATCCGTCTTCGATGAACCAGTTGTACAGAGAATCTCTGACCGATTCCTCGTCATCTACGATGAGCATTGATATTTTCTTTGCCATTTTTTAAAGATTTTTTATTCCGGTGAGTGGTAATGTAATTGAAAATGTTGTTCCTTTTCCTGGTTGTGAAGCTACTGAAAGCTGCCCTTTATGGCTTTGAACAATGCCATGTACGATAGCCAGGCCAAGTCCGATGCCCGATGCCTCGTGCTTGGTCGAAAAGAAGGGCTCAAATATGTGCGGAAGGTTCTCTTCCGAAATCCCCTTTCCATTGTCAATTATTTCGACGACGATGTGCTTTTCGTCGGGATTATGGGTTTTAATGATGACTTCGCCATTTTCAGGTACTGCTTCCGATGCGTTGACCAGCATGGCCAGGCAGGCCTGTTTGATTTGGTTTGGACTGCAGGAGATCATATCGGCTGTAGCTTCAAAGTTTATCAGAAACCCGATGTTGGAAATTTTCATCTGATGATGCACCAGGTCATAAGTCTCTTTAAGGATTTCGTTGATGTGGCAGGGCTCAAAATCGGTTTGATCCTTGCGCGAAAAATCGAGCAAACCTTTTACAATGTCGCCACAACGCTTGGTTTCTGTCTCAATCAGCCGCAGATGTTTCATCACCGAATCTTTTTTGGCATCATCTAGCGTGGGACTATTGAGCTGTTTCTGAATGAGTTTAGCATACACCAATATGCCCGACAAAGGATTATTAAGTTCGTGGGCGACCGAAGCCGACAGTTTCCCCAGTGAGGCTATCCTTTCAATCTGGATCAGTTCATTCTGAACCGAGCTGAGTTCTTCCGACTTTTTCTGTACCTTATGTTCGAGTTGCCTCGACCAGTTTTCGAGTTCAATATTGGCCGATTTAAGTTTATCAAGCATTTCGTTGAACGCGATGGAGACAATTCGCATATCATCAAGTTGTCTTGGCCTGATGATCAAACGTTTATCTTTGTCGCCTCTGGCAACAGAAACGCTGGCTTCAACCAGTTCATTCAGAGGTTTTTTAATGTTCCTTCGGGTAAATAAAACCAGAATGGCAGAAAGTAAAAAAGTAGCCAGTACAGCAAATGAGAAATATTTTGATGAAGATTTGGTGACTGCCGCATCGAATTCAGCAAGTGGCATCTTTATGATCAATGACCCAAGAATGTCTTCACCTTCGCCGTGAGCATGGCAACTGCTGGTATAACATGATCGTTCATTCAGTATAGGGTTGCGGATCAAAAGGTATCGGTTTTTATTCTGCTCATTGTACATGCTGCAGGCGCTGTTTACATCAACAATACGATAAGTCCGGGCATTACCCGGAAAAAGTGCATCCAACGATTCATGACACTTTATGCAGTTTGGCTCATTGAAATGTGTGGCATCTGCAGAAAACGAAGAGTAAACCAGGGTATCAAAATCGTTGTAAAGGTTTACCTCATCGATACCACTCAGCGAATTGATAATATCGAGGGTATTGTATAACGCGGTTTTATCGTTTCGGAGCATTGAATGATACAGCGCCCCTTCAACGATGGAACTGATGTTGTTGCCATTCTGGTGAATGATGGCATTCAGATATTGATCGTTTACCGATCGGAAAATGATGCTGAATGAGACAAATAACATCACCGCCATAAGGGCTATCATAATTAGTACACGGCTATAAATTGATGAATGAAAGCGCAGATACTTGTTTACCAGTGTCCGGAATCTCCCCGATGACTTTAACTTATTTGATCCATCTGTTGTATTCATCTCGCTGAGAATATGGAATGAAATTAAAAAACCAGCCGCTAAGTTAAGACTTTTGCGGCTGATTCTAATTGGTACGGGCAGATTTAGTAAAACGTCCGGAGCTTTATTTTTTAAGCACATTTACAGCCCCTGTGACAAGCCATTTCAGCGCGCTTTGCCTTCTGCTCAGGAAGTTTTCAAAAAATCATGCTGAAAATCAATCCACACTTCATTAGGCAGATCGGCAAGCAGGTGTTTGCGGAGTTCACCCCCATCCTGCAACGCAAGCAGTGATGGCGTGTCGTTATGTTTCTGAAGTGATTGCGCAAGAAAATCCTTAAAGCGTACGATTTCGTCCGAGGTCCATTTTACAGCTTCATCTGCCAGGTAATAACCACTTGTTTCGGACTTCCACGACTGTGGTTTAATTTCAAACATCCAGCCCTGTCCATAAGGATCACTCAATATCAAATCAGGATTTTCCATAATCTGATGATTTGACAGCTTTATTGTGCCAGTTAATGGAGAATGCACGGTCAGTTGCTTTTTATCCTGAATGATTTTTGCAATGGGATCTCCTTTTTTAACTTCGGCACCCTCATTTACAACAGGCTCAAGCATGAGCTTTCCGGTAATGCTGGTTAGTAAATCGTCAACGCCTATGCGGGCTGCTCCGGTCTTGCGAAGGTAGGTCCAGGTGTGATCGGGACAGTAATAAATACCCTGTGGTATTCTGATTTTACTCAATGAGAGAACGCCCAGTGCATATTGAATGCCTTTGACTACTTTTTCACGGTTATTAAGGATGATCCAGAAAGGGATAAGCAGCAGGAAAAATACAATGGTAATCAGATATTCGATTCCCTTGGTTTCGAACATGTTGTAATAATGAAATGTGTCCATTTTTTATGATGTTTTTAGGTTAATGATCTCCACGAACCCATTCCGGAGATTTCCGAAGAACGGGCATTCTGGTAATAATCCAGCGGAAAACCCACACTTCAATGAAAATGATGGTGAAGGTTACCACAAACTCCTGCCAGGTGGGTACATATCTTTCGACATCCATCCAGCGGTAGACTATAATTGATATATTCATTCTGTTCAGGATAACTCCCAACAGTGTAAGCACCGCAGCCACACGAATCAGAATCATATTTTTGTGCCTGTAGCTGAAATAGAAAAGTATCATAGGAAGTATTACAAATCCAATCATTTCGAATAGGTACCACGAACCCCATCCTGAGTTCATATATTTCCAGTCTTTACCATGCACAAAAACAATAACCATTAGCGAAAAGTAGGCGAATAAGGCTCCTGCACAGATTTTGGATAAACCGGTGAGTATTTTATTGTGCTGATGATGCGCGTCTTTTTCCAACTGATAGGAGAAAACTTTATGGCTGATTGACCCTTCTAAAATTACCATCGAAATACCTGCAAATACACTGGCCACCACAAATTGCAGGGGCAGGTAATTGCTATACCACAGCGGATGAATTTTATCGACGGCCATAAGGTACAAGGCTCCGATTCCGGATTGATGAAGAACCGAGAGGGTGATTCCGAAAATAACGGCTCCCAGACTTATACCTGTCAGCACTTTCCTTAGCTTTCTGGCATTGAGCCACTCCGCAATTGCCGGCGAAAACTCAAGCAAAAGTGCGAGCATATAGAGTAAAAAGTGCCATCCGACAAGAAACAGTACTGAGCTGACACCGAAATTGTTTCCAATGATAACGTTGATGACCTTTAGCGGACGGCCAAGGTCGAGCAAAAGGGCTGCCGAATAAAAAAGATAGGCCAGGAATCCGTTGAGTACCGTTACACGTAAGATGGGTTTGTACTGTTTCATGTTCAGAATGTTGACCATGAATACCAGAATATACGCCCCTCCAGCAAATGCAACACCGGTAACCACATCAAAACCAATCCACAATCCCCAGGGAATTTCCTGGTTCAGGTTGGTTACAGCACCTATGCCATCCCTGAAACGGATGTAAATGATTATGATTCCCAATACCATCACCGGAAAACTGATAATGTTGAAAAGAGTGAATATCTTTCCTTTGGGTTTCAGTTCATTCAGGATAAATTTCCAGAATTTATTGTCCTTATTATCTGTATATACGATTTGTGTTTTGTCCATGGCTATTCCTCTTCTTCGGTTGAATGATTGGTCCGGGATTTTGTTGCTTCATAAATACCCAGCAATGCAGCAGGCAATAATATATCGACCGGAGCTATGCTCGAAATAAACCCTTTGGTAAGGCCGGGGTATGAAGATTTCTGGATATTGGTTTTGAATCCCAGTTCTTCAAACGGTGCACCCGAAAGGTACATCCATGAGGTTCCACCTGCTTCGTATTCGCCATAAATATAATCGATGTATTTTTCTGGCTCTTCGTGTATTCTTTTTCTTGCTTCTTTAATCAGGTCTCTTCGTTTTCCAAACAACAGGGCTTCCTGAGGACAGTTATAGGCACAGGCTGGCATTTCGCCCTCCTTCTGCCTTTCATAACACAAATCGCACTTCATGATCCTTGGATTGGTGCTCTGATACTCAAATTTCGGAATGTCGAAGGGGCATGATATCATACAATAGCGGCACCCCATGCATTTGTCTTCGCGCCAGACAACCGGGCCATCTTCCATTTTATGCATTGCCTGGGTGAGGCAGGCAGCATCGCAGGCCGGCTGGTTGCAATGCATACACTGAACTTTGACATGCATTGGCCCTTTCGAGGTTTCATAGGTGTTGACAACAGTGAGTTGTGCTTCGTTGGTCTTTCGTATCGGAGGATTTTCCGGAATATCGGGATACTCAAGACCATGTGCCTCGGCACAATCGTATTCGCAACCATGACAAGCGATACATTTGGTATTGTCGTACAACATACCGTTGAGTTCGTCATCGTTTTGCAAAATTTCACCGGCAGATGCTGAAGCCTCTTTGCCTATCGAAAGGGCAACCGCAGTTGCTCCCATCGCCTTGAAAAAATTTCGTCGATTGATAATCATAGGAGTTAGTTAGTAGAGTGAAAGGTTTAGGTTTGATTGAAAATTTTTCTGTGATTATCTTACTGAATCAAGGAAGCCATTCTGAAAGTCTTCCCATACCTCGGGTCCGAGCTCAGTCAACAGGCCTTCTTTAAGCTCACCGCCATCCTGAAGGGTTATGTGTGCGTATTGAGGTGCATGTGCATTCATTGTGCTGGCAAGGAAGTCGCGAAGTCTGGTAAATTCTCCCTTCAGCCATTCTTTATATTGGTCGGCCCTGAACATAAACTGAGAATCACGTTTCCAGTTGGCTGGTTCTATCTTGTAAATCCAGTTTTCGACAAGTGAACCCGGTGTAATGCCTTGTTCAACATCAGGATTTTTTGCCTTTATAATACCAGATATGGGTGACCTGAGCGACATTTGTTTTCCTTCACTCAAAATAGTTATCAGACGGTCGCCTTTAGTAACTTTTTCGCCCAGTTCCATTGCCGAAATTTTTGTTCCAATCCCGGTAAGTTGCTGAATAAAATCATCTAATCCCACTTTAATGCTTCCATTGGCTTCCATAATAGCCCAGGTGTGGGTTTTGTCAAATAAAAGTCCTTTTGGAATTGCAAGACTGCCCTCATTAAAAACCCCGGATACTTGTCTGTTTGCAAGTGGTTTGGCATCTTTGATACCTGTACTGAATAACCAGGTAACTAAAAGTCCAATTATTGCAATACCACCAATAATCATAAGCAACATAATAAGTTTTGCAGAGAAAGTGTCAGTAACTTCTGTTATGATTAAAGGCTGACTAAGTTTTGAAAGGTTAGCCTGGCGTTCTGGTCCTGAAAGTTCAGTAAATCCATTGATTACCAATTGATTTTGTCCCTGGCTGAGTACCCAGTTGATAAAGGCGGCCTGATCTGGGCTCAGAGAAGCAGATGCCGAAGCAATTGAAATACTGTTGATGAGTGTTTGAGGATATTTTCCGATCCAAACCGATCTTGTGAAAGTTTCGGCATCCTGATAAAAATTTTCCATAGGATCTATACGGCCATTTTCGTCGCGATCGATAGGAAGTATACTGAAATTTTTAGCAAATGCAGCTTCATTTTCATTGAGGACAACCGGCAAATTCACAAACCCAAGTGCTAAAACATCGCTGGAAATCAAAGTGCGGAAATCACTTTCGGTAGCGCAAACCGTAACTCTATCCATGTCGATTTTGCATTTAAGGAAAATTTCAATCTGCCTAAGCATGGAAGGATCATTCATCACAACCAGTTTAATTTTACCGGCAGTTTTATTGCCTGTAAGTACTGACCAGTTCATGATTTCACCGCTCTGAAACAGATTTGAAAGTGATGAAGGAGTCACACCTTGCTGATTTATCAGATCAGCATAAGGGTGGTTTGAGTTAAAGACCGGAACAATAACATTGCGTCCAACAATCACCGATTTCTTGTTTAATTCCGGATTTTGGCTTAGATATTCTGAACCTGTAACCCATAAACCTGCTTTTGACTGTTCGGCGGTAATGACCGGACTTTCCGGATTTGAGCTGTTGTAAGCAGCTTCCCAGCCTGAGAGCAAAGCCTCAAATCCGGGTGTTGCTGCTACAGTAAGCTTTTGACTGGCTTCGTTTTCTGCTTTGATATAGGTTGAAAACCCAAAAACAAACAGAAGCATTGCGCTTAAAAAGAATCTTGTTTTCATGGTGGTTAAGTTTATATTGTTTAAGTATTTTATTCCGAAGTTTCTTAGTTACGCATACCCATAGGCAACAAGTGTGCCAAAGGAGTTTTTAACCTTTTATCCTATTGATATTCAATTTGTTATAAAGTTTTTGTTTATTTTATATACAATCGAATGTGTTGATTTTTTATACACTTATTTTAGAATTATTTTATATATTATTGATATTCTGTTTGTTAGGCTGATTGTATATTTTTTAAACACCTGTTGATTTTATTTACAATGACTTTTTATATATCTGTTTTTCAACAATATACAAAATATTTTTTAGTATGATTTATTCCAAAATCAGGAAAATTGACAGCCGAACAGCAGCATCGTGACCGATGTAACTTAAAAAATATTTTAGATTGAACGCTTACTTTTAATAGTCAGGGCATTCAGACAATGAAACAAAAAAAATAAGGAGATGTGAATTCAGCACAGTGATTCAACCAGTTGGCAAGGTTGAATTAATCTTTACAGGATCTATTGTACCCTTTCAGTAACCGCCGTTCTGTATCATATTCAGCAGATTATCAGGAACATTTCCTTCGAAAAGGAAAAAACCGCCATCTCTGTTTGGAAACAAAATTGAAGCATTTTTCAATTGAAGCTCATTTTTCTTCAGGAAAGAAACCTCATCCTCATTATTCTTAAATGACACCAGTGAAACAGTGTAATTTGTGTCATCTTGTTTTACCGGCAAAATCCAGACGGTATAGTTGGTGAAACCGGTAAACAACCTATCCCAGCGGACAAAACCATTTTGCATCCCAAGGGGTCCGGTTATCAGCTTGAGACTGCCTGAATTATCTGACAATAGCTCATGGCTGAAAATGGAAGGAACGGTTACTTTTTCAATGGGTATCTGCGCAAGGATTTCTCTGGCAATTTTAAGAATAATTTCCTGGTGCTCCAGTGAACCGGTTGAATTTGAAACCGAGAGGTAATAAGTTCCTTTGGCGGCAATGTATTGATAAGGCGTGGCGCAATCATTTTCGCACAGCACGCCTGAATCCCTGCATTTGTATCGGGAGATGCTGAAAATGCCGAATGCAGCTTCGGGCGAAGTCATTTTATAGATATCAGCCTTATAATCAAGGCCATTGGCTTTAACATCTAACACAGTAATCTGCTCAAAACCATACTCCAGGTAAAGGTCGGCGCCACCATTAATGTAACCCCAAAGTCCGTCATGGTCGAAGAACCTGGAGTTCAGGGAATTTATATCCGGCACACTGCCTTCGTCAAACACAAAGGTTTCCTGTGCTGCGATATTCATCGCACAGACAAGGATAATCAGGGTGAATATTTTGTTCATCCGGAATATTTCAAAGTATAAGGAGTTATTAAATCAATAAGTATAAAGCCTTTCTGTTAGCTGTTCATTTCGATCAGGTTGATCTTTGTTATATCGGCTTCACCCAACCCAAGTTGAGCTGCATATTCCATAAACTGCCGGCCGCGGGGAGAATCTTCCTGCTGTATGCCTTCGTCAATGCGTTTTGCGAGCACAATATCATAGCCAATGCGGTCAACAGCCACAGGATCAGTTCCAACCAAAACAGTGTTATAGTTGCAGATAAACTGTGGATTGGCGCCAGGCCCGCCCTGAAAGCAACCACGGAGTCCATCGGCAATGTTCAGCACAACCTTATCGCGCACCGGAGGGAAACAGCATACTTCGGCGCTGGTATCACCCCAGAGTTGAGCATGCAGCCGGCCGGTATTTGATATTACACCATAACCCAGATTTTTAAGGCACAATGTAATGGATGCTCCTGCATTTTTCAGTAAAGGAATATTGATTATTTTATCAAGTTGCTGTGTGCAGATTTTCGTAAAATAAGAATACTTGCCCCCGTTTACCATATACGGTATTGTATAATCGTCATATTCTCCATCTACATCGGCAAAATAATACCAATCCCTGTCAATCATCTCCTCGCTGTACAATTTTCCATCCTTGCCGTAATATGAACCGTCGGCATCCTTTTTTTCGGTGCCGGTTATTCCGATATCTGGATAGGCTTCAGCAGTAAAACCAGCTTCGTGCAACTGAAACTCCCTGCGGTCGAAAAGCACAAGGTTCTCTTTCGGAATGCCCGCTTCCAACAATTGGTCAATCACACTTTGCACCACCTCATGACTGGTTGACAGCAGTTTGCCGCCTATGGGGTTCAGTTTCAGCCCGATTTTCTCATGTGGCTGCACAAACATCAGCCAGGCTTCAGAAAGTGATTCAGCACCTGTCAGTTTCAGCATGGCATTTGAAAGCATTTTGTAGGCCACAGGTTTTACCGGTTTATCATCCTCAACAGAGCCCGGATTATAAACTTTCACTACCTTGCCAGGAAATTTCCCGGGCATGGATGTCTCAGTTTTTGGAAATTTCAATGCATCGGCAATATTGGTGGACGGTTTATCAGTGTCCTGAACCTGCGACAGAACGGTTTTTAGTGGTGACGGAGCGAGGATTGCACCCAGGCTTCCGGCAGCAGCCAGTTTAAAGAAATTACGGCGGCCCGATGCATCAGGTTTGTTTTTCTTATTCATGGCGATGAATTTGTTTGATCAATCAAATTGAAATCCAAATTTAAGACCTTAAGGTTTCAGATTATTGTTTTATTCGAAATAATTCATTGTAATAATTAAATAACACCATAACTTTAATCCCCAAAGCCGAACTCATGAAACCTTACTTACAGATCGTAACTGCAATTTTAATCTTGTTATTATTTTCCTGTAGAAAGGAACCTGGTGATGTGGTTCATGATCCTGTAATTCCTGATCCGGATAGCCTTATTATTGAAGAAGATTTTTTTCTTTTTCCTGACTCTGCCCTTTGGATAGAAACCCGCCGCTATACAGTAGGAGTAAGTCATCCTTATTATGATAACTGGACTTACAACATTGACACTTCCTGGTTCTATTTTTCGGGAGATACGACACTTATACGGCCTACCATGCTGGGTTATGACAACTTTTTGCCCGAGCAACCACACCTATATAAAAAGTTACACTGGGTCAGGAAAAATTATCGTTGGAACCTGAAGGATGAATCTCCCGAGCAAACTCCCGGAACCCTGACGGTAAGAACCGGATATGCAGCATTTCTGAGGCAGGATGCGGCAACCAGAAGGGTGTATATTGCAACAAACAGCAGCTACTTCCACAACTATTTTACCGGACAAAGGGAATACATCCTTTACGATTTCAGCCTTAAAGCTGGTGATACCCTGCCCTTCAATGCCTGGAACGGATTTCTGGCAAACATTTACACCGTGGATTCAGTCATCACTACTGTAATAAACGGCAAATCACTGAAAACCTTTAAGATTTTCGAAAATCACATTTCACCCAAAGGCACAATAATAGAAGGGATTGGCGGCCTTGACAGCTTTTTAAGAAACGATGGAACATTGGTTTATTTTCGGGGCAAAGGGTTCGAATATCACATGCCTGAGCCGGAATAATGCTGAAACAGCGTAAAGCGATTTTTTTTTATATAAACAAAAAACCACCTACAGAGTAACATATAAGTAGCTGTTTATCAGTGTGGGACGTACTGGGCTCGAACCAGTGACCTCATGCGTGTGAAGCATGCGCTCTGAACCAACTGAGCTAACGTCCCATTAAGGTGCAAAGATAGAAACAAATAAACGGAATACTTTATAGCAACAGCTCAAAAGCAAAAGAAATTACCTGAGCCATTTTATCCTGATCAAACCACATAAAACGAACTGACATTTAATACTGTGATCAATAATGATATCGGTTTATGTGTATCACTATTGAATAATTTTCCTGGATTTAACAGCTAATGGTTGGATTCTATTAAAAATCCCTCATATTTGTGTTGGAAAAAACGAATCCAAAACATGAAAATTCTGATAACCGGAGCTGATGGTATGCTTGGCAGCAACCTTACCCGGCTTTTACTGGCCAGAGGTCATGAGGTAAGCGCCCTGATACACCCCACTTCCAAAGCAAAAACGCTGGAAGGCCTTGATATTAAAAGATTTACCGGAGACCTGCTTCAACCGGAAACTTTGATCTCACCCATGAAAGGTCAGGATGTTGTTATTCATGCCGCTGCATCTACCCGCATCTGGCCCCCGCGTTCTGAAACCATCAGAAAAATAAATGTTGAGGGCACACTTAACATAATTGAAGCCGTTCTTCAGCACAAAATCAGTAGATTAGTTTTTATTGGCTCAGGAAGTTCAGTAAATGCAAAGCCTGATGCTTCAGGAAAATCATCATTTCCGGGTTCAAAATACGGACTGGATTACATTGACACCAAACACCAGGCGCTGAGCATGGTAATGGAAGCAGTAAAAAACAGAAATTTACCAGCCCTTGCCATTCTGCCCTCTTTTATGATCGGTCCATACGACAGTTTGCCGGGTTCAGGCAAAATGATTCTTGCTGCAGCAAAAGGAAAATTAAAGTTTTATACAGGTGGCGGCAGAAACTTTATTCATGTTAATGATGTGGCCACAGCCATTGCCAATAGCCTTGATTATGGAAAAGTAGGAAAATGCTACCTTGCCTGTAATGAAAATCTGTCGTACCAGGAATTTCTTGCGAAAGTCTCCGGAATTGTTGGTATCCCAGAACCCAGGCTCAGAATTCCCGACTTTCTGGTGAAATTCTCAGGGCTGATTGGGAGTGGGTACGGCTATATGTTCCGCCGGGAGCCACTCCTTTCCTACCCTATGGCCAGAATATCTTGCGACAATCAGTTCATGACCGATGACGGCAGCCGGGAAGAACTGAAAATTACAAAAACCGATATTGAGATTGCGATTAAAGAATGTTACCAATGGTTTCTTGAAAATAATTACCTAAAAAAAGTTAACGTATGATACAATCTTTGGGAATTGACTTATCCTGGCAGAAAGGCGATCAGGAAACGGTAGTACCCATAATTTCCGCCATTCTGTTTTTTATTATCTACTGGTTTACTGCCGGTTCGGCAAAAGTCAGGAAATATTTTTATCAAAAAACAGATTCTGATCAGGCATCGGTAAACCACATCACCTTTAACCGGATTTTCGGCTTTATAACAATGGGAGTTCTACCGGCATTGCTTTTTCTTTTAATGGTGCCTGATTATTCATTGGCCAACCTGGGAGTGAACTGGATTCCTGAAACTACCATGTACTCGGTTTTATGGACTGTGGGTTTATGGATTGTTGTTATTCCGCTGGCCTACATCAGTGCTCAAAAACCTGAGAACCTCGTAAATTATCCAATGATCAGGGCTGTCATCTGGACAAACAGGACTGTAGGGATAAACATTGCTGGATGGGCTCTGTATCTTCTGGGCTATGAATTTCTCTTCAGAGGAGTTCTGTTGTTTCCGCTGGCAGCAAGCCTCGGTATATGGACCGCTATTGCAATCAACGTTGCGCTGTATTCGGCCACACACATCCCGAAAGGCCTGACAGAAACCCTGGGAGCCATTCCCCTTGGCCTGGTTCTGTGCATTCTTACCATCAAGTCAGGAACAATCTGGATTGCTTTTCTGGTTCATTTGGGCATGGCATTGACCAACAGCTTTACAGCTTTGAAATTTCATCCCGACATCCATTACAAAAGATCGCAAACATGAGTACTTATGATTTTAAAGGGAAAGTAGCTGTAATCACCGGATCGGGCCGTGGTATTGGCAGGGAGCTTGCCAATCAACTGGCAAGCCGGGGAGCATTTATTGTTCTCAACGGAAGAAACATTGAAAGGCTGAATGAGGCTGAAAAAGAGATCAAAAGCATACATGAAAACGTAATCAGTGTTTGCGCCGATGTGTCATTGCCCGAAGGTGGGAAAGCACTGATTGATGAAGCAATTCAGCATTTTGGAAAAATAGACATCCTCATCAACAATGTTGGAGTATCGATGCGTGGCAATGTGGCTGACCTGAATCCGGTGGTTTTTAAAACCATTTTCGACAGCAATGTGCTTGGTGTGGCAAATCCAACGATTCCGGCTATCCCGTATTTGCGGGAAAGCCAGGGCAGTATTGTATTTATTTCCAGCCTCGCCGGGATAAGGGGACTGCCCGGAACTTCGGCATACAGTGCCTCAAAAATGGCGCTAAGGGCACTGGCTGAATCCATACGCATTGAAGAGCACCGGAATAACATCCATGTTGGTTTAATTTATGTTGGAATCACTGAAATTGATGCAGGAAAAGAAACCATCGAAGCCGATGGATCAGCCAGGGTGCTAAAAACAAGGGACAATAAAGATGTGAAATCAAAGGAATCGGTTGCTCTGGCTGTAATAAAAAATATCACCAAAAGAAAATTCATCACGGTTCTGACTCCGCTGGGAAAGCTAAATGCCTTCCTGCAGCCCCGGTTTCCAATGATGGTTGAGAAACTAATCATAAAAAACATCAAAAAATTTGAAGCACGCATGCATTGACTTTTTCCTGAACGATGAAACCAGTTTACAAAATCTTATTCCTGCTCCTGGTCTTCAGCATTGCCATGGGATTTATGGAATCGGCGGTGGTAGTCTACCTGAGGTCGCTATATTATCCCGATGGATTTATCTTTCCGCTTGTTCCGCTGGAAAACCGGATATTGCTCACCGAATTATTGCGTGAGGCATCAACTTTGATCATGCTGCTGACCATCGCCATCATTGCCGGAAAAAACTTTGCACAGCGGTTTGCCTTTTTCCTATTCTGCTTCGCCATCTGGGACATTTTCTACTACATATTTTTGTATTTTTTACTTGGATGGCCTGCAAGCCTGTTGGACTGGGACATCCTGTTTCTACTTCCTGTTCCCTGGGTCGGGCCTGTGCTTGCTCCATGTCTGCTTTCCATCACCATGATAATTTATACACTAACAATCATTTATCTGCAGGTGAAAGGTTTTGAAGTAAAAATCAAATTTTCCGCATGGCTGTTGATGATAGCTGGAAGCCTGATTGTAATACTTTCATTTACAATTGATTATATAAGAATTATTTTTGCGACTCCCATCATCGATATTATGGAGAGACTCATAAAGTATACGCCTCAAAGTTATAACTGGCTGATATTTATTGCCGGTGAAGTCCTGCTGATGGCAGCCATTGTGAAAGTCTTTGAAAGGGCTAGAAGGCTTAAACTTTAGTCTTAAAGCAGATGCAAGACGATCGATTCAATTGGCTAAATTCGTCATCTTTCATTAACTTTACATCCTGTTTATTTAATTTCCAATTATGAGCAGCACCATATCCGTCAGGAAATCATCGGGCGAAAACCAGGAGTTTTCTGAGGAGAAGTTGTATAGTTCCCTGAAAAATTCCGGAGCATCCGATGAAATGATTCACAATATTATCAATGAAATAAAAAAGAATCTCTTTGAAGGCATTCCTACAAAAAACATCTACCGGAAAGCATTTCAGTTACTCAGAGCCAAAGTTAAATCAACAGCTTCGCGATACAGCCTCAAACAGGCAATCCTGGAAATCGGCCCGACTGGTTACCCTTTCGAAAAATATATAGGTGCGCTATTGGGGAGGATGGGATATCACACGCTAACAGGACAAATAATTCAGGGACAATGTGTGAGCCATGAGATAGATGTGATAGCAGGGAGGGAAAATCAAATAAATCTCATTGAATGCAAATATCACAATACAGCCGGAAAGATTTGCAGTGTACAAATTCCGCTATATATTCAATCCAGGTTTCTGGATGTGAAAGCCGTTTTAGAGAAAAAATCCGAAAATTCCGGGAAAAACTTTCAGGGATGGGTTGTTACAAACACACGCTTTTCGGAAGATGCCGCCGATTACGGCAAATGCATCGGACTGCACCTGGTGGGTTGGGATTATCCACGCCGGGGAAGCCTCAAAGAGCTGATAGAAACAACAGGTTTGTACCCCGTAACAGTTATTTCAGGATTAAATAAAAAACAAAAACAATTGCTAATCGACAATGACTTTCTTCTGTGCTCCGATCTCAAAAATAACGAAAAAGTAATTGATTTGCTTAATCTTAATCACCGTCAGAAAGCAAGCCTGCTCAATGAAATCAAAGAACTGTCCTGATCGGGTAAAGATATTCATTAGCTTAAATTATTGAAACGCCGCAAATTTTTTCTAAAGCACTCATTGATTGTAAGTTATTTCCACAACTTTAGTATTTTGCTCTAAATTTGATTATCTTTGCAAAAAGAATGACCGGGGCTTTACTTCGCCATTCAATCCAGGTTCCTCATGAATCGGGATGCTAAAACTTTGATTTTAAACCAAAATTCAGCCTGTATATCAGCATTCATTTACTTCACCTTTAAAAAGCAACAGAATTGTACAACATGCTTCAATATAATGGCGAAAAAACTGCCATTTCTTTCGGAGATGAGAAAATCTCCTATATTAATCTGCATAAGAAAATTCAGACTTTTTCTGAAAAGTTCATCATCAATCCCGGCGATCATGTAGTCATATTTTCAGAAAACCGGCCAGGCTGGATTTATACTTTTTACGCCACATGGAGTAAACTGGGCGTGAATATTCCCATTGATTTCATGGCTTCGACTTCAGAAGTTGCCTACATTCTGAAAGATTCGTCGCCCTCGGTGGTCTTTTGTTCTGAAGAGAAAAGTGCTCAAATGACCGAAGCCATTAACGAATCGGGAATTGAAACTAAACTGCTGATAATAAATGAACTGGAGAAGTCTGAAGTATGTGAGGGTTCCAAGACTGGCCATCCTGACCATGAAGAAGAGGACACTGCAGTTATCATTTACACTTCGGGCACCACAGGCAGTCCAAAAGGTGTGATGCTGAGCTATCGTAACCTGATAACCAATATAAGTGCCGTATCAGAGCATATTCCAATTTATCGTCACGACTCCAATGTAATGGTACTTTTGCCACTACACCATATTTTTCCACTTATGGGCACTATGGTTATACCTCTTTACCTGGGAGCCACCATCGCCATCAGCCCATCCATGGCATCGGAGGATATTATGGCAACACTAAGCAATAATTCTATTCATGTAATTATTGGGGTACCAAGGCTTTATGCTGCCATTCGCAAGGGAATCATGGACAAGGTAAACAAGAGTGCCGTTGCCCGTTTGTTGTTTAAAATCGCATCGAAGCTGAAGTCTAAGAAGTTTTCCAGAAAAATATTCAACACAGTTCACCAAAAACTTGGTGGCGCGGTTGAAGTGCTGGTCTCGGGAGGCGCTGCCCTTGACCCTGAAGTAGGAAATGACTTTCAGGTGCTTGGTTTTGAAGTACTTGAAGGCTACGGTATGACCGAAGCAGCCCCCATGATTACATTTACCAGACCAGGCAGAGTAAAAATTGGTTCGCCCGGAGAATTGATGTTCGATACCAAAGTACGCATTGAAGATGGTGAAATTCTTGCTTCAGGGCCAAACATTATGAAAGGCTACTACAACCGCCCTGAAGAGACTGCCGAAGTGCTTCAGGATGGCTGGCTCTACACCGGTGATTTGGGTTATTTTGACAAAGACGGCTTCCTTTTCATTACAGGGCGAAAAAAAGAGATCATCATCCTTTCAAACGGGAAAAATGTTAATCCCACCGAACTGGAGACAAAACTTCTGGAATCGCCATTGGTTAAGGATTGTGGCGTATTTTTCAGGGATGACATGTTACAAGTCGTTATTGTCCCCGATCCTGAAACTGTAACTGAAGGCATTTCACAGGAGGCTGAAGCAAAATTTCGCAGACAGGTTGTAGAGCCATTTAATAACAGTGTTTCGCCCTACAAAAAAATCATGCGTTTTTTCCTTACCGATAAAGATCTGCCACGCACCCGGCTGGGTAAACTGCAGCGCTTCCGTCTCAGCGACCTTGCAGTTGAACAACATGAAGATGAATTTGAAACTACTCCTGAAAGTCCTGAATTTAAATTAATTGCAATATACCTCGAATCAGAAAAAGGTCGCAAGGTCAGGCCGCACCATCACCTTGAAATGGATCTTGGAATGGATTCTCTGGATAAGGTGGGATTTCAGGCATGGCTGCAACAGAATTTCGGAGTAAGTATTGAACCGGTAGCCATGACAGCCTTTGGCGATGTGCGGAAGCTATCGGAATATGTTGCCGAACACAAGACCAGGCAGGAAGATGCCCGCATCAACTGGACGAACATAATTCTGGAAAAGGTAAATCTAAAATTACCGGGAAACTGGGCGCTTGGGCGATGGTTGATGTACTCATTCCGTATCTTTTTTCACCTCTTTTTCCGCTATCGTGTAAAAGGTAACGAAAACATCCCCGAAGGTCCTTTTATTCTTGCGCCCAACCATCAGAGTTCATTCGACGGAATGTTTGTGGCAGCCTACCTGACCAATCAGCAGATGAAGCGTACTTACTTTTATGCAAAAGAAAAACACATCCGCAAGCGCTGGCTGAAGTTTCTGGCTAGCAGAAATAACATTATTATTGTTGACCTGAACAAAGACCTGAAAGAATCCATTCAGAAAATGGCAGAAGTTTTGAAGCAGAACCGAAGCCTGATCATTTTCCCCGAAGGAACCCGGACAGTAACAGGAGAAATGGGCGAATTCAAGAAAACTTTTGCCATTCTGGCAAGCGAACTCAAAATTCCTATTGTGCCGGTAGCCATCTCAGGCGCTTTCAAGGCTTTGCCCAAGGGTAGTTATTTTCCAAGGTTATGGACCAAAATCAGTATTGATTTCCTGAAACCTGTTTACCCGGAAAGCCTCTCCTATGAAAGCCTGACAGAAATCGTGAAAGACAGGATCAAAGAAGGATTGAAAAACTGATATTCAGGCTTTTAATGTCACTTCAGGTATTATAATTAAAAAACCGGAAAATTGCTTTTTCCGGTTTTTTATTGAAATTGCGAAAGGAGTTTAACTATTTTTGAGATTCAAGTTCCTTATCGAGTTTTTCGAGTTCAGTCTTTTGTTTATCAATAATGCGTTTCATTTCATTTACCTTTTCTTCAGCCTGGTTCAGCTTTTCATTTTTGGCTTTTTCGTCTTTTGCAGAGATTTTGCCTTTGGCTCTTTGTTCCTTAACTCTTTCCCTGGCTTCCTTTATTTTTATTTCATTTGCATTGACCTGATCCTGCTGAATCTGGATTTTGCGTTGTGCTTCATCTCTTTTGATCTGAGCAGCTGCTTTGGCATCGGCCGAACGTTGCTGGCCAAATTCCCTGCCACTTAGTCCGCCTTTGTTTCTTCCATAAGCATTGCCTTTCCCCTGATTTTCATCAGACTTTAATTCTTTTTGTTCTTTTGCTTTCGATTCAGGAACTTTAACATCTTCACGGCTCAAAACTTTACGTTCAGCTTCAAGTTTTTTCTCTTTTTCTATTCTGAGTTTTTCAGCCTCCTTTTGTCTGTTGATCTCATTTTCTTTTTCCTTAATCAACTCTTTCTCCTTCAAAGCCTTATCATCTAATTCCTGCAGTTTTTGCTGAGGCACCTGTTTTACACTCTGGTCGGTAGCCTGTACCTTTTGAGTTGCTGCTTTTTTGGCGGGATCAGTTGAAACTGTTGGAACATTCTGTGGTTTCTGAGGGGGTTTTACAACCGGCTGATCCGCCTTCTGGGGTTCCTGCGGAGGAAGTTGTTTGACTGCCTGATCGGTTTTTGTAGGGCTCTTTACAGCTTTCACACCGGTTTCCTGCTCCTGAGCCTGAACAGCAACCTCTTTTTTAACTTGTTGCACTTTAACCTGGGCAAAGGTCATTGCACCAGTTGTAAGTACAATTGCGCCCAGCAAAATTATTTTTTTCATGATTGATTGTTTAAAGATCGTTTAACAATGTATCTAATTCACTCTGAACCTCTTCCATTTCCAGCTCGGAGGATTGAATGGCCTCTTCAAGCTCAAGAGTGGATTGTTCAATGGCATCGGTTTTTTCGTCCATTAACTTTTGTGCTTCATTATTCTGCCGGCCACCGGTACAGGCAAACAATAATCCCATGGATACCGGGATTATAAAAATCCATTTTTTCATCTCTTCTGTTTTTTGAGTTAATTTATCGCTTTGTTTTTAAAAGGCGGCTTATTTTCTGATTTCACATTCACAAAACAAAAACCAATCCAAATATAATTCATTTTTAGGCAGAATCAAAGACAGGTATTGTCAATTTATCAGTTTTAAACCGATTTCATCATTTATTTATTTTCGCTTTCAACGCGTTCTCATAAACCCTGAACTCCACAATTTGTCCAATCAGATCATAAGGAATAGTTTTGCTGAGCGAAAACTGAACAGAGCCTTTGCCCTGTTTATATGCAGATAATTCTTTTTTGTATTCCTCATGTCCTGAAGGTGTGGCATAGAATCCAATGTGATTTTTAAAAGCAGCGAAATAAACGAGCACACTGCCATGAACTTTGTAAGCTGGCATTCCGTAGCTTAAAGTTTCAATGGCTTTAGGTGCTTTTTTCTTTATAATCGCACGGATTTGAAACAGAATTTCTCGCACTTCCAGAGGGAAAGAAGCAATATAAGCGTCCACATTTTGAATGATGACGAAAACCATGATTAATAAAAACAGCCAGTCTATTTTTTAAAAGAAGGATAAGGTAGAAATTCCTGATCATCTCCCGGAATTTTCTCAAATTTCTGATCTATCCATTTTTGTTTTGCTTTTGCAATCAGCTCTTTATTTGACGATACAAAGTTCCAATCGATGAATCGTTCTTCGGGAAAGGGTTCGCCGCCAAAAATATAAATAATGCTATTTGCAGCCATAGTGAAGCCCTCAAATTTACCTTTCTCCATTACAAGCAGTTTTTTATGGCCGTACTCAATTCCTTCGCTGATAACACTTCCTTCAAGAATAAACAGGCCTATTTCGCCAAACAACTCTTCCCCGAAATTTAAGGCATGCTCCTTACCGCTTTTTATTTCAATCATGAACAATTTGCTGTAAACCGGAACTGGTGATTTTTGTCCAAAGGCTTCACCGGCAATCAGTTTGTAATCGGCATTGTTAATGCTCCATTTGGGAATTTCCTCAGCTTCTATTTGAAAAAATCCGGGATTCATCGTTTCCAGATTTTTGGGAAGTGCTACCCAGATCTGCAGTCCGTGAATGTTTTTGGATTTGTTGCGATACATTGGCGGAGTACGCTCGGAATGAACGATACCAATCCCTGCAGTCATCCAGTTCACCTCTCCGGGTTTGATTTCAATTTCATTGCCCAGGGTATCCCTGTGCATCAGACTACCTTCCATCAAAAAAGTAAGTGTAGATAAACCGATATGAGGATGTGGCAAAACATCCATATTTTCATTCCCGATCAATAGCACCGGACCCATATGATCGATATAGACAAACGGGCCAATCATCCTTTTAAGGCGAAAAGGAAGCAGCCTGCCCACCTGAAATTTTCCGATGTCAGCAGTTCTTTCTTCAATTACAAGATTGATGTTTGACATGATTCGGTATTATTAAATTTTGCAATTGATATTCAGGAAGATTTTTTAGCCAGCCATAATCCACGCAGTCAAAACAAAAGTAATCAATCTGATCCTGCATTACAAGCATAACATCTTATCAGTTATGCTTTGCATGAAGGAGATTGGATGATCCTTTGGTTCTAATAGACCAAAATTTCCAGTGCGAAACAGTTTCTTTATCATTAGAATTAAAGTAAAATCAACCTGCATTAAGTAAGTTAGGTAAATTGCATTTAATGAATAAATTCAAATATAAGGAGGATTATTTGTGGATTTTTGAGGGAAAAATTCAATTATCTTTAAAGAATATATTTTTCATCATTTTTTATGAACCAGAAAAGGCTGAATTTTCTGAAGAAACAACTGGAATTTAATCTATGGAAAAAATAAAGGATAATTACTTCAAATTCAAAATGTTATTGCTCATCTTCCTGATAATGACTACAATTGCCTTTCAATGCGAGAAAGAGACCGGAATTATAAAAATCAATCTTTCGTCAACTGAACTGGTGCAACTGCATATCCCATTGTTTCTTGGTAAAACCGATAATGGACTGGTGCTGGTTAAATTCAGCATTGATGATAGCGTTCATCCCTTAATTCTTGAAAAAATTACTTTTCAATTTCAGGAAAACAGCCAGATCTCTTGTATTTCTTCACTTTCAGTAACTTATTCAGGCTCTGAACCCGAAATTACGAAGCCTTTTCAATTTGGTTCAACTTCAGAGGTTAACTATACAACTGTAGTTATCGGAAAGCAGCTTTTACTTAACGGCGATCATGTTTTTAGTGTAAAATTCGATGGCAATCCCAATGCAGATATACTTTCATTTTTCAACCTGAATTCTGTCAGCCTTGATTTTGAATCAGGAGAATCGCACAAAATTATTGCAGATGAAAATTATTCATTTGGGGTTGCCAAAGTATTGCGGGCTGAGGGGCAGGATGACTGCAACACTTACCGTATACCGGGAATTATTACAACAAATAAAGGGACATTGGTAGCCGTTTACGACATTCGCTATTCAGGCAGCGGCGATTTACAGGGCGATATAGATGTGGGTATGAGCAGAAGTACAGATGGCGGAAACACCTGGGAACCCATGAAATTAATTATGGACATGGGCGAATGGGGCGCCTTGCCCGAAGAAGAAAATGGCATCGGCGACCCTTGTATTTTATTTGATCCCATGACCAATACAATTTGGGTTGCAGCGCTCTGGTATCATGGCAATGCGGGTAAATCTGCCTGGTCAAATTCAAAACCCGGCCTTGAACCATCAGAAACCGGGCAGTTTATGCTGGCAAAAAGTACGGATGACGGGCATACATGGTCAGCACCCATCAACATAACACAACAGGTTAAAAATCCAGAATGGCACCTGTTTTTTCAGGGTCCTGGCCGTGGAATTTCTATGGAAGATGGTACTCTTGTTTTTCCGGCACAGTTTAAAGATGCTGAGCAAGTACCATACTCAACGCTGATCTTCAGCAAAGATCACGGCCAAACCTGGCAGGTTGGCAGCGGAGCCAAACCCCAAACCACTGAAGCACAGGTTGTACAGCTTGAAGATGGCAGCCTGATGCTCAATATGCGCGATGACCTGAACCGCACCGAAAAGGGGCCGGCAAATGGCAGGGCTGTTTCGGACACCAAAGATTTAGGTAAAACATGGACCACGCATCAAACCAGCAATTCGGCGTTGCCCGAGCCAAACTGCATGGCAAGCCTCATCAGTTCACAAAGTTTGGTAAACGGAAAAATGCAACAAGTTTTGTTTTTCTCAAATCCCAACGACAAAATTTCGCGCATCCACATGACCATAAAAGCCAGCACAGACCAGGGAAATTCATGGCCCGAATCCTTGCAATATGAATTTTACAGTCCCGAAAGTTTTGGTTACTCATGCATGACAATGGTTGATGAAGAAACAATAGGAATATTATACGAAGGGCTCAGAAGTCTTTATTTCCAGAAAATACCTGTGAGCAGAATTGTCAAGCATTAGGCATATTGTTCAAGGGATTAAAATCAACATTTCACTTCAACTTAAAATGAAATTCCCTAAAAAACATATTGCCGCTGCATTGATATTAAACTCAAACAGCGACGTGATTCGCTGCCACAGTTAGAAACACTGAGTAACAATAGAGCAATGCATCACATTTGAAAGGTTTTCAAAAAATCAGCTAAAGGCTGTTTTTCATATTTCACTGTTCCATGTCTAAATTAACTTTAATGTTTACATGTACCTCTATGTCATGAACCAGTCCATCATCAACAAGAGCAACCGAATTACCCAAACACCTTTCATTATTGCTTTTACACCACGATTCCAACCCTGCGTCATCCTGAAAAACTGTTATGCTGTAAATTGTATTACCGAATTTATAGGCGAAAAACACAGAAGGCCATTCTTTTGGAAAACATGGATTAAATATCAGTTTATCTGTCTGTTTTTCAATGCCCAGCAATGAGTTTAAAATAAACTGGTACATCCAGCCAGCGGAGCCCGTGTACCAGGTCCACCCGCCTCTGCCCTGATGCGATTTATTTGCATATACATCAGCCGCCATAACATAGGGTTCAACTTTATAAACCTTAACATCATCAGCATTTGAAGAATGGTTTATGGGATTGATCATGCTATATAACTCCCAGACTTTTCCGCGGTCTCCTAAATTCGCAAAAGCCATAAGTGCCCATATGGCAGCGTGAGAATATTGTCCGCCATTCTCCCTGACACCGGGTACATAACCTTTTATATAACCAGGATTGAGGCCATCCTTATCAAACGGAGGATCGAGAAGTTGAATAAGTTTCAAATTTCTGTTTACCAGGTATTTATCCAGCGAAGCCATGGCTGTGGTTTTGCGTTGATCATCAGCTACACCGGATAAAACCGACCAACTCTGGGCAATTGCATCAATACTGCATTCAGTATTCACATTCGAGCCCAAGGGTGTGCCATCGTCAAACCATGCACGCTTAAACCACTTTCCATCCCATGCTGTAGATTCGATGTTTAGCTTGAGATTACCCGCTTCTTTTGTGCAGGTTTCAGCAAACATATTATCACCAACAATTTTCGCAACACCGGTAAATTGAACCAGCACATCATAAAGAAAGAATGCAAGCCAAACGCTTTCGCCCTTACCCTTATTCCCTACCTGATCCATACCATCATTCCAGTCGCCCGAACCAATGAATGGCAAACCATGCACTCCGAAACGCAGGCTGTATTTAATAGCCCTGACACAATGTTCATACAGGGATGCAGATAAAGCTGTGTGAACCGGCAGATCGTAAAGCGAATCTTCATCCTGTCGCAATTGCCTGCCTTCCAGGAAGCCAACCTGAACATTCAGTATTTCTGTATCTCCCGTAACGTCAACATAGCGTGATAGCACAAAAGGAAGCCACAGCAAATCATCGGAGCACCGTGTTCGCACACCACGCCCTTCAGGTGGGTGCCACCAGTGCTGAACATCCCCTTCGGGGAATTGCCTTGAGGCGCTTAACAGTATCTGCCACCTGGCTATTTCAGGTTTTGATAACAATAACGACAATACATCCTGCAACTGGTCTCTGAAACCAAAAGCACCACCGGATTGGTAGAATCCGCTTCGTGCAAAAATGCGACAGGCCAGTGTCTGATATAACAACCAGCCATTGGCCAAAATGTTAAGTGAATTATCAGGAGTATTTATTTGCAAGGTTCCCAGCACTTCATTCCAGTATTCCTTAACTGCTAAAAACGACTGACGAACATTGTCTTTTCTTGAAAAGTGGCGGATGAGAGCCAGGACTGAATGGGTATCTGTAGCATTTCCCAGTTGGAAAACGATCTCCTTTTCCTCTCCGTCGAGCAGCTCATATTTTGCCTGCAATGCAGCGCAAGGATCCATACCTGCTCCTCTCCTGCCTGAAAGTTTTTTCCTTGTCATGGCCTGTGGGTCTGCCAGGCTTCTGTTTCTTCCAATAAAGACTGAGCGGTCTGTTGTATAACCCGGGCTATTGGCATCAACCCTGAAAAATGTAACACGCTCCGAAAATGCAGAGTTATACCTGTTTCTGAACAACAATGCACTGGTTTCGGGTTCCTGTTCTGAAGTGATATGCATATTTGTTTTGGAACGAACATCTCCCAGAATCATTTCAATATAACCTGTGGCAGAAAGTTTTCTTTCGCGACCCGACCGGTTCTGAATTTTAAGGATGATAAATTTTACCGGCATTTCTTTGTCCACAAATACGCGCATTTCAGAATAGATACCTTCCTCAATATGTTCAAAAACAGAGTATCCGAAACCATGTGTTACAATATATGATGTTGTTCCGGATTTGGGGTAAGGTGCGGGTGACCAGAAAACCCCGGTTTCTTCATCGCGGATATAAAATGCTTCACCCCCGGCATCGGTTACCGGATCATTACTCCATGGGCTTATGCGGTATTCATGCGCATTTAGAGCCCAGGTATAAGCCGACCCGCTTTCAGAAATAACGGTTCCGAATTCCGGGTTAGCAATCACATTGGCCCAGGGAGCCTGTGTTGTTCTACTTTTATTAATGCTGATTTTATATTCTTTCCCATCTGGTGTAAATCCGCCGATACCGTTAAAAAACAAAAGGTCAGAAGGCAAGGTAAGGTTGGATATAATTTCCTGAGCAAGTGAAGGCTTTGCCTCTAATAAGGGAAGCATAGCTTTTTCAATGACAAAACGGCCTACCTGATCGGCAAGACTTCCTTTTTTATCATCAATAATAATGCGGGAAATACTCTCAAATAGCACCCTGTCTTCGGTCGATAACTGATCTGCGGATTTAACGAAAATATTTCCCGGTTGATTGATATCCGGATTACTATAAGCCTCAGTCGTTATAAAACCCAGAATTTTATCCTGCAACATTTGCCGGTAAGCACCATAATCTTCGTTCCAGATAACGAGGTCAACAGCCAATCCTTTCAAACGCCAGTAAGTGTGGGCCTGTATCATTTGTTTAACAAGTTCAATACTGTCAGGCTCGTAAACATGCAACAAAACTATGGGCAAGTCGCCCGAAACCGAATGGCTCCAGAGTCCCGACTGACCCCTGTTGTTTATCTGAATAACAGATGCTTCTGCCCGCAATTCAGGATTTGCAAAAACAACCGATGATGCCATATGACTGTATAATTGGGCATCAGCCTCAGTTGCTTTTATTTGTCGCAGAAGCACCTGGCTGTGTGTCCATGAAAGTTCAAAGGCACGTTTTTTCAGGTAGCGGTCCTGATATTTGTGCATCAATGCTTCGCAACCATCCCTGGTCTCACTTATTCCATAAATCAAATCAATGATAGCTGGTTGATTTGGCTTTATGCTGATGCGATAACGGATTGCTACAACCGGATCAAGAACTGATCCCTGGCTTCCTGAAAGCGATTCAACTTCCATCGCCTGAGGGTTCACTAAAGATTTGCCTCTGCCAATAAACTGCATGCGGTCCGTTTCGTATGAAACATCTTCAATCTCTGTGTTATGGGCTTCCATAAGATGAAACATCCACGGTGGTTTTTCATCTTTGGAACGAGGCCTTCGGGTACATATAATTGCTTTTTGTTCAGGTAGAATCTCAGTTTGGACAAAAAGATTGCTGAATGCCGGATGCGATTCATCGGAAGCCTGACTGGCAAGAACCACTTCAGTATAACTTGTGATCTCCAGTACTTTTGTTGTGAGGTTTTTGTTTGTCAGCCTGATACGTCGCATTTCAATATCATCCTCAGGACTAATCACGATCTCGGTTTTGGTAATGAATCCGTAATCCTGACGTCGGAATTCCACCCGCCCCTGTGAGAATACTACCTCATAATCCTCTGCTGGTTGCAATGTTGGTTGATGCGTATTAGACCAGATCAGTCCTGTGCCTATGTCTTTGATATAACAAAAGATGCCACGGTCTTCTTTGGTGGCATCTTCGCGCCAGCGCGTAACTGCAAAACCTCTCCAGCGACTGTAGCCAGCCCCGGAATTGGAAATCATGGCAAAGTAACTTCCATTGCTCAAAAGCTGAATCTCCGGCATTCTGGTATTCGGGCTACTGATGCTGCGAATCCGCACATCATCTGCCGGGGAATGTGTTTCTGTAAAATCTGCAGTATGCGCATAAAAAATGGTAGCTCTTGGTATCCGCTCCTGAAGTAAAAGTAAAGTCGCCTGAAAACGAAGTTCAGCCTCGAATCTTCGCTGCATTGGCTTACCAAGTAAAAGATACGCAAGCGAAAGGAAGCCCATTCCCTGATGGTGCGCCATGTAGGAATATAAAATACTGTGCGATTTGCCTCTTGGCTGACGGCTGGTCGTATAATCAATGGCCTCATAAAATCCATAATCGCCCTCAAAACCCTCACCGGTCATAAATTGCAGATTTGCGCAGGCTTTTGCAGGAGAAATCATCAAAGCCATCATAGAGGCATAAGGAGCGATGACAAGATCGGCTTCGAGACCGCGTTTTAACCCGAGACCCGGAACACCGAATGCACGGTACTGGTAATTCATCGCTGCATCCACTTCATTGTAGGCAGATTCTGAAATCCCCCATGGTACTCCACGTTGTCCTCCATATTCTATCTGTCGCTTCAGGGTCGCCTTGTTGGTCTGATAGAGTAATGTATTTTCATATGTTGGCATCACAAGTTGTGGCATGAGGTATTCAAACATAGATCCGCTCCAGGAGATCAGGATTGGTTCTCCACTTGAGTTGGTCAATAAGCGGCCAAGCGCGAACCAGCTTTCCTGTGGGAGTTTTCCTTGCGCTATGCCGACAAATACAGCCAGACGAGCCTCGGACGCCAACAAATCATAGTAGCTGTTGTCTCTTTTTTGTTCATCAGCATTAAAGCCGATACTCAATAAACGGGTAGACTTATCATACAGAAAATTGTATTCAATGGAACTCAATCGTTCACAGTTTTCAGCTATCTGATCCACAAACGTTAGCCTTTCTTGAACCTGACTGATGCTTTTTTCCAGCATAAGCCGCATCTCAGCAGCCCATTGCTTGTTTTCAGCATTGATAGTAGTAAGTTCATACGAATCAATGCTGTGTAAGATCATCGCAGCCAATTCGTGAATGTTCGAAAATGAAGGGATAAAGTCTGCTTCAGCATTAATCACGAAATCATCCGGTGCAGGTAACAAATCCAGCCAGGGGATCAGTTCTGACATATCATCCCTAACGCGTTTTGTCTGAGATAGAAATCTGTTTGTCCAAACAGTCAGTTCTGCATCGCCCTCATTTTGTTGTGCATTTAACTCTCCTGAAAGTGCTATCAGGTTATCCAGATATTTTTTGAGACTTGTTAATGATAATGTTTCATCGAGGATTGCTTCATCCAATATTTTCAGAATATTGACTGTAGTTCCCTGGGGTTCACCTTTCGATAAATCGCGGATAATCCATGCTGAAGTCCTTAATCCTTCGTAGATATTGCGCTTGAAAACCGGTTGGTCAGGCAATGCCAGGATGCCCTGCTTCAGCGTAAGAATATGACCGGTAAGATTACCGCTATCGACTGTGGACACATACCTTGGCCGCAATGTTTCCAGCGTCAGTGTATTGTACCAATTGTAGAAATGCCCCCTGAAACGCTCCATTTTTAACAACGTCAGTATGGTATTACTGCATCTGGCAGCCATTTCAATACCGGTAATATAGCCAAAATCATAAGCTGCAAGATTAGCCAGCAGAGACAAGCCAATATTCGTCGGAGAGGTCCGGTGGGCAATTACAGGAGAAGGCTGTTCCTGGAAATTATCGGGAGGAAGCCAATTCTCCTCGGCAACAACAAACTGCTCAAAGAACGACCATGTTTTTCGTGCTGACTTATGAAGAAATTCAATTTGTTCTTCATTGAGATCCGGATCATCCTCAACTATAGGCTTGCTGAACCACCAGGCAATTGCCGGGGCCAACAGCCACAGAAATATAACAGGTGAAGCAAGGTATAACGTTCCGGGATTCAGGGATATTAAAAATGCAAGACTGGCAAGTGAAGCAAAAGGAATAATCCACATTGACCTGTATGCTGAAAATAAGTCATTGCTTGCATTGCGCGATTCAGTTGCAGAAGGGGTCCATTCGAGTAACTTTCTGCGTGTTACAATTAATCTCCATTTAGTCCGTAAAACAGCATCGGTAAACTTAAATGCTTCATAAGGCAATACAGCAATAGTGAATATAAAGCGGATAAATGCCTCCTTAATTGAATCTTTTAGTTCGGTCAAATGTGCTACAAATCTGAAGTCCTTTGGTTTATGAAACAGTTTCCAGCCAGCTTCTGCCAAAGGTGTAAACAACAAAATAACGCTTACTGCCAGCACCCAGAATCCGGGTTCAGGAAGCACAGTTAAACCCAATAACAACAAAAGCAAAAGAGTAAGCGGTAGTAAGCTTCTTCTCAGATTATCTATGATTTTCCATTTTGATATTGCGGAAAGTTTATTAACAGACATCTTCCCATTGCCCAGGGTGATAAAAGGCAATATCCAGGCGCCTATCTGCCAGTCGCCTCTTATCCACCGGTGATGCCGCTTAATATCAGCACTATACTGAGAAGGGTTATCATCATACAGCAACACATCGCTGATTAAACCGGAGCGTGCATAACAGCCTTCGATCAGATCGTGACTCAATATCCGGTTCTCCTGAAATACATTGTGCAATGTTTGCTCAAATATTTCAACATCATAAATCCCCTTTCCAATAAACGATCCTTCACCAAAAAGATCCTGATATACATCGGAAGAAACCCGGGTATATGGATCGATACCGGAAACATCGCCCTGGATTTGCAAATAAAGCGACGAAGCCCCTTTCGGAATGCCAGAACCTACCCGGGGCTGCAGAATGCCATAGCCATCAGTAACACGCCTTTTTTCTTTATTATAGATAGCCTTATTGAGCGGATGAGCCATGGTAGCAATAAACTTCCATGCAGATTCTCTTGGCATTTGTGTATCCGAATCGAGTGTAATGACATATTTTACATTGGTGAGTATTCTGAAATTACCCGTGACTACTGAAAATTCATTATGCTCACTCCTCAAAATTAAAGCATTGAGCGCAGCTAGTTTTCCCCTTTTGCGTTCATACCCCATCCATTTCTTTTCGGCAGGGTTCCATTTTCTGGGACGATGAAACAGGAAAAATATCTCCTGGTCAGGTTGATAATATTTTTTATTCAAATCTGCAATACGTTTACAGGTAATTTCCAGCAATTCTTCATCACCGGGCATATGCTCTTCATCGGCATCGAGGAAATCTGTTAATAACCCAAAATGAAGGTTTTCTTCCCTGTTGGCCAGAAACCTTATTTCAAGAGCTTCAATCAGTTCTTCTATATATTCCTTGCCCGATAGCATAGTTGGAACAACAACAAGGGTGCGGCACTCCGGAGGGATTCCCTTCGAGAAATCCATTCTTGGCAGCAGCTTAGGTTTTACCAGAATCGTTGACAACCAATTCACAAGCGAAACAGCCAGTTGGGCGGAACCAGAAGCAACCAACAGACCAACCAGCGTTAACAGCAGCCAGCTATGAATACCATAGCTATAAGTGTAATATCCGATTACAGCAGTCGCAGCAATGGTTATAAACAGAATTGAAGAAATGTAGAGAAATACCGGCATCCGGCCAGCCACACGGTTTATTATCTGCCTGAGCGAATACTGCATTCCCACGGCCTGTTCGGTGGTCTTCCGCCCTTTGTCAATAAGGTAGTAGCCAACGTGCTCCTTCCTTTTTGATTCAGGGTCTTCACCTGAGTTTTCACGTGCAAGCTCAAGAACCTTTGCAGCAATTTCAGTTTCAGACAACGGGCTGTATTTAGCCATGGTTTCAACAACATGGCGATAACTATCGCGGGTTGAAAAATCCATCTGTGAATAGGTTCCATTGCGATCCTGTCGTAACACCTGCTCTACATGGCTGAGGGTTTCAACAAACTCCTGCCAGTCCATTCCGCCAAGAAATCGTAAAGTGCTGATACTATTCCTGACTGACACCTGATCGGCGGCCTGTTTATGATTTTCTTGTCTGATAAGATCTCTGCTACTCAAGCCTGCTCCTGAAAGTTGCTGTTCCATCCAACTCAATGGTAAGGCCAGCGCAGGGCCTTTGCCCTGCAGTTTCCTTGTAAATGAAGCTACAAAGGGACCTTCCAATGCCGGCTTTGCGCGCGCCATATCAGCTACTGTCAGAACCAGATTGCCCGGTTCCTTTTCCAGCGTAGCCATCATCTTGTCGGCCCAGAAATCAGCAAGGTTCTGTTCGATCATATCCAAAGCCACACTCACGGCTATCCTTCGAAGATTTTCAATAACAGCCAGCCTGAGCATAATTGGTATGGCCCATAATTCGCCCAGTGTAAGAACTGTATATTTCTGATAGGCATCAATGAAACTGGTGAGGCTTTTGATATCAACCCGGCCATCGCTGTGCGATATAATTTCCAGAACAATATCATATACACGCGGCATTCCGGCCGAAATGCCATTGGCAAGGTACGGCAGATCTTCGCTGTAACCTTTGGGTAAATGCCTTCTGGCAATCACAATCTGTTCTTCGATAAGGTAAAAGTTATCGAGCAGCCATTCGGCAGCAGGAGTAACTATTGTTTTACCCGTACGAATATTATCGACAAAAAGTTTCCTGACCCCAAGTAGCGTATTTTCATTTTCGTCAAGTCGTTTCAGCAGTTGATCATGAGTGTTATTTTTGAGAAGTTTATGCGAACGGGCCAGCACCTCGCCATGCAGATTCATCTGATCCGAGCTATAGAGCTCAGAACGGAAAGGTTCCTGGTTTTTAGATTTCCTCAACAGGACACTGTTCGGGTTTCTGAAACGCAAGATGGATAATATATCGGAAATTGAAGCCTTTTTCACTTTCACCATTGATAAACAATTTTATAATTCAGACCTTGAAAATTATCCTGAAAGGGTATATTTTTCTTAGTTACTGAAATCGTTTAAAAAAAGAATTGAATCGGGAACTTTACTCAGGATGCAGGTTGATCCTGATGTTAATTCCAGGTTGTAACGATTTAATCAGTAAGCTTATTCAAGTTGTTGAATTAAAGGCAGGTCCAACAGGTATATTATCCCGGTTTTAAGGAGATAAGGAAAGTCAGCCGACATGAATTATGAATGAAATCCATGCGCTTTTTAAATCAAGATTGTGATTCCGGTGTAAATTTAGTGAAATTTATTGAATCTTTTATACTGCCCTGGCCTATAAATGTCATTAATAAAGTAATATCTGACAAAATGAATAGCAAACAACAGGCAATTATCACAAGTATTATGCGATCGGACTATACGCAAAAAAAAACAGATTGGCGTTTTCTGCCAAACGATAACCGGAATCATTCAAATAAAAAAGCCGGAATCTCTTCCGGCTTTTATGGTCTCATGGTCCATCTAAGATTAATCTTTAAGATAAATCCATTTTATTGAATAAAATTTCTGGTTTCAGCATTAAAGACTTCAGGCTTTTCAAACATCATAAAATGTCCACATTTCGGAACCATAATTAGTTTACTGTTCTGGATAAGATCAGCACCTGTTTCAGCAATCTTAATGGTAAAACCAGGATTGAGGTACCGATTGGGAATTAACATATCATTTTCACCAAAGAAAATAAGGGTAGGTACTTTAATGTTATGAATTTTTTCGATAACAGCCTCATCGACCATACCATGAACTGATCGGGCGACTGCCAGACAATACAATTCAAAGTCACTGGCATCTCGCATTACGATTCGATCCTCAATCATAAACCGGGCATCATCGGGCATCCGGTAGAAATTACTGGCCAGGTTGGTTTCAATAGCCTCTAAAGTAGTTAACCTGACGAGATTGGGAGTCATTACATCTTTGAACCAGTTCTTCTGTCCGGCATGAAAAACTTCAAAACCAGCAGGATCAACCAAAATCAGCCTTTTAACCAACTCAGGCTTTTCCAGGGTGAGCACCATTGATATTTGCCCTCCCATGGAATGACCGGCCAGGTTAACCGGTCCCAATTCCAGCTTCTGAATAAAGTCAGCAATAACACCGGCATAAAATGACATTAATCCACTGTGGGGCAGTTTGGATGATTTTCCATATCCCGGAAGATCAATGGCAATAACACGGTAATAATTACTTAACTCACTAATGTTCTTTTTCCATGCGGGCAGATAACTACCTAATCCATGGATCATGATAATGGTTTCGTCTCCTTTACCTTCATCAACATAAGCCAGTTTGATTCCATCGTTGAGATCAGCATAATGAACCGGGTAATCATACTTCAATTCGCTCATAGAGTTGATTTTAGTAAGATTTTTATAGGGATTACAGGCGGTAACCAGTAGCAATAAAATCAAGGTGATTGAGTTGATTTTCATTTTTTTTAATGTTTTCATTGTAGTATTTTTTAATGAATTATCAAAACATCAACCATTTATAGACCAGGAATATCGTATAAGGGTTAATCGGCCGGGTTTCTGAATTTCCATTAATTGATGATCCATGGGAGCTGTCGCGACTGTCGAAGAAATCGCCAAGCCATAGATAAGCGCCATGCATTTCAACGCTCATGTATGGGCCAATGGTGTATGAAACCGAACCATTTAATTCGGTTCCCAGACTCCAACCGCCGCCCTGAGGCTTAGCCTGGCTTATGGCCATGGCTGTGCCGGTTTTGGCATTCAGTCTGTTTGGAATAAAATCATGAGCCAGGTTCAAAGTTCCACCTATCAGTCCATAGCCCATATTTGAAATATCTGCTACAACAGGAGTAAATCTGTTTACAACGTTTGCATGAGGAAATAATAGATATCCTCCAGTACCAATAAAAATATTTGAAGGCATTCCCCAACTGTTCCCAGTAATTACACCTTTGTATTTTTTATCGTCGATACCGTTAGGGTCGCCTGTAGCATAAATAAAATCGGCTGAAAAGTAATCATTTAAAGTACGGCCATAGCGATATGCCGCCCTGATATTGCCTGCAAAACCTCCAATATCGGCAGTCTTTTCATAGGTATCACCTACCCTCGAATGAACATTTCCAAGATTATAGTTCACAAAGCCTGTTAACTGAAAAGGATCTATCCAAAAGTCAGGATTTCGGCTGATGGTGGCTCCTAACCATACAATGTCTGCCTTATAGTCTTTCTGCATATCAAATACAAAAGAGCCATTATAAGCAGCCAGTGTGCTGGCCAGGCCTTGTCCGAAAACGGATACTCCCCCCTGTCCTTTGCCACGATCCTTTACATAATAAACCGAAGCACCCGCACTCCATTTCAGGCTCAACTTTTGCTGATAAACCAGCTCTGAAAGTGTTACATCATCATCTCCTTCAGTATTATTCTCATATAAAAGATAAAAACCAGCCTTTAATTTCTGATAATCACCATCGTAGCGCGCCGAGATCCCTACTGCATCAGTCCCCCAATAGGCAAGCCGGTATCCCGTATTTGTCATTTTATCAAACATGGTGCGATAAGGATTGTATGGAGTGTCATAAAGACGTTGTAAGCCTAAATTTATAGCTACATCTTTTATTGGAATCAATTCCAGTTCGATGTTTTGTGTCTGAAGATTAACCTGATCGGCATTGATTGCAGCGCCTTTATTGCCGCTGAGTCCATATGCTTGGTCACCCCAGGTCCAGTCAATTTCAAAAGAGGCACGCAAAATTGCTTTCCCATTAAACAGTTTGGGCTGATAAATGAAAAAGGGGATAATGCGTTGCTCAAAATAATTTGATTTGACTGAATCGGTGGTAGATGAAGAATTTGGCCCAAAAAGTCTGCCTACCAATTGTCCGTTGAACAAACTTGCCTTGGGATACATGTTAGAATGTACGCTCTGGTTTATAAAAAATGCCAGAAACTGAAATTCTTTATTCGCCTTGGCATTGTATGGCATATCCTCACTAAACAGATTGAATTTATTGGTATTCATTGTCTGATTCTCACTGCTGGTTTGGGCCAAAATCAGCTGAATATTGGAAAACAAGATGACCAAAAAAAGTGTAAAAATCTTATTCATACATCACAATTTAAGGAGTTTAAAGAAAGCAAAGCCGAAGATCAGTTGAAAATCGGCCTTGCCTCAATTCATTTTTTCAATCCACTAAAATACCAACCGGGTTAGTTATTGAACGCGAATAAATTTCTGGATATTAATGGTTCCTAATGTACCACCGTTTGAACTACCAAACCCATCAGCAGGTGTTGGTGGAACATTTTGTGTACCACTTGTCTGAACAACTTCATACCAAAGTACTTCGGGATTCGTTTTGACTTCAAAAATTCCAGATGCTACTGCTGCATAAGGCAAATCCTGGTTAACAGTTACAGTCCATATGTTATCAAATGTCGATTTTTCAATTACATAATTACCGGTAAATACCAAATCAGGAACTGTGGTGGTATTGCCAATATTAAACTGGTTAACAACGTAGGTATAGTCAGTTTTGAATTCAGCTTCAACTTTCAGCACATTAAAATAGGTAACAAGCAATGGTGCAACATTGTCACCTTCCGAAAGCCATTTGCCCATAATCCCAAGATCTTTTGAGGCAGCGTTACTCTCAATCATAGCAGCGGCTTCCATAGGTTCACCCTCATTATCGTAAATAGATGTGGCTGATGCTGGTTTGATGGTAAACTTCTCAGTTCCCTGAATAACGGAAGTAATAACAAGATTCACACTGGCGGTAGCGTTTCCAGCGGTATGATCAACAGTATAGGTAAAATCAATATCAGCCGGTGCCGTTACCAACAATGAAGTTGCATCAAGTGCGCCCGTTTTATCTGCATTGGCATATACACCTTCTGAAAAAGTGACTGTAATTATCTTATTATCGGCTGATAATTCAGCTTTGGTGAATTTTGGAGCCAGGTTTTCATCCTTGCTGCACGATGAGAATCCAACTATGCCTGCAAAGGCAATAGTTAACATTAATAAACTTTTGTTTTTCATTTTAATTTAATTTAGGTTGATTTGTTTATTATTGAACTGATTATGATTGATTTGCAATTTTTCTGAGTTGTTGCCGGTCAATCTTTCCGGCATCATTCTTTGGTAATTCATTCAAAAAGTTAACGTACTTCGGGATCTTATATTTTGCAAGCTTGCCTTCACAGAATTTGAAAACATCCTTTTCGGAGAGGGGAAAGCCCTGTCGCGCAACAACGAAAGCCATTCCGCTTTCGCCCCACTTCTCATCAGGCACGCCAATAATTGCAATTGAATCAATGCCGGGATGGCTCCGAAGCAGAAATTCAACCTCAGCGGGATAAACATTCTCTGCCCCTGAAATATACATATTTTTGATCCGGTCAACAACAAACAGGAATCCCTCATCATCACGTCGCATGATGTCGCCGGTGTGAAACCACCCATCCCTGATGGTAGCAGCAGTAGCTTCAGGGTTTCTCCAATAGCCGGGTGTAACGGTTGGACCGCTGAGCACAAGTTCACCCAAAGCATTTACAGCGACCTCGTTGCCATTTTCATCAACAAGTTTTGCTTTGTAGTAAAAATTTTCTTTTCCAATAGAACCGGCTTTTCGGGTCGCATCCTGATGGTTAAGTGAAGTGACATTGGGCCCGACTTCGGTAAGGCCATAGCCCTGACGGATGGGAACTCCTTTACTGTGCCATTTCTCGATAAGGGGAACTGGCATTGCCTCTCCGCCAACCACAAAATATCTGATTTTTTCAAGATCAGCCTGATCAAAAGCCGGAGAATCAGACATCATTTTAAGCATTGTGGGCACTGCCCAAAAAATGGTAAGATTATATTTTTCAAGCACTTCGAGTACTTTATCTGCATCAAAACTTTTCATAATCAAGGTGTAGGCTCCATGATGCAGAAAGGGAGTAAGGAGCACATTCCAGCCGCCGGTGTGGAAGGGAGGAGCCAGATTTACCGAACGATCGGCTGCAGTAATATCTAACCTGAGTTGGGTGTTTATGCTGTTCCAGAACATCATTCCGTGGGTATAAACCGATCCTTTAGGAAAAGCCGTTGTACCACTGGTATAAATAATCAAAGCGGGATCATCCTGGATTGTGCCTGATAATGAAGTGTCAATTTTATTTTCAACGGGTTTTGCAATAAACTCTTTTGTTTTTCCCTGAAAAATCGCTAAATCAAAGTGAAACCTAACATTTCCGAAAGAAGGAGTTTCCCTGACTTTCTCTTCAAATTTAGATTCAGTAATCAGTAGTATCGGATCACTGTCGCTGATAAGAAAATCAATTTCGCGTGGGGTAAGACGGTAGTTCAGAGGAACGAGGATAAATCCGGTTTTCTGCGCCACAGAGAGTAATAAAACGTATTCAAGACAGTTTTCGGCCAGTATGCCGATGCGATCGCCTTTCTTCAGCCCACATTCACTGATCAGAAAATCCGAATAAAGGATAGCCAGTTGATTGAGCTGCATATAGGTAAGACTCCGCCCTGTTTCATACTCTTCAACAGCCACTTTATCAGCACTGTATTTAGCCCATTGAGCGCTCCAGTCATTGGTAATCATAGCTGTATAGGTTTATCGGATTTCTTGTCAAGCAATATCATAATCAATACTGAAACTGTGGATATAATTACAGCAGTCGAGCAAGCTATAGCCGGATTTCTCACAGGGCCTTCGAGGTAACGTGTAAAATCTCCGAAGTACATCCCCTGCTCATTAACAAGAAATGGCATAAAATAATAGACTGCAAAATGCACGCCAAAAGCGATTACTGTTCCAATGAAAGCTACCGATGCCTTCATCTTTTTGTAATAAATTCCAAAAATTACCGGTACAAAGGCTGAAGCAAAATAGGCATAAACCCCGTTCTGTGCAAAAATTCCCACACTCAACTTTGGGGCAGTTATCTGACTGTAAGAAAGCCAGATGGTAACAACGGCCATAAGTCCAATAACCGATCTGTTCAGCGCTATCATAGCCTTATCAGAAAACTGTCGCTTTCCTGCCAATGGCCTGATGATGTCGGAGGTAATGGTAGTTGAAAGGGATTGGATCAATCCTTCAAGAGTTGAGATGCCGGCAGAGAGCAAGCCGAGTACAACGAGCAGACCAACAACCACAGCAAAAAATCCGTTTGAAAAGGTCTGCATTACGTAGGTCGGAATGATAGCGTCGTTTTTCAGGGAAACACCATCAATGCTCAGATCAGGGAAAGTAAGCCTGGCGTATAGTCCGGTTACGACCACAAAAAAGAAAAGAAGTTCGGCTGCCACTGCAATGACCAAAAACCGGTTTACATCACTTTCTCGCTTCAGTAGCAAAGATTTTGTGATGATGTGAGGTTGCACAACTATGGCAATTCCAACTACAACCTGTGCAAAAATTATTTCATAAAAATCACGGAACAAAGGACTTTCAGGATTGGTGGGCTTAATAAGCATTGGGTCGATGGCAGCAAGTTTCTGCATCATGTTGCCAATGCCCTGGCTGAAGTGTTCATATCCCGAAGTAAGCAAAATAACTGCCACTACCAGCATTATCCCAGCCTGAATGGTGTTGGTATAGACCATGCTGTTGGCACCACCAAACATCATATAACCAAATATGAAAACCACAATTGCAACCAGCACAATCACCGGATCAGCATTCAGGGCTTTTGAAAGAACCTGAGTTATGGCCACAGCAATAAGCACAATAAAAGTAAGCAGAAGTAGCGATAGAAATCCCATGAACAAGGCATAATTCCTGCTCTTGTAACGGTCACCAATCCATTGGGCCAGGGTAAGGGCTTTGACCGATTGTCCATACTTTCTGAAACTTTTGGTCAGAATGGCGAGTGAAATCATTGAGGCAAGCGGAAGTACAATTCCGTAAGAAATAATTCCGCTTATGCCAAAGTTGGCGATAAACCCCGGATTGATCACAAAAGTGGCGGCACTGGTCATACTGGCAGCTAGCGACAAAGCCACTGTTGCAGGAGAAAACATGATGTTTCCCAACGCATAATCAGAGATACTCTTGATTTTAAGCGCTCCACGGATCACAAAAAAAAGTATTACCCCCATGTAGAGGATAATCAGGATCCAGGCACCTGTTACCTGTGATGTTGTTGCCAAGGTTTAATCATTTTTAATGTTATCTTTTAAAACTAGCTAAACGTGGTAAAATGAATCAATCTTCAGATTTTTTTAATACCTGAAGGCCGCTGAAGCGAATGCCAGTCCGCCTCCGGACCCAATAAGTAACAGCAATTCACCTCTTTTCACTTTTCCTTTACTTATGGCATCATCCAGGGCAAGAGGAATACAGGCTGATCCGGTATAACCGTAATATTGCATGATGGTATGCGCTTTTTCACGCTCAACGCCAAGCCTGTCCATGGTTTCCCAGATGCTGTTGATGTTGATTTGTGTCAGGAAAAAGTGATCCACTGTTGCAGGGGTTTCACCGATTCTTTTAGTCAGATCTGTTGCCATCTGGCTCCACATCTCAGGATTAAGTTCTTTAGGAAATTTTTGTACAAATTTCAAAAGATGATCTTCATTTTCAATTACCTGATTCGTCACTGGCTGAAAAGTTCCACCGGCATAAATACCCATGTAACCATAATACTGCCCCTGGGTTTTCAGCTCACTGGCGAGAAAACCCCGATGCTCAGTTTCTTCTGCTTTCAAAATAACAACTCCAGCACCATCAGCAAAAAGAGTAACTGTTTTTTTATCCTTCATATTCAGGTACTTACTCATGGCATAGGCACCGATCACCATCACATATTTGTACTGTTCATCAGATCTTATGTATTTTGAACCAATGTCAATGCCAGTAACAAATCCGGCACATGCTGTATTGATATCAAAAGTTCCGGCATTTACCAGTCCCAGCTCATACTGCACTTTTGATGCAGTGGAAGGCGAAATAAACTCAGGTGTATCGGTTGAAATCAGGAGCAGGTCTATTTCTTCGGGTTTCAATCCTCCCCTTTCCATGGCTTGTCGGGCGGCAGGTATGCACAAGTCCGCAGTTGACTGATTCTCAGCAGCCCACCGCCTTTCGTGAATATGCACATTTTCAATCAGCCAGTCACTCACATTTTCACCCAGTAGTTCATCGAAATAGCTATTGGGCACTACCCTTTCGGGTACATAGGCTCCGCTTGACAATATGACTGCGTTTCGCATTTTGAAACTGATTAAATGGTTATTCCACCGTCAACACTCAGCACGGCTCCATTAATGTAGGCGGCTTCACCGGATGCCAGAAAAAGGAATGCCGAAGCTATTTCTTCGGGCATACCCAATCTGCCAACGGGGACCTTTTCGCGCATGGTTGCCAAAACATTTTCAGGCATGGCTGCTACCATGTTTGTGGAGATAAATCCAGGGGCCACAGCATTGGCTGTAATCCCTTTGCGCCCGAATTCTCTTGCCCAGGTTTTGGTCATACCAATAACTCCTGCCTTGGTGGCCACATAATTTGTCTGACCAAAGTTTCCGTACAACGCTACAACTGAAGATGTTGTGATGATGCGACCATATCCTTTGTCAACCATGTAGGGCGAAACGGCTTTGGTGCAGTAAAATACACCGCTCAGATTCACGTCAATCACCTGTTGCCACTGATCTACACTCATCTTCTTCATGGTTGAGTCGCGGGTAATGCCGGCATTGTTGATGAGGATATCAATTTTTCCGTATTTCTCAGCCACTGAAGCTGCTGCTGCCTCAACTTGCTGAAAGTCTGCTGTGTTAACTTTATAGAAATCAGCTTTACCCTGCTCGCTAAGAATCTGTTCCGCCAGTAGTTTCCCCTTTTCTTCGTTCAGGTCCCAGATAACAGCAACTGCACCTTCCTGGGCAAAACGAAGGGCAGTGGCTTTTCCAATACCGTCGGCGCCTCCGGTAATTATGGCAACTTTGTTTTCAAGTCTTTTCATTGAATTTTTTCTTTTATTCTTTTACTTTAAAATGATATAAACGCTTATCGCTGAACTATCAAAGATGTACCCATGCCGCCTCCAATACAGAGTGTAGCCAGACCGGTTTTAGCATCGCGCCTTAGCATTTCATAAATTAGTGTGGTAAGGATGCGTGCCCCCGAAGCGCCAATGGGATGGCCCAGGGCAATGGCTCCTCCGTTTACATTTACTTTTGCAGGATCGAGGCCCAGATCGCGAACAACCGCAATTGACTGAGACGCAAAAGCCTCATTGGCTTCAACCAGATCGATCTGATCAACCGAATAACCAATCTTTTCAAGCGCTTTACGCGATGCAGGTACCGGCCCATAGCCCATGATGGCCGGGTCAATGGCTACTGAGGCATAAGATTTTATAGTAACCAGAGGTTTTACACCCAGTTCATCAGCTTTTTGTTTCGACATAACCACCAGCATGCAGGCTCCATCGTTAATTCCTGAAGCATTACCGGCAGTTACAGTTCCTTCTTTTGCAAAAGCAGGTTGCAGTTTGGCCATCTTTTCAAGGGTAGCACCATGCCGGGGATATTCATCGGTATCAACAACAATTGGATCGCCCTTGCGCTGAGGAATTAATACCGGCACTATTTCGTCGCAGAATTTGCCTGCCTTTTGAGCTGCTTCGGCCTTCAACTGGCTGTTGACAGCAAACTCATCCTGTTCAGCCCGGCTGATGTGCCAGCGTTGTGAAATATTTTCGGCAGTTACGCCCATGTGATAGTTGTTAAAAGTATCAGTCAGCCCGTCGTAAACCATGCTGTCAACAATTTTACCATCACCCATGCGATAGCCATAGCGCCCTTTTGTGAGAAGGTAAGGAGCATTGCTCATGCTTTCTGTTCCCCCGGCAAGAATAATATCGGCATCGCCAAGCATGATGAACTGCGCAGCCATGCTCACAGCCCTTAACCCCGAACCACAAAGTTTGTTGATGGTCATGGCAGTAACTGATTCGGGAACACCGGCATAAATCGAAATCTGTCGCGCAACGTTTTGTCCAAGTCCAGCCGACAATATATTTCCAACAATGACATCTTCAACTGTTCCAGGATCAATTCCTGCCCTCTTGATGGCTTCTTTTGCTGCAATGGTTCCGAGTTCAACAGCACTTAAACTGGCAAGACTACCGCCAAAGGACCCTATGGGCGTGCGGGCAGCCGATGCAATGACAACTTCTCTCATATTTAATACTTTTAAGGTTTCTGGAATTGATGAGCGAAGTAAAGGCCAATCTCAAATGAATGAAAGCGAGAGTAATAATTTATGTGGCCTGACTTTTATAGGAAAATCGACTTATATTTAAGCTATAATATTGTAGATCAATAATTTTATTAATATAAGATACCTGTCTGACTTTAATTTTTAAACTACCACTCTGCCTCAGCAAACCAAATTCTGCACTAAAAAGTTTGCACTAAATTTTAATGATTACTCTTCTGGAAGAATATTTTTTCTGAAAGTCCCGTCAGTATGAAATATTTCAGGAACATGCGGATGTAGTTCTTTGCCCAAATCAGCCATTAACCGGCATTTGTGCGGATCGGAAATCAAAGTATATGTTGGCTCCAACAATTGCCGGAACAAACCTTTCTCATTGATTTCCAACTCTTTGTAGGATGCTACCGAGTGATACCAGCTTATGGTTGGGATATAAACTGCCCTCAGCCGGTATTCCTCTTCACGCTTCATCAATCCATAACGTTTGGCAATTTGCAAAATACGGCCGTACTTTTCAAGTAAAATCAACGATTGCAGCCAGGCCGAAAAGAAAGTATGCCAACGGAAGTCAAAAATCTGCTCCTTGTATCCATTCAGGAATGTTTCGGCATAATCCGCAGCCTCAGAGGCGCGATTATTCTTGTTCAGTGCCCTGATGTAGAATGAGGCAAACCCTACCCTGTTGTGATTGCTTCGGGTATGCTTCAGTTCAGGGAAAGTATCCTGCATCAGTTTAAGCGCCCTGGCATTGTAGTTTTGCCTGAGCAGCACTGCACATAGGTTATTCACATAATGAAGGTAATCGTTTGAATGCTGCCTGATGGATAAAAATCCGTATTCCAGCGCCGTTTCCGGCTCATTGCGCCTGGTGTGCAACATTACCCTGTTGGAGTAATAATTCAACAGTATACGCCTTGAATAAAACTCCCCGTTTTTCAACATTTTATCAAGGTCATCATAAATGCGGTCAAGCTTATCATATTCCCTGTAATTGAAGTAAATAAGAGTAAGCCTGACTACGGCCAGGTAGCGGTTCAGGCCATCGAGATTTTCGTTGTAGAAGATTCTGGTGAGCCACTCCTCCCACTTTCGCGAATCGGCATTGTTAAGGGCATATTGGTTCACAATGTCGATGGTGGCTTCGTGCAACCTGAGATTCACTGCGCTACATTCTTTATAAAGCTCCAGATAATCAGACAGGAACTGATCCACAATTCGGTTGTAATAATGCCTGAACCTGATGAGCAGATAAAAACGATAATTCCTGATGATTTCATAAAACCGAAGAAAATAATAAGGGGGTTTCTTAAATCCTCTGACCATTCTTATCAAAACATCCTCCTCCTTTGGCGAGATGGTGTCGGTCATGATCTTGTGGTCAATCTCAAGAAGCCACTCATAACTGCTGTCCACATCGGCAGTTTTCAGCCTTTGATTGATCCAGATTTTCAGATTTGAATATTTCCGCTTATCGATGGAAGTTTTGTAGGGAAAAGTCTGCTCCGGATTCAGGGTATTATGCAGGATAAGGTTGATGATGTCAATATTCTCCTGATCCTTAAACTGGTTGATGGAATGAAGATAGGCCACTTCGTGTGGGAGCAGCGAATTGGCAAAGCGCGTAAAATCATTCAGGCGGATCGACATGATCTATTGCTGTTATTTTCAGTAGTTTTATTACAACCATAAACCGACACTTACCGGTGTATTTGGCTGATCGAAATACTTTACGTCAAAGTTACAGATTGTTTGAGATATCCCGTTCAGAACTTTAGCCGACCCCGAAAACCTCTTACACCATAATAAGAGGATGCACCGTTGTGATTCACAAAAACACGGTTATAGCGTCGATCGCAAAACAGGGCTCCTCCCAGGTTTCTGATCTCGGCAGGCGTTTTAACCCAGCTTGAGGTTTTTATATCGAAATTTCCGAAAGATTGCAACTTTCGGTATTCTTCTTCATTCAGAAGTTCGATCCCCATAGCTGTAGCCATATCCAGGGCATTGTTTTCGGGTTTGTGTTCTTTTCTCGACTCCTGCCCTTCACGGTCATAGCAGATACTTCGTCGACCGACAGGACTTTCGGCCGAACAATCAAAAAAAGTGTATTCGCCTGTGCTTTCATCAAGGCCAACCATATCAGGTTCTCCACCGGTTCTCTCCATTTCGCTTAGTGACCAGAGTTTTCCGGGATTTGCCAAAAGCCTTTTGGAAACTTCAGGCCATGCAATTCCTACCTTTGCCGGATATACATTTTTCTCAAACCGGTTTTTCAAAATTTTGAGTAGTTCATCAGTTAGTGCCGGCGATAATTTCTTCCCTTTGTTTATCATTATCGGGAATTTTGGTCTATCAATTTTACATAATTCGCTAAAAGGGTTTGAAGTCCGCTTTTGTTACTTTGCCAAATTTATTTATTTTTTTCGGATTTTGGAAAAATCAGACTGGTCTGCCTGCCTAAATCCGGCTGGCATACTCTGCATAGTTGATCTCCGCTTTGCAAAAGCCTGGCCAAAATTTGGTAACCTCAGTCCGAGCGCGGCTCAGCCCTGAACTCTCTTTCCAGAGTCCACATCAATAAAGGGGGAGGGAATAATTTTCGGAAGGCAAGCAGAAATTTATTGATAAACAAGGGTACAATAACTCTTTTGCCCTGCAACATTTTTTCTATAGTGAATGCTGCAAGCTTATCACAGTCCATTTTGGTCCACTTTCCCCAGTTTTTGTGTGCTCTGTTGCGTGCAATGGTGCCCGGATTGGTTTCTATACCATTTGGGCAGACAACCGAAACCTGTATGCCAGAAGGTCTTAACTCAACTGCAAGGCTTTTCGAAAAGTTTAACACATAGGCTTTTGTTGCAGAATAAACGCTTTTGTAAGGAATTGGAAAATATGCTGCCATGCTGCCAACATTAAGGATCCAGGCTTTGGGATGCTGCTTTAATATGGGAATGAAAAACCTGCAGATAAGGGTAAGGGCCCTGATATTCAGCAGGATTCTGGCATCGCTGTATTCCACTGGAGATTCAGCAAACAAAGTTGCTCCGGCAAGTCCTGCATCGTTTATGATACAGTTGATTTTCAGATTCTGGTCACAGCACCAGTTATACAGATTTTTTGGCCCATCCAATTCAGTCAGGTCAATAGGCAGATACCTGACATCAACCTGAAATTCTGATGAAATCCGGCTTGCTGTGTTTTCGAGTTCCTTACCTGGCAAGGCGACAAGCAACAGGTTCATGCCTCTGCGGGCGCACTCAAATGCAAGGGAGCGGCCAAAGCCCATGCTCCCCCCGGTAATTAAAGTATGCACCATCGCTTATAAATATTTTATTGATAAACATCATCAAGCCAATGCAAACACCTTTTTCCTGAATAGCTCTGTAAATTACTTTGGAAACAATCTCAAATGTTTCTCAAATATAGTGAAATGCGCCAGGCATTCCAAACTTTTTAGTGATTATTTCTGGCTGGCTGCAATTATCGCTGGTTAACCTTGTAAATGATATTCTAATTCACAACAATTTTCCTAACCGTAATCCCCTGGTCAGCTTCTAACCGGAGGAAATACATCCCACTTACTAAATTGTTAATACTAATTTTATTGATGTTGCTGAGTGCTGCTTTTCCGCTCTGAACTACATGTCCCAATGTTGATATGATTGAATACGCAGTGATTCCGTTTGCGGTAATTGTCAGTACATCTCCCCTCTTTATAGGATTGGGGTAAACCTGAAAGCGATCTTCAGGTCTAAGGTTTTGGGCTGAAAGAACCACATCTGAAAGTAGTTGGGTTGTCCAGTCATATCGCGTATTTCTGTAACTTAAACCTGTTAGTGCAACATTTCCGTTATCGAAAACAGCCAAAGAAGTGACTGCATCATCTCCGTTTTCAAGCCCGTCGTATCTGTAAATGCCAGTGGATTCTCCGGTTGCAGCATCAATTTTTAATACCACATAATCCATATCTGTTCCCTGTCCGGCGCTTTGGCTTCCTCCGCCGACATAAATCTGACCGTTTTTCAGACAGATTGTATTTCCAATGTCAGCATTATTTATAAGATATTCGTATCTGTTTTGCCAGATGAGATTTCCTGAGCTATCGTATTTAAGCGTAAGTATGTCTGCATTTGTATAATCGGGAGTTCCATAATTCAGGCCATAGTGTTTTCCTGTAATGTAAATATTACCTTCAGCATCCTGAATGGTTGCTTTCATTTCGTCGCCAAAAACATAAGATGGCAAATTGGTTCCATATTGCTGTGTCCATATCAATGAGCCACTCAAATTGACTTTTGATACCCTGTATTTTGTCAATGCAGTAATCAGAAGATTGTTATCAGGTGTTAACTGAACATCATTTATTCCGTTTATAATGCCTGTATTTGTGTCTATGGTAAGGTTGTTATTCAGGTCAACTTTTAAAATTTTTTGATCATAGGTAAAAATGAATGCGGTGTTGTTGTGCACAAAGATGTCGTATGCAAACCCTGAAAATTCGGTTTCAGGATTAAATTCTCTCTTCCACAAGTAGCTTCCGTTTGAATTAAATGCGTATAAACAGGGAAGGCTAACGGTAACAATTACATCATCGCCCGGCTGGGGATAATCGTATTCCTTGTATGCTGAAACAAACAAACAGGTGTCATTTACCAGGCTCAGAGCGTGAGGAGTGTAGGAAGTGTCGGCAGGATTTTGAATCTGTTCTGCCCAGATCAAATACCCTTCGGGTGAATATTTTTGAAGTACAACCTTTGATTTGTAGAAACCAGTTTTCTCTTTTTGGAGTATATATAGATGTTTGGTGTTATCAAATTTGTAATCAAAAAGGGTTTTGTTATCCACTGAATCACTTCCAAAAGTCGTTGTTGTAATTATGTCTCCGTTCAAGTCATACTTTACCATCAGTAATCTTTGTCCTTGATCTGTATTTTGAATGCCAATTACTTTGATGGTGTCTGCATGAGTTTGAATTTCAGGAAAATCCGAATAATAGGTATTTAATCCGACTGCATAATCTTCAGACCACAACAAAGTAGATTGAGAACAGGCATTTGCCATAAGTCCGGATAGTGATAAAATCAGTAAAAGTCGTTTCATTTGTTCATTTACCTTTGGTGAATATAATCTTAACTTAATAGGTCATGATTGCTGCCCTGATAATTTGGTTTATGAAGTAATTTGGTTTCGTTTTACTGATTCATCTATCAATTCAATCAGCACTTCCAAATCGATATCCTCAAGCTTATTGATGTATAAGCAACCCACTCCAATCTTGTGCTTTCCCAGTTTCTTCAGCGTCTCCTCATGCGCTTTGATGTTCATTGAGAGGTATAATGCCAGATTTGCCTTGCGGGGCGAAAAACCAATAACCAGCCAATCAACTTCTCTGCCGGTAGCCGGACTCTTATATCGTTTATTACCGAAGCCTATGATTGAGCTACCCCACATCATTGGGACTGCTCCGGTTACCTTTTTCATCATTTCTATAATCGCAAAACTGTCTTTGCGTTTTTGCTCATCGGCAACAGCATTGATAAAATCCTCAACACTGGCAGCGTTTTCTTTAGTTTTGATTTCAACGGGTTTTGATTTTTTTTCAGCCATTTGAAATTTTTGTTTGATTGTATGCTATTAATGCAATTTCAGCGATTAAAGATATTTATTTCTCCGTTCGGTTTTCGCGTCGAATGGCATAAATTAATTCATCCTGCAATATCTCAGATTTTATTAGATTTTTTTCAAACCTACCTTCCAAAACAAAACCATTTTTCTCCAGAACCTTTTGCGAAGCCCGATTTGTCCCGAATGGTCGTGCAAAAATCCGGTCAATTTCATATATCGAAAAAGCAATCTCAACGACTTCCTTTATTGCACTACTGATGATCCCCTGACCCCAGAAGTGTTCAGCAAGCCAGTAACCCAACTCGGCATTTCTCCTGTGAATGTCTTCCTGCTCATTGATTCCTATCGCACCATATGCCTTTCCATCGACTTCAATGGCAAAAATATGAACCGGATGATCTTTGGTAGCCATTTCAATAAAAGCCTTTCCGTGGGCTTCGGTATAAGGATAGGAAAATTGGTCAGTCAGGTTTTTTGCAATGTTCCAATTGTTTGCAGGGTGAACCAGGCTATCAAGGTCATTCAACGTCCAGTATAAAATCGGTTTGACAAAAAAGATATAATTTACTATATTTGTAAAAAATAACCTTACTACAGCAATAAACCATTTAGTACTCCCTATTCTTTAGACCAAAATTAAGTTTCTTTAGGTTAGTGTCATTATTGAGTACTGTTAATATCGGGAAATAACCCGATAGGGTTATTCTCGATATTAACAGTTAACAACTTCCGCTTTTTTCTTTTTTGTTACTTTTTTCTTTGTTCATAACCTCAGGCAGCTTGTTTATAAAGGCTTACAGGCAAAGCACTACCAATGCCCTGATGTGGTTTTTGGGTGTTGTAGTATTCGATGAACTTCTTTAGCCCTATAAACAGATTTGTACCGTTATCTTCCGGGTTCAGATAAACGTAGTCTTGCTTCAAAGTGCGCCAGAACCGCTCGATAAAGATATTGTCAGTAGCCCTGCCTTTTCCATCCATACTTGCTTTAATTTCTTCATTATCAACAAACTCTGTCCATACTGCGCAAGTGAACTGAGATCCCTGGTCTGAATTGATGATCTCAGGCTTCCTATTACGTGCTATTGCTTTTTTTAAAACACTTAGAGCATTTTCAGCATCAAGACTGTTAAACACATCCCATCCGACAATATATCGGCTGTAATGGTCAATAATAGCTACCAGGTACATGAAGCCACTTCGCATGGGAATATATGTAATGTCAATGCCCCAGACATGATTGGGCCTTGTGATTTTCAATCCCCTGAGCAAATAGGGTTTAATGTACTTCGCATGGCCCAGCTTACTGAGGTTTCTTTTTGGATAAATGGCCTCAATTCCCATCAACCGAAGTAAGCGGCGAACCCTTTTGGGATTGGCTACAAAACCAGCTAAAAATAAAAAGTCCCGCATCTGCAATACCCCGTGGGTCGGATGTTCAAGATTGTGCTCATCCATAAGCCGCATCAATTCCAGGTTCTCAGAAGACTCACCTACTGGTTTATAATATGACGTACTTCGATTTATGCCAATTAACTCACATTGAGCCCGGGTGCTTATCTTCTCACCTTTAGCTATATAACCTCTCAATTCTTTCATAGTCCGGCCCTTTTTGAAATTTTTTTTAGCCAGTCCCGCTCCATTTCAAGCTGTCCGATCTTAGCAAAAAGTCGCTCCCGTTCAGCCTCAAAATCTTTTTCTGGTGGCGATGTTTCGAAAATCTCAGCCGATCGATCCAGAAATTCCTGTTTCCATCTCTTTATCATATTCGAATGTACCTCATACCGACTCGAAAGTTCCGACAGGGTTTCACGCTCCTTGAGCGCTTCAACAGCTACCTCTGCTTTGAAGGCGGCCGTAAAACTTCTTCTGATTCTTTTTTTCATTTTTTCCACGGTTAAAATTAAAACATTTGTTTGACTTAACCTGTGGTCTAAATTTTGGGGAGTATTATAGTAAGGCCAAAATACATTGTATCACAAGATGATGAAAAAACTCAAATAGCCATAGCTGCACTGCCTTCATTGCCAATACCCAAAGGCAATGCCGGCGCAAGCTTACTGGCTCATATACTGGTAAGCAAGTTTGTTGACCATCTGCCTTTCTACCGTCAGGTGCAAATGTTTAAGCGCCAAAAACTCACCATTCCCGAATCTACTATGGGTGGCTGGTTCAATGCAAGTTGCAGATTGCTTGAACCATTGTACAATACACTAAGAAGCAGGTTACTTGCCTGTAATTACATGATGGCCGACGAAACTCCCATACCTGTGCAAACCAACGACAAGCCCGGGGCAACCCACAAGGGATACCATTGGGTCTATTATGATCCGCTTGCCAGGTTGGTATTGTTTGATTATCAAAAAACCAGAGGGCGCGTAGGACCCGAAGAAATACTTAAAAACTTTGTTGGGCATCTTCAAACCGATGGGTATACTGCATACAACAACCTTAAAAACGGAGCCAATATAACACAAATGGCCTGTATGGCTCATGCCCGGCGTAAGTTTGAGCATGCCAAAGACAATGATCCTGTGCTCGCTTCAGAGGCATTGCTAATGTTTCATCGATTGTATGAAATTGAACGTCATGCACTTGATCACGGGCTCACACACGATGAAATAAAATTACTCAGGCAAGAAAAATCCGCACCCATTCTTCTCGAAATGGAAACATGGCTGAAAGATAAGCTGAACAGGGTGCTCCCAAAAAGCGCCATTGGACAAGCGATAGCATATACCCTTACACTGTGGCCTCGTTTAGTCCGTTATATTGACGAAGGTAAATTTAGTATCGACAATAATCTGATTGAAAATAGTATCAGGCCAGTGGCACTTGGTCGCAAGAATTACATGTTCGCTGGTTCCCACGATGCAGCTCAGC
>JAHYJC010000003.1 GCA_019429275.1 Lentimicrobium sp. | reverse complement strand
TGATGTGCTGATGTGCCGATGTGCTGATGTGCTGATGTGCTGATGTGCTGATGTGCTGATGTGCTGATGTGCTGATGTGCTGATGTGCTGATGTGCTGATGTGCTGATGTGCTGATGTGCTGATGTGCTGATGTGCCGATGTGCTGATGTGCTGATGTGCTGATGTGCTGATGAGCTGATGTGCTGATGTGTTGATGTGCTGATGTGCTGATGTGCTGATGTGCTGATGTGCTGATGTGTTGATGTGCTGATGTGCTGAGGGGGTGATGTGTTGATGTCCTTATTATTAGGATTATGCCGATTCAATTCGGGTTGCATGAATTGATAGGTACAACATAACACCATGACCAAAACACTACAAGGTGTAGCATTGAATCAATTATTCAATGTAAAATCAAATCAGGAAAGTTCGAAAAAGCACCTGTATGTCCTTTTCAAGAGGAGGGGAAATGTATTCAGTATATACCTGATGCGTTGATTTTGGAAATAAATCCAAGTTGATGGTGGTATATATAAATGCTAGAGTAAAATCAACATTAAATGCTATTTGAACTGCATCTTTTATAAAATCATTTGTACCATGAATAGTTTTAAATTCATTTTGGCAGCAAGGAATGTTATTGTAGCTAAGCTGATTATGATTAGAATGTCCAGAATCATCGCAGGGCTCTTCCATATCCATCATGCCACAGCCCAAATGTGTTTCGCCCAATATTATCTTTGTCACTACGGCTTCGCCACCGCAGAAATGGGTACCCATGGTCAGGTACATGTGGCTTGACAAGAGTAAGATGGATAATATTATGGCTAAGGCCTGCTTCATTATATAATCAAACGTAAAAATACTTAAATTGTTTTTAATCTCTTTCACTTAGACGCAAGTTTTTTATAAACCTGACAAAATTCGAAAAAAAGTTTCCTATGAACCAGGTCACAAAAGTGTTTGCATAATCGATCGTATTAATAAAGTTCATACAGTAATATGTTGTTTTAGCGTTTAAAAAAGCTTTTGCATTTCTCCATCCAAGTTACCGTGTTCAATTTGTCTGTTAAAATGTCTTTCCAACGTGATTCCAACTAATTCATTTATAAATAATTGTTGATGTAGATCTTACTCTTGAGCTCGCTACTTGTCAGGATTCCGAATTATTACGACTATATGTTTTAATTATCAAAAAATATACTTTGACCATGCATCATTTCGACCTCATTATCATTGGCACGGGCGCCGGCGGCGGAACGCTGGCACGCAAACTTGCCCCAACCGGAAAAAAAATCCTTATTCTTGAGCGTGGTGATTATATCCCGCGCGAAAAAGAGAACTGGGATACCGAAGAAGTTTTTCTGAAAGCGCGTTACAAAGCCAAAGAAAACTGGACGGACAAGAACGGAAAATCTTTTCATCCAGGAATCCATTACTGTGTTGGTGGAAATACAAAAGTTTACGGCGCGGCGCTATTGCGAATGCGCGAACAAGATTTTCATGAAGTGAAGCATCACGGCGGTATTTCACCAGCATGGGATCTAAAATACAGCGATTTTGCACCGTATTATTTAGAAGCAGAAAAACTCTATTCAGTGCACGGCCTTCGTGGCAGCGACCCTAGCGAACCTGTTGAAACAAATGCTTATCCATTGCCACCGCTGGAGCATGAACCCCGTATCCAGGAACTTTTCGAGGATGTTAAAAAGTTGGGAATAAAACCTTTTCCACTCCCGATAGGGTTCAGAAACGGTGAAAAAGAAGGTGAATCAAAGGTTGTTTTAGACCGCTTTGATGGTTTTCCCGATCCAACTGAAAGTAAGGCCGATGCACATGTAGTTGGCGTAAAAGAAGCGTTAAAATATGAGAATGTAACATTGGAAACCAATAGCTACGTTTCACGCTTGATTACTGACGATACAGGAAAAAAAATTAAAAGTGTTGAGGTATACCAAAACGGCGAAACTGTTATCTATTCTGCTGATATTGTGATTGTTTCAGCTGGTGCCATCAACAGTGCTGCCCTGCTTCTGCGTTCAGCCAGCGAAAAACATCCCAATGGCCTGGCTAATGGTTCTGATGTGGTTGGCCGTCACTATATGGCACACAACAATTCGGCCATGGTTGCACTTTCTACCAAACCAAATCCTACCAAATTCGGTAAAACATTCGCTATCAACGATTTTTATTTCGGAGCAGAAGATTTTGGATTCCCGATGGGACACATTCAGATGCTTGGGAAGTCGGATGCCTTGATGTTTCGAGAGGATGCGCCATCGTTTGCCCCCGGCCTTACCCTGGATTACATGGCCAAACATGCACTCGACTTCTGGATGACTTCAGAAGATTTGCCGCTACCCGAAAACCGGGTTACTTTGGATAAAACCGGTAACATTGTGTTGAGTTATACTGAAAACAACCAGGAAGGGCATAAACGTCTGCAAAAAAAACTTCGCTGGATTCTGGAGCATGCAGGCTGCGAATCGCACCTTTTGCCTAACAATATTTATTTGGGTAAGAAAATCCCTATTGCCGGAACAGCACATCAATGTGGAACCGTGCGATTTGGGAATAACCCCAAAACCTCGGCGCTAAACACCAATTGCAGAGCGCATGAAGTGGAAAACCTGTATGTGGTTGATGGCAGCTTTTTCCCTTCGAGTTCAGCGGTAAATCCGGCTTTGACAATTATGGCCAATGCTTTGAGGGTTGGTGATCACCTGATTAATGAGGTTTTATGAAGCTGCTGGCAAAATATTTATGGATAGGGTTGCTAGTATTGCTAACCAATACGCAACTTCGTTCTCAGAGCATAAGCGCCGTCAACAGCGTTTCGATCACTATAAGCAATATGGACGAAGCCATTGAATTTTATACCCGGGTTTTGCCTTTTCAAAAAGATACCCTGCTGATTCTAAAAGGTAAAAATGTTCAACAATTTTTTAATATTCAGGATACATCGCTCACAATTGAAATCGCCCGTTTACACCTTGGCGAAGAACAAATCGAATTAATGGAATTTCATTCTGTTACAGACACGGGGCGTAAAATTCCAACCGACAGCCAAAGCAACGATCTTTGGTTTCAGCACATTGCCATTGTAGTGAGTGATATGGATAAAGCCTATCAATTACTGCTGGATAATGATGTAACCCATGTTTCCACTTTCCCTCAAACCTTGCCCGATTACCTATCGGCTGCCGCTGGTATTTCAGCATTCTACTTTCGCGATCCTGACGGGCACAACCTTGAATTGATACACTTCCCGGAAGGAAAAGGAAATCCAAAATGGCAAAATAACGGTGACAAACTTTTCCTCGGAATTGATCATACAGCCATTGGGATTGAATCTACAAAGGCTTCGCTGAAATTTTACAAGGATATATTGGGTTTGGATATTGCCGGGGAAAGCGAAAATTACGGTTCGGAACAAGAGCACTTAAACCAGGTTTTCGGAGCCCGTTTACAAATTACAGGACTTACTGCCGGATCAGGTATTGGACTTGAGTTTCTCGATTACATTGCCCCACCCGGTGGCCGGCCTTATCCCGCCGACACCAAAGCAACAGATATTTGGTATTGGCATACTTCGCTGAAAGTTAATGATGCCGAAATGATGTACAATAAAATTCTTGCAACAGATGCCCGGCTGATCTCTACTGGTATAATTAACTTCAATTCTTCTGAAACCGGAATACATCAAGGATTTATCATAAGCGATCCCGATGGGCATGCACTTTTTATAAACGATTAAGAAAATTCACACACACATTCAGAAAAATGAGACAAAACCCACATCACAGACTAATTGGCCAGACATGTATTGTAACCGGAGCAAATTCGGGAATAGGTAAAGAAGTAGCGCTCTCGATGGGCCGCGATTGTGCCAACGTAGTAGTTAATTATATAACCGACCCGGCCAGTGCCGAAGAAGTTGCACATCAAATTGAGATGAGCGATTCAGTAGCAAAAGCCATTGCCGTTAAAGCCGATGTGAGCAAAGAAGATCAGGTTCAAGAGATGTTCCGTGTTGCCAAACAACATTTTGGCACCGTTGACATTTTAGTAAACAACGCCGGATTACAGCGCGATGCTGCATTTCAGGACATGACTCTGGCTCAATGGCAAATGGTAATTGATGTTAACTTAACCGGTCAGTTTTTATGCTCACGCGAAGCTGTCCGCGAGTTTTTACGACGTGGAAAAACTGACCACTCCTGTGCGCTGGGTAAAATTATATGCATGAGTTCGGTGCACGAAATCATACCCTGGGCCGGCCATGTAAATTATGCCACTTCAAAAGGTGGGGTAATGTTGTTGATGAAATCAATGGCTCAGGAATTGGGGCCAAAGGGAATCCGCGTGAACAGCATTGCACCGGGCGCCATTCAAACGCCCATTAACCGCGATGCCTGGGAAACCCCCGAAGCGCTCGAAAAACTGAACAAACTCATTCCGTACAAACGCATCGGACAAACGACGGATATCGGCGCTGTTGCCGTTTGGCTGGCTTCCGATGAGGCAGATTACATCCATGGTACAACCATTGTGGTTGATGGCGGAATGACGCTTTACCCTGGCTTTACTGAAAACGGATAAAAAAACCTTTGAGCCTCTGCGCCTTTGCGAGAAACTATTGCTCGCCAAGCCGCTAAGTCGCCAAGAAGTATAAAAAAACTTTACGCCTTTGCGCGAAAAAAAATTGCGAGAAAAAAAAACAGCATATTATGAAAAAAGTAAATCTCGAAAAACAACGTTTACAAGATCAATATTCAGGCAAACAAAACTGGCTCAAATGGGGTCCATACCTCAGCGAACGGCAATGGGGTACCGTTAGGGAAGACTATAGCGCTGATGGTAGCGCATGGGATTATTTCCCGCACGATCAAGCCCGCAGTCGGGTTTACCGTTGGGGCGAAGATGGCATTGCCGGCATCAGCGACGAATTTTCCAACCTCTGTTTTGCAGTTGCCTTGTGGAATGGAAAGGACTCTATTATCAAAGAGCGTCTTTTTGGGTTGACTGGTTCCGAAGGCAACCACGGCGAGGACGTTAAAGAACTTTACTACTACCTCGACAGCACTCCCACGCATTCGTACATGAAACATTTGTACAAATATCCTCAATCCGCTTATCCGTACGAAGAGCTTCTCAAAACCAATCAACAACGATCAAAAGAAGAAGACGAATACGAACTGATTGACACGGGGTTATTCAACGATGGCCGCTATTTCGATGTGTTTACTGAATACGCCAAAAGCGATGAAGATGATATTCTGATCAAAATCAGCATACATAACCGAAGTCATGAACAAGCCGAAATTTCCGTCCTGCCAACCCTTTGGCTGCGCAACCTTTGGAGTTTCGGTCTTATAAATCAAAAGCCTGCCATTATGCTTGGCAAAAAAAATAAAAACTTCGGCGAGGTTAAAATTACACACGAAAATCTGGGCGAATACAACCTTTATTTTCAGCAACCTAACCGTACCTTATTTACTGAAAACGAAACTAACAGCGACCGGATTTTTGGGTTGCCTAACGCCAGCACGTTTGTAAAAGATACAATCAACGACGCTGTAGTTGCACAACAATTTGATTTATTCAAAGACAAAATCGAAGGCACAAAATTCTCGCCGGTCTATGAACTTCAAATTGCAGGTGGCGAAAGTCAGGAGATCAGACTTCGCTTATCCAAAGTTGCTTTGAAAGGCAATCCACTTTTGGAGGAGTTTGATGCTGTTTTTAGCAATCGTTTGGCCGAAGCCGATGCATTTTACAACGAATTGTGCGTTGAGGATCCCGAACTAAAAAATATCCAACGCCAGGCATTTGCCGGAATGTTGTGGAGTAAACAGTATTACAATATCGATATTCCGCGTTGGATAAATGGCGATCCTGGCCAAACTTCACCTCCTGTGAGCCGTAAAAACGGTCGCAACAGTGAATGGTTTACACTCAACAACGAGGACATTATTTCGATGCCAGACAAGTGGGAATATCCATGGTATGCCGCCTGGGATCTTGCTTTTCATTGCATTCCGCTGGCTATGGTTGATCCTGATTTTGCAAAAAACCAGTTAATTCTTTTTCTCAGAGAATGGTATATGCGCCCCAACGGACAGTTGCCTGCTTATGAATGGAAATTCAGCGACGTGAACCCACCTGTTCACGCATGGGCCTGTATGCAGGTTTACCGAACCGAGAAGAAACAAACTGGCAAAGGAGATATTGATTTCCTGAAAAAAGTTTTCCAAAAACTCCTGATCAACTTTACCTGGTGGGTAAACCGGAAGGATCACAACGATAACAATGTGTTTGAAGGTGGTTTCCTCGGTCTTGATAACATCGGGGTTTTCGACCGCAGCGCTTTTATTCCCGGTGGCGGGCATCTTGAACAAGCAGATGGAACCAGTTGGATGGCAATGTATAGCCTCAACATGCTTGATATGGCGCTCGAAATCTCGCAGGAAGATGCAACTTTTGAAGATGTAGCCACCAAATTTTTTGAGCACTTTGTTTACATTGCCGAGTCATTGAACCGAATCGGCGAAGATTGGACCGGGGCCTGGGATGAAGAGGAAGGTTTCTTTTATGACTTACTCGCCAAACCTGATGGAAACTATATCCCGCTGAAAGTCCGGTCACTTGTTGGGTTAAGCAGCTTTTTTGCAACATTGGTGCTTGATAAAGAGAGACTTGCAAAAGTACCTGATTTTGTAAACCGGTTAAACTGGTTCCGCGATTATCGCTTGAAAAACAATCTCTATATTGTTATAGAAGAGCTAAAAGATGGTGAAGATATTCTGCTTTCTCTTACACCCCGAAAACGGCTTGAAAAATTATTAAAAGCCTTACTCGATGAAAAAGAGTTCTTTTCAGGGCATGGCATCCGGAGTATTTCCAAAATCCACAAAAAACCTTATGCTGTAGAAATAGATGGTAAAGAATACGGACTTAGGTACGAGCCGGGTGAAAGCCTCAGCAACCTTTTTGGCGGCAATTCCAACTGGCGCGGGCCGGTTTGGATGCCCATGAATTACCTGCTGGTTCAGTCGTTGCTTACACTTTATCAGTATTACGGCAATAGTGTTATTACCGCTTGCCCAGCTGGTTGCGACCGGCTTGTAAACCTCGACCAGGTTGCGAGTGATATTTCATCAGGGCTGATTTCTCTTTTTACAAAAGATGTTGAGGGTAACCGTCCTGTACATGGTAATAACTCCTTGTATCAGCATGATCCGCATTTTAGGGATCTTGTCCTGTTTTACGAATACTTCCACGGCGATACAGGCAGGGGAATAGGTGCCTCGCACCAAACAGGCTGGACCGGCCTGGTTGCAGAGTTGATTGACAAGATTCATAAAAAGTAGAAAAGATCTGCCAAAGTGGACGTTTTTATGTAGCAAGAACAAAATTCTATTTTCTGTCAGTTTTTTGGCTTTAGCCGACTTATATTAAAAATATCATCATGCTCACATTCAATTCAGAAAATTCGAAAGAAACCTTAACTAAAGAATGGCTCGTTACCAATGGTATCGGTGGTTATGCATCCGGCACAATTTCAGGTGCAAATACAAGGCGTTACCACGGTTTGCTCGTTGCATCGCTCAATCCCCCAATTCAACGGCAAGTGCTTGTTACAAAAATAGAAGAAACAATAGTCTCTTCTGATGGCAGCAAGTATAGCCTCTCCTCAAACTATTTTCCCGGAGTGATTCATCCAGATGGATATCATTACATCGAAGGTTTTGAACGAGGCCCACTACCCACAACAATCTTCTCTGTAAAAGGGCACTTAGTTAAGAAAACAATTTTTATGGTTCATGGCTCCAATACTACCATTGTTGCCTATAAAAATACAGGCAAAAACACCTTTAAAATGATTTTAAATCCCTTTTATGTTTACAGGGATTATCATAGCCTTTATCATGAAGACTCCGAATTCTGCCATTACTTTGGTTTAGACAGAAATACCCTGGAAGTTTACACTTGCCATCTTGCAGAACCTTTGTATGTTAAATACTCATCAGGAAAATTCACCGAAGAGTATAACTGGTTTAAAAATTATCAATATCCGGAAGAACAGAAACGCGGACAGGATTATACGGAAGACGCATTCTCGATAGGCAATTTTGAATTAAAATTAAAACCTGGTGAAACATTTTACATCACGTTTTCAACGGACAAAAAAATGGCTCAGCAATCGCCTGAAAATCTTAAACAACAGGAGCTTAAGCGGCTAAAAAGTCTTATTCCCCAAGCCATAAATGATACGTTTCTTAAAGATTTAATCGTATCTGCCAACCAGTTCATTGTTAACCGTAAATCAACCGGAAGCAAATCGATCATTGCCGGTTATCATTGGTTCACCGACTGGGGCAGAGACACCATGATTGCCATGCAGGGGCTAACCATTGCCATTGGCGATCAGGAAACCAGCAAATCAATATTGAGTACCTTTTTGAAGAGTATTGATCAGGGAATGTTGCCCAACAGGTTTGCCGATAACGAAAACGAACAACCCGAATACAACACCATCGATGCCACCTTATGGCTTTTTGTTTCGCTATACAAATATTACGAGAAGTTTGGCGATGCTAAATTTATTACAGAAAATATCCATTATCTTGAAGATATCCTGCAAGCACATATCAATGGTACCCGATACAAAATTCATGTTACGGAACAAGGACTCCTTTATGGAGGCGAAGGGATTAAACAGCTCACCTGGATGGATGCCCGCGTTGGTGATTACGTGGTAACTCCCCGGCATGGTTGTCCTGTTGAAATTCAGGCATTGTGGTATAATGCACTTCAGGTAAATCAGTTTTTTGGAAAAGAATTTCCGAATGTAGATTTCAAACTCAAAACTGAATCTGAGATTTTATCCAAAAAACTTACTGCTCATTTCTTGCCTTATTTTTTAAACAGTGATGGTTACCTGAACGATGTTATTGGTTTAGATTTCAAAGGCGATAAAACAATTCGGCCAAATCAAATTTTTGCACTTAGCCTTCCTTTCCCTTTACTTGACAAAAATACTGGAAAATCAATACTGGAAGTAGTTGAATCGCATTTGTTTACTCCTTTTGGATTACGCACACTTTCGCCGGATAGTCCCGATTTTTGTCCTGTTTACAAGGGAAACCAATGGGAAAGAGATACATCATATCATCAGGGCACAGTATGGCCTTTTCTTCTTGCTGATTATTTTATGGCATACTCGTATGTTTATGGCAATACAAAGGAAGTTTCGACTAAAATTGAACTTTCTCTAAATGCTTTAAGCAAACATTTCTATGAATCGGATTGCATAAACGGAATTTCAGAAATATTCGATGGATTTAAACCACAGGAAGGCAAGGGTGCAGTACAACAGGCATGGTCAGTAAGTTCAATAATTCAACTGCAACTTATGTATAATAATCTGAAAAACAGCGATGATAAAAAAATTATTGACCTCATTTCATAAAAACTGGAAAATATATCTGATTGAAGCCTGGGCATTGGGAATGTTTATGGTTTCAGCCAGTTTGTTTGTCATTATTATTGAACATCCTTCGTTCCCAATACGGCATTTAATTCCAGCAGCTATTCTCCGAAGGCTCCTCATTGGATTGGCAATGGGTATTACAGCAGTATTACTTATATACTCAGGATGGGGCAAACGATCAGGAGCCCACATGAATCCGGCGGTAACATTAACTTTTCTTACCCTTAACCGGATTTCAGGAGTTGATGCTTTCTGGTACATAACGTTTCAATTTCTGGGAGGATATCTTGGGGTATTAATATTCAGATGGACCCTGTTCAACTATATTTCCAATCCAACAGTAAATTACATAATTACTGTTCCTGGGCAACAAGGTTTATGGGTGGCACTAATTCTGGAATTTTTACTTTCATTTATCGTTATCCTAACCGTGCTATTCAGCAGTAATTCGATAAAAGCAGCACCCTATACCGGCTATTTTGTTGGATTATTATTGGTGTTATTCATCGCTTTCGAAGCTCCTTTTTCGGGCATGAGTATTAATCCTGCCCGCACGTTTTCTTCCGCACTTGCAGCAAATCAGTGGAATGGATGGTGGCTGTATTTTATTGGCCCCGTTTCCGGGATGCTTTTCGGAGGTTACCTTTATAGAGCAAATTTTCGTTCCAAAAACAATGGCAATTGCACCACAATGAATATGCACCTTTCAGGGTACAAATACGATTGTGTAACGTATGAAGTAACTGGCCCAAAGCATCTTCTGCTCAAAGAAACGAATAAAACCGGCAAGTAAATTTTACCATTTGAACCTGAATCTTCCGGCCAAATTTCAGTGAGTGTATTTTCATCATTTTTTTGTCAGGAGTTTAATTTCTCTTCGACTGTTAAATTGTAAAACAATTAAGTATTCTTTAAAAACTTTAAAAATGAAAAAATTATTTACACTACTTACCTTTGTTTTGTTGTGGTTCAGCATACAGGTAAATGCTCAATTGATCGTTACCAACGATTCAACATTCAACACAGCCACTCAGATGCTGCTAGCCAATGAATTGTTCGAAAGTGGAGAGCCATTTGCAGAAGCTTTGGGTTATAATCTTGATGATCTTGATCCAATGGTATTAAACGCTCCTGATTCAATATCCTATACAACCGGTATTGAGAACTACGAATATTCAAGATACCTGCTTGGAACAGTAATATCACGTTCGGGAATTGGCTTACACATGATGTGGTCACCTATGGTAATGCAAATGGCTGCAATGGAACCATTAGGTTTTGATGGAACTTTTACTGGCGGAATGATAAATGGATTTAATGAAGATGATGAATTGATGAAAATGGTTGGCCACTTTAGTATGCTATCCAATCAAATGGCCCCTGCCAATCCATGGCCTCAGTTTGCCGAATTTGAATCTGGCAATATGCATTTGCCACAAACAGTAGCCCCCGATTTTGAAATGGACTTTTCTTCACTCAGATGGGACAGAAGTAAAATGGATAAGACTTTGAACCCTGCAGCAATGGGACAGACTATGCTAAAACAATACCTTTGGGCAAAGGATATGCTGGGAGCATTCCATGACGCTGAAGACAATTCAATAGAAGCTGACGGAACAAATAGCCCCGATTCTCTTAACTCACCAAATTTTGATCCTTATAACAATATTTTTTACGGTGGCAATAACCTGGATGGTTTTATAGGCCAGATATTAACGGCCGAATCTGTAAATAAAACCTTATTTTTAATTAATTCTCTTGCTTACGATGGAACCTCTCTTGGTATGGTTGATCCAATGACTTATGATCCGTCCAACGGCATACAATACTTTCCTCACCGGATTGCGGTAACTGAAACAATGGTTTCTGATATGCTACCTCCAAAAGCTGATGAATTGCAGGTTACCGATGCCAGCAGCCATCTTTTTGATCAACTCTCTTTTCTTTGGGCAACGCTATCTTATAAAAATATGATGGATTTATCGTTAAACGACCCGGAGCATTACGCTTATCATGAAGTATTTGACGGCGATCCCTTCCCTGCACCCATGTCGGTAACAGGAATGCCGGGTCCTTTCGATTTGATGATGGGAACCAGTAAGGTAATCTTGTTGAATACCCTTGCCATGCATTTCAATGCAACTGAAGGCACTTTTGTGGATGTGGCCGGCTTGAGTGCTTCAGGTCAGGTAACACAGGAAAATACAATAAGTGCTGAAAATGCAGGCTACATTTTAGTTGTACTGGCCAAAGCCATCGAAGAATTTGCATCAACCCCACTTGCCCAAATGGCAAACGCAGCCCTACTTGAACAAGTAAATTTCATTACAGGAAATCTGAAAGACAACAATGGAGGTTTCTTTAACAGTTATACCATTGGAACAGGCGCTTCAGTTTCTGCTAAAACCCTTTCTGCTCAGGCTTCTATAATTCGCGGACTTTATGCCGCCTACGTATCTTCAGGCAATACAGCATTACTTGAGGAAGCGAATGATGCCTATAATTATTTGATAAATAATTTTTATGTGCCGGCTTTAATGGCATTTAAAACCGAATTAAACAACAGTATCGCTACTTATACTCCTTTTGATCTGGCAGTTCTTTCCGGCGCGCTGCGTGAAGCTTCTCTGGTCGGAAATCAATATGATGCTGCTGCAATCCTTACCCGGGTTTCAAAAAGTATCAATAACAAAATGGTTTTGGCTGAAGCCGAACAATCCGGCGAAACCGGAGGTGATTCTGATGGTGATGGAATTCCTTACATCGCTGGCGGAACTCTGCCTTTTGTTTTCGCAGCTGAAGGAACTTATAATCTGAACGTTTCAGGTATCAACAGGATAGACAACGAATTTACCGCCTTGAAAATCTATCCCAATCCGGCTTCCGATTTTGTTACGATTGAGTTCAGCTTAAAAGAAACTTCAAGAGCTGATGTCAGCATTTACGGAATCACTGGAAAACTAATTTTCTCAGAGCCCACAGCTACCCTCTCTCAGGGCACTCATAACATTAGGGTCGCGTTGAACTCTTTTAGCCCTGATACATACATAGTCAGGTTAAGTATTAATAATGAAATACTTAGTATTAAAAAACTTGTCGTAACTAGATAACCACTCCCCTTTCTAAGATCAGAAGTGTTTCCTTCCCGGAGACACTTCTGGTCATTTCTGCTTTAATGACTAAATTGCTATACGCACTGATGAATTAGGCTTTGCCAACGAATCAACCTGTATTTACGAAAGCAGGGCTAACCAAAACACCTGATGATGATGCATCCAAGAACCTTATTAAAATATTTGATAGCGTCCATACTGTTAAATTTTGTTTCGTTTGATCTGTTTGCGCAAAGCAATACTATCCTCGACAGATTTACGGCTACTGAAAGCAATGGCAAAATCTATCTAAGCTGGATAATATCTTCGGGACAAACCTGTGATGGAACAATAATTATGCGTTCAACTGACAAAGTGGATTTTAGCATGATAGGCGAAATATTTGGCGTTTGTGGCAGCTCCTCGAAACCTGTGCCTTATAGTTTTGTAGATGAGAGTCCGGTGTTGAACGCTGTCAACTATTACTACCTGGAGCTTGGTACGAGTGGTTTTTCTGAAATTATTTCAGTCGAAATAATTGGAACGGGTAATGACGGATACCAGGTTCGACCCAATCCGGTTGCGGATAAGGCTCAGATATTTTTTGAGAATAAAAAAAACGAAAGTCATGAATTATGGCTTTACAACCTGAGCGGGAAACCTATCGTACAACTTAACACGAACCGTGAATACTTTGATTTTGACACAACGGGGTTGTCACCGGGCCTTTACATCTTTTCAATTACCAATCTGATAAACAGAACTATGATTAAAGGCAAAATAGTTGTGAAGCATTAAATGAGAACATCTATTTTAAAGATATTAAAAATGTTGAAATATCAATATGATCTTATTTTAACAGACTAGAAATCAGGATAAAACATAATTTATGATAAATTAAAGAATAGTTATGAAGGAGATTTTTCTGCACCTTTCTGTTAGATATTCGCTAAAATTATAAAAAAAGCCTGGCTATATCTAATCAATTTTATTCTGAGGAATCCCGACTTTACCAGCCAATACAATCTTTTTTGTTTTTACTTTAATACCTTAGCCATTCTTTTGAGGTTCGAGATAAAAAGAAGTAAAAAATTGTCAGGAATAACAATCTATTCCGACTTATTTAATAAATTCTCATAGCAAAACCAATTATTAATCATAAAAAGAACTGAAATGAAAATCGGATTTATTGGACTTGGAAAAATGGGCTTTAACATGGTCCATCGTTTATTGATTAACAAACACGAAGTTGTAGTTTGGGACAGATCAGCAGAAACCATTCAGGAGATTGTAAAACTGGGAGCCGAAGGGGCAACCTCATTAGGTGATCTGGTTGCAAAACTTCCCGCCAAAAAAGTAGTATGGCTGATGGTTCCCTCTGGCAAGCCGGTGGATGAAAACCTTGACTTATTGCTTGAGCTGTTAGGCAAAGATGACATTGTTATTGACGGAGGTAATTCCTATTGGAGAGACACTCAAGAACGGGCTGAAAAAGCCGCGCATAAAGGAGTTGATTTTGTTGATTGCGGAACCAGTGGTGGCGTTTGGGGTCTGCAAAATGGTTACAGCCTGATGTATGGAGGCAATAAAGTGGCCACTGATTACATTGAGCCCATCATCAAAACGCTGGCACCTGAAAACGGTTACGTTTACTGTGGAGTTTCCGGAACCGGACACATGGTGAAAATGGTTCACAATGGAATTGAATATGGCATGATGCAATCCTATGCCGAGGGTTTCGAAATTCTTGAAAAAGCTCCTTATGATATTGATCTTACCAAAGTTGCCGATGCCTGGCAATATGGTAGTGTAGTTCGCTCGTGGCTCCTTGAGCTTGCTGTTAATGCACTTAAGGAAGATCCTAAATTGGAACAGCTTAAAGATTATGTGTCAGATAGTGGCGAAGGAAGATGGACCGTTCAAACCGCAATGGATTTTGATGTTCCGGCTCATGTTATAACAGCTTCACTATTTACACGTTTCCAATCACGGCAGGAAGAATCTTTCGCCATGAAAATGTTAGCTGCACTCAGAAACCAATTTGGTGGCCATGCCGTTAAAACCAAATAATAATTGATACTATGAATAAAAACGATAGCCATATTTACGTCATTTTTGGCGCATCGGGCGACCTTACAAAAAGAAAATTAGTTCCTGCTTTGTACGCTCTGTTTGTACAAGATTTGCTTCCTGAAAAATTTGCACTCCTGGGGGTGTCCCGATCTGAGTTTACGGATGATGCTTTCAGGACATCGATGGAATCAGCTATCAGCGAATTCAAAGAGATTGATGACAATTCACACATTCAGGAATTTGTTAAAAAAATCTACTATCAATCCATTCAGTTTAATGATGCATCCACTTACCTGCTGTTAAAGCAGCGTATTGATAAGCTTAGAAAAGATGAGAAAATCGGCGGAAACACGGTGTTCTATTTGTCAACCCCGCCAAGTTTATATGGAATTATACCGCAACATTTGGCTTATGTCGGATTAAACTCACAGGATGATGGATGGAAAAGGTTAATCATCGAGAAACCTTTTGGCTACGATCTTGAATCAGCCCTGATACTTAAAGACCAGTTGTTAAAAGACTGGCAGGAAGAGCAATTGTTCCGGATTGACCACTATCTGGGTAAAGAAACGGTTCAGAACCTTCTCGTGACCAGGTTTTCAAATGGAATATTTGAACCCTTATGGAATCGGAATTATATACATCATGTTGAGATCACCTCCGCCGAAAGCATTGGTGTTGAAAAACGCGGCGGTTATTACGAAACCTCCGGGGCGTTGCGCGACATGGTGCAAAACCATTTACTGCAGGTGGCTGCCATTACAGCTATGGAATCACCATCTTCGCTTGAACCGGTTGCCATCCGGAATGAAATCCTCAAGGTATTTCAATCATTTCGACCAATTAAAAAAGTGGATGTTAAAACCAATACCATTCGCGGTCAATATCTGTCATCAACCATTAAGGACGAAACCATTGCTGGCTATCGGCAGGAAGAAGGTGTGAACCCGAAATCAATTACTGAAACCTATGCGGCCATAAAATTTTACATCGACAACTGGCGGTGGGGTGGCGTACCTTTCTACATCCGAACCGGCAAACGTTTACCAACCCGTGTTACAGAAGTGGTGATCCATTTTAAACCTACGCCACATTTCCTGTTTGCATCCGGGCCGGTATGCAGTTCATGCAACCAATTGGTTATCCGAATTCAACCGGATGAAGGTGTGTTAATGAAGTTTGGAATGAAAACGCCTGGCGCTGGTTTCGAAGTGCAAACGGTCAATATGGACTTCCATTACTCTGACCTTACCCATCAACGGATTCCATCTGCTTACGAAAGGCTCATATATGATTCGATGAAAGGAGATTCAACCTTATTTGCCCGAACCGAAGAAGTTATTGAAGCATGGAAATTTCTTTCGCCGGTCATTAACTGCTGGAAAGATGAAAAGGATGTACCCCTTTACGGTTATCCTGCCGGAACCTGGGGACCTGAAACAGCCGACGATCTTATCGAAGATAAAGAAATGACATGGCGGTATCCGTGCAAAAACCTATCAGATGATGGAATTTATTGTGAATTATAGACATGGCAACTACAACGAAAATATTTAAACGTATTGATGGATTATCTCAGTTTTTTGCTGAACAACTTGTTGAACGAATGAAGGTTCTACCAGAGAAACATTTCTTTTCGATAGCCTTATCCGGCGGTTCAACTCCGAGCTCAATATTTCAATACCTGGCTGCAAATTTCAGGGAAACCCTGGCATGGGACAGGCTGCTTGTTTTCTGGAGCGACGAACGCTGTGTTGCTCCCGATGATCATGAAAGTAACTTCAGAATGACAAAGGAAAGTCTACTGGATCATGTCCCCATTCCAACAACTAATATTTTCAGGATAAAAGGTGAAGATAATCCAGCCTTGGAAGCTGAGCGTTATGCTAAAGCAGTCGGGCAGTTTATTCCTTCATACAACGACATTCCCCGTTTCGACCTCATGATGCTTGGTCTTGGTGATGATGGGCACACTGCTTCCATCTTCCCCGGCAACCTTCATCTTTTCAACAGCAAAAAGCTTTTTGAGATAGCGGAGCATCCAAAAACAATGCAAAAAAGAATTACAGCTACCGGAACGCTCATTAATAATGCCCAGACTGTTGCTTTCCTTGTTACCGGAGAGGCAAAATCTGAAATGGCTGCGACAGTACTCTATCGAAAACCAGGAAGTGAAAACCTGCCGGCTTCACTGGTTGATCCCGTCAATGGAGACCTTCTGTGGCTGCTGGACGAAAAAGCTGCAGGAAAATTACAAACCAACATATAATTAATCTTAATGAAACAGAATACAGATCAACTTTGCATCAACACCATAAGAACCTTATCTATGGATGCCGTTCAGGCTGCAAACTCGGGCCACCCTGGCACACCTATGGCATTAGCCCCTGTTACCTTTACGCTTTACGATAAATTCATGAAATTCAATCCCTTGAACCCGGATTGGATCAACCGCGACCGTTTTATACTGTCAGCCGGACATGCTTCTACACTCCTTTACAGCACTTTATATATTAACGGATATGATGTATCGGTTGAGGATATAAAGGCGTTCAGGCAATTGCACAGTAAAACTCCGGGGCATCCTGAATATGGTCATACTCCTGGCGTTGAAACCACTACCGGACCACTTGGGCAGGGATTCGCCACCTCTATTGGATTTGCCATAGCCCAGAAATGGCTGGCTGAGCGGTTCAATAAACCCGGCTACAACCTGATAGATTACAAAATATTCTCCCTTGGCGGGGATGGGTGTATGATGGAAGGCATTTCCGGCGAAGCCGCCTCTCTTGCTGGTCACCTTGGTCTTGATAATGTCGTTTGGATCTACGATAACAACCATATCACCATCGAAGGAAGCACAAACCTCGCTTTCAGTGAGGATGTGGCCAAAAGATTTATTGCCTATGGCTGGAATGTACAAATAGTTGAAGATGCCAATGATCTTGAAATGCTCAGGACAGCGATGGATGCTTCAAAAAAAGAGAAAGGTAGGCCAACGCTTATTCTTGTTAACAGCCATATTGCCTTTGGGGCTCCAACAAAACAAGATACCCATGGCGCGCATGGATCACCATTGGGCGATGAAGAAATCAGCGCTACCAAAGCTTTCTACAGCTGGCCAGATAAAAAGTTTTTCGTTCCCGATGAAGTTAAACTTTATACCCGGAAAATTGCAGCACGGGGTAAAACTCAAAATGAATCATGGAATGAACTTTTTGCCCGCTACAGAAATGAATACCCTGATCTGTCCAAAGAACTTGAGATGATTCAAAAACACGAATTGCCAACAGCTTGGGATGCTGCAATCCCGGAATTTGAACCGGGCACCAAAATTTCGGGACGAGCCGCCAGCGGAAAAGTCCTTAACGCCATAGCATCCAGAGTGCCATTTATGATTGGTGGTTCAGCCGACCTCTCGCCTTCAACGCTCACCGATTTGAAAAATGAAAGCAGTTTTCAGAAAGGCAATTTTAGTGGCCGGAATCTCCACTTTGGAATCAGAGAACATGCCATGGGCGCCATTGCCAATGGGATTGCTTTAAGTGGTTTGAAAACGTACGCATCTACTTTTCTAGTATTTTCCGACTATGCACGTGGCGCCATAAGGCTCTCTGCGTTGATGAACTTGCCGGTGACTTATATTTTTACCCACGATAGCATCGGCGTAGGCGAAGATGGACCAACCCACCAGCCGATTGAACAGGTTGCTTCGTTGAGGGCCATACCAAATCTGGAAGTAATTCGTCCGGGCGATGCCAATGAAACTGCAGTTATGTGGAAATATATAATGGAATTAAAAAACACTCCTACTGCCTTGATATTGAGCCGCCAGGATTTACCTGTTTTCGACAGAAAGAAATATGCTCCTGCCGAAGGTGCGTTAAAAGGTGGTTATATTATGGCCGACAGCGATGGCACTCCTGATGTGATTTTAATTGCAACCGGTTCGGAAGTTCAACTTGCAATTGATGCTTTTGAGGTATTAAAAAATGAAGGGCTAAAAGCCAGGGTGGTAAGTATGCCAAACTGGCAGTTATACGAAAAGCAAAGCTCTGAATATCAGGAAACTGTTCTACTACCAAACGTAAGAGCCCGTGTAGCTATCGAAGCCGGTTCAACTTTTGGTTGGAGAAGATTTGTTGGTTTGCCCGCAGATGGTGAAGTGCTGGGAATGAGAACGTTCGGCGCATCAGGAAAACCCGGCAGCTTATTGGAGGAATTCGGACTTACCGTCGATAACGTGGTTAATACAGCTAAGTCACTCATTCATAAATCACAAAATTAACAATCATGAAAATAGGCATCGCATCCGATCATGGAGGATTTGAAATTAAGTATCAGCTTATAGAGCGGTTAAAAAAACTACAGTACAATATCATTGATTTCGGGAATTATGTTAACAACCCTAATGATGATTACCCCGACTATGTTTTGCCGCTGGCCCATGCAGTTTCAGCAGGCGAAGTGGATAAAGGAATTGCCATATGCGGTAGCGGTGTTGGCGCCTCAATAGCGGCCAACAAAATTGAGGGTGCCAGAGCTGCACTGGTGCACGATCACTTTGCCGCCCATCAGGGTGTGGAAGATGATAATATGAATATCTTATGTTTGGGAGGCCGTATAATCGGTATCGAAAAAGCTGCCGAACTTTCCCAGACATTTCTGAATGCCCGGTTTTCAAATGCAGAACGACACAATCGGCGACTTCTGAAAATCGATCAATCCACAAATAATTATTTTGGATGATCCATTCTTTGCGAAATAATTACATTTAATTAATCAAATTTTAAATTTACACAAATGAATCAAAATACAAAAAAACTTTACCAAGCGGGTGTAAGTATCTGGCTCGATAATATCACACGTAAAATGCTTGACAATGGAACGTTACAAAAGTACATTGCCGAACTTTCAATAACCGGGCTTACTTCTAATCCCTCCATTTTTGAAGCTGCCATTGCTAAAACAGATGACTACGATGCAGCCATTTCGAAAATAAGCAAACCCGGAATCACGGATGAGGAGATATTTTTCAACCTGGCCATTGAAGATATTCAGCGGGCTGCAGATTTATTTCTGCCTGCATTTGAAAAGACCAACGGCCTCGATGGATTTGTTTCCATTGAAGTTTCGCCACTTTTAGCTTATGATACTGAAAACACTATAAAAGCAGCAAAAGATATTTACCAAAAGGTTAACAGGCCCAACGTTTTTATCAAAATACCCGGCACTCCCGAAGGTTTACCTGCCATCGAGAAAGCAACCGCCGAGGGCATACCCATCAATATTACGCTTTTATTTTCACCTGAACAATATGAGGCCGCTGCATTGGCCTGGTTAAAAGGTATTGAAAAAAGAATAAGTATGGGTATGAATCCTGACGTAAGATCGGTAGCCTCGGTATTTGTAAGCCGCTGGGATAAAGCGGTTGCCGAAAAAGCACCGATAGAACTTAGGAATAAATTAGGAATTGCAATAATGCAGAAGACCTACTTTGCCTATCATCAGTTTTTGACTTCCGAAAGAGTACAACGTGTTATGAACTTCGGTGCTTTTCCACAGAGACTGTTATGGGCCAGCACAGGCACCAAAGACCCGGAGGCTTCTGATACTTTATATATTACGAATCTTGTTGCACCGTACACGGTAAATACAATTCCTGAAAATTCACTTCTGGCATTTGCTGATCATGGTGCTACCGGAGAATCCATGCCAGTTGACACCAGGTCTGCTGATCTGATAATCAAACAATTTGATAATATCTCAGTAAAATATCCTGAATTGGCTGAACAATTACAGCATGAAGGCGCCGAAGCATTCAATAAATCCTGGGATAATCTCATCAATAGCATTGCAAACAAAAGAAACCAATTATAAAACTGAAACATGAGCAATACATTAACAAATAGCGCTCCCTGGTTAGCACTCAAAAGCCACTTTGAAACCATTAAAAATGCACATATTAAAACCTTGTTCGAAAAAGATTCAAAGCGCGTGCAGCATTTTACAATAAATGAAGCTGGCATCTATTTTGACTTCTCAAAACACCGAATTACTGAAAAAACAGTTGAATTGCTTTTAGACCTGGCAAAAGAAAAAAGTTTTGAAGCCAGACGAGATGCAATGTTTAGCGGCGATAAAATAAACATCACTGAAAACCGGGCAGTGCTTCACACTGCTTTGAGGGCACCCAAAGGAGCAGAGGTTTTCGTTGATGGGCATAATGTTCTGCCTGATGTTCATGAAGTTCTTGATAAAATGGCTGATTTTTCAAATAAAATCAGAAATGCTTCATGGAAAGGGCATACCGGAAAACCTATCAAAAATATTGTTAACATCGGCATTGGCGGGTCAGACTTAGGGCCGGTAATGGCCTACGAAGCGCTGAAATATTTCAGCAACCGTTCCCTCACATTCCGATATGTTTCAAATGTGGATGGAAGTGATTTTGCAGAGGCAGTCAATGATCTGAATGCCGATGAAACGCTTTTTATCATCTCATCAAAAACTTTCACTACGCTTGAAACTATGACCAATGCGCAAACAGCCAGGGCATGGGCATTAAAACAATTGATTGATCCTTCAGCTATAGCACGGCATTTTGTGGCAGTTTCGACCAATGAAAAAGAAGTAGTAAAATTTGGCATCGACCCGCAAAATATGTTCGGCTTCTGGGACTGGGTTGGCGGCAGATATTCCATGAGTGCTGCTATCGGTCTCTCTACCATGATTGCCATTGGACCGGATCAGTATCATGAGATGCTTAAAGGGTTTCACGAAATGGATGAACACTTTCGCACCGCGCCTTTAAATAAAAACATCCCGGTCATTATGGGATTGTTAGGCATTTGGTACAACAACTTCTTCGGAGCGCAAACTCAGGCTGTTTTTCCGTATGAGAATTATTTAAAACGCTTTCCTGCTTATTTACAGCAACTTACCATGGAAAGCCTGGGAAAACATAGTACGCTGAAGGGTGAAAATACAGATTATCAAACAGGTACTGTTTACTGGGGCGAACCCGGCACAAACGGGCAACATTCGTTCTACCAGCTTATTCATCAAGGAACCAGGCTGATTCCTGTCGATTTCATTGGTTTTAAGAAATCATTGAACAACATCCCACCTCATCAGGACTATTTGATAGCAAATATGATTGCACAGGGTGAAGCACTTGCATTTGGTAAAACTGCCGGTGAAGTGAGAAAAGAAGGCATTGCAGAGCAGTTGGTCCCACATAAAGTTTTTGAAGGAAACAGGCCTTCTTCTACTTTCTTTCTTGATCAACTAAGCCCTGAAAACCTGGGTAAGCTGGTGGCTATGTATGAGCATAGTGTTTTTGTACAAGGAGTTATCTGGGATATTAATCCATTTGATCAGATGGGCGTGGAACTCGGAAAGGTACTGGCCCAAAATATCATTCCCGAGCTTCAGGATAAACAAAAACCAATAGCTCACGACTTTTCTACCAATGCCCTGATTGAATTTTACCGTCAATAATACACCATGATCAAAGCAATTATTTTTGACCTGGACGGAACACTGATCCAGACTGAAATCCTGAAAGCCAAATCTTATGCGATGGCAATCAATGCATTAACCAAAGGCGAGGTGGAAGTAAAAAGGGTTATGGAAGGATTCGGCAGATACGTTGGACTGTCGCGCCATGAAGTGGCCAATGGTTTAGTACTGGAATTTGAAACAGCACTCAGTTTTTATCATAAAAGTAAAAGCACAGAACAGGTTCAGCAAATGGTGTTGTCAGAACGTTTGTCGATTTACCAGAGCATCCTGAACGACAGCCAACTGCTTTCAGCGCATTTCTGTCCGTATAATCTTGGCTTACTTAATTCACTGTTTAACGACAATTATCTGACAGCACTTGCAACCATGTCGAACCTTCCCGAAGTTGAGCGTGTTTTGGAGATTATGAATATCAGGCAACAATTCCATCTGGTTGTTACGCGTGAAAACGTAAAAAATGGAAAGCCTGACCCTGAAATTTATAGTAAAACAAAGGACAGCCTTAAAATAAAAGCTGAAGAATGCCTCGTAATTGAAGATTCAGTGAATGGCATTAAAGCAGGACTTAACGCAGGAATGCATGTTTTTGCCGTTACAAATGACATCACCCGGGCTTCCGTGCATGATTCGGGTTTATTACCTGATGAATTTATAATTGATGATCTGACCGAACTTAAAGCGAGCGTTTATCAGTTTTTGACGAAATATAAAAATCAATAAAGCATGAAGTTTATCGCTGACAACGGAATAGAAGTTCCCGCCGTAAATACCGAACAAATGGTTGAAATCGACCGCGTTGCTATGGAAGAAACCGGCCCCAACCTTTACCAGATGATGGAAAATGCAGGCCGAAATCTTTGTATGCTTGCACTTGAAAAGCTAGGGGATAATTGGAATTCATCGCGCATTTTGGTTCTTGCGGGAACAGGTGGAAATGGTGGCGGAGGCATTTGTGCAGCCCGCCATCTGGCAAATCACGGTGCCGATGTTACTGTTTGCATCACTGACACAAGCCACCTAAAAGAAGTTACGGCTTATCAGCTTCATATTTTGAAATCCACATCCGCGAAAGTTATACCGGTGAATGAGCTTCAAAATGAAAAGCCTGATTTGATCCTCGATGCCATAATCGGGTATAGTCTGACCGGCGAACCAAAAGGCAATGCTTTAATAATGATACAGTATGTTGCCAAAAAATCAGCGGTTGTTATATCACTCGATGTGCCATCGGGAATCGACTCAACAACCGGGAAAAGAGCCGTTAATCACATTAACCCCAATGCAACGCTTACACTGGCGCTCCCAAAAACAGGCCTCTTTCCTGAAGTAAGTGGAGAACTTTATGTTGCTGACATCGGGATTCCCAATTTAGTTTACAAAAAACTTAACATAGACTACATATCGCCTTTTGGTAAAGATTTCTATAAAAAAATCGAAATACTCTGACAAGGGTTTAATCTTCATTTTTAAATAGTTAAAATCAGTACAATAATTGTACTGATTTTTTTTTCTATTGTGTCAGGAATTCATTTTTTATCGATTGTTTGTTTGAAATTAAAAAGAAATAAACTAAAAAAATCAAAATGGCAAAAATTGCAATCATTGTCTTTGCAAACACAATTACCAAGGAAGCTTTAGGAAAAGTTTCAAATGCATTTGTACTGGCAATGAAGCCCTTGAAAATGGCGATGAACTTAAATTTATATTCGAAGGAGCCGGAACAAAATGGATTGGTGAAATGGAAAAGGAAGATCACATACTTCATTCAATGTATACTGAATTAAAAAGTAAAATTACCGGAGTATGCGCCTATTGCGCACAAGCCTTTGGTGTAAAAAGCGAAGATGAAAAAGCAGGTTTAACATTGCTTGATGAATATAAAAACCATTCAAGTCTCAGGAACCTCTTTATTGAAGGATACCATGTTATCATCGTTTAATAAAATAACCACGACACTGAAAACAAAAAAATAGTAAAAATCGGGGCAATACTTTTGATAGTAGGTTTGCTCATAGGGCTATCGACAGCCTATTATATGTTCAACAAACCCCATCGCGACACTCAGTCTGCAAAAACAGACTTTACTGCTTCCAGTGCGCGGATATTACAGGAATATTTTGAAAACAATGCGACTGCCAATGAAAAATACCTCTCAGCCGATGGCGATTCGAAAATTCTCGAAATTACAAGGACAGTCAGTAAAATCAGTGAGGATTTCGATGGCCTGGCAGTTGTACTTCTGAAAAACGAGAATGACAAAGCAGGCGTTAGCTTTGCAGTTGATGGTGAAGCCAACTACCGGATTTCTGGCAACCTTACCATTAAGGACATTACTCAAAGCTTGGCCTTTAATTCCATAGTAAACCATGTTGAAGGTGGAATTGATACTTATGCCGATTTTGATTTTGACCGTTTGCTTTACGATGTGCGCTTCGGTTCGGGACGTTACTTCGACAACCTCCGCGACAATCTGATCAACGATAATATCAACCTGAAGATTAACCTGGTTGCCCGCTATTAACCAGATTTAATATTTTTTTCAAAACCGACCCGAAGCACATGCTTCGGGTCGGTTTTGTTTTGTGCCGAACAAATGGGTTCCTTTTTGTCCATTTAGGGTTTAATTGATTTTTTCCGATAATTTTCGGGTACCATTAACTGGGCTTTTGATTATCGTTAAAAAAATTTAAGGCCCGTTTAAGTGTGTTTTTTGATAAATTTGTTTGGTCAAACCAACACCCTAATTCATTGAAGAGAAGTAGCTGTTTTTTTACTCTTCTTGTGATTCTTTTTTCTGCCCTTTCAGTAAACCTCTCAGGGCAAGATATTCAGAAGCTTGATTCTCTGACTTATCAGCTTGAGATGGCTACTGATGATTCTTTACGTGTGCATTTACTGATTGAAATTTCTCAGGAATATTCCCTGGATGATCTTTCCACGGGACTGAAATATGCCGAAAGGGCATTGGAAACTTCCAGGTTAAGTAAGAATTCAAATCTTATTTCTCTGGCACTTTCTAATATGGGTTTCGTTTGTTTTCAATATGGCTTGCTTGATTTGGCAGCAAAGCACTATTACGAGTTCAGGGACCTAAATAAACAATTGGGAAACAACGATGGAGTGCTCAAGGGAATGATCAATATTGGATCCATAAAGCTGATGATGCAGAAATTTGAAGAAACCCGCGATGACCTGATGGATGTAATCAGACTTATAGAAGAAATGGATGCTGCAAAGTCTGAATCGGATACGTTGCCTCGAGTTGAATTGCCTACCATTTATAACAACCTGGGTGTGGCCTATGAAAACCTTGGCTTTCCGGAAGATGCACTGGAATATTACCTGCGGGGAGCCAGTATTGCCCGGCGCATTCCAGGACAGGAGTTGGTGCTGGCTCGTTTGCTCAACAACATGGGTAAACTCTATGGCGAAATGGGTAGGCCTGATGAAGCGCTCAGGGAAATGAATGATGCATTTGACATACGGATGAATTCCGGCGACAGGCATGGACAGGCTTCCTCGTACCGCAATCTTGGGCAGTTTCATTTTAATAACGAGAATTATGCTGTTGCATTTGATTATGCCTACAGTGGAATGGCTCTTGCCGAGCGCCTGGGAAGTTTGCAATTGCTTATTAATTTCTCAAGCCAGTTGTATGAGTATTACGAATTTCAAAACCAGGCCGACTCTGCCCTTAAATTTCACAAAAAGTTTAAAGATTACAGTGATCAACTTAATAATGAGGAGACCCACCGGGAGATAACAAGGCTGGAAATTACCGCACAATTCCAGGAGAGAGAATTACTCAGGCAGATGGAACAACGAAGAAAGGAACAGAGATATAAATTCAGCGGAGGCTTGGTGCTTCTTATTGCAGTAATTCTCGGTTTATTGTTCTTTCTTACGAGAAGCCGTGCCCGCAGATTGCAACTGGCAAATGAAAATTTTTTGCTGGAGTCGGAGAGAAATCAACTTGTAATGCAGAATCTTGAAAATGAGCTGGAGATAAAAAACAAGGAGCTCACTACCAATGTGATGTACCAGATAAGGAAAAATGAACTGGTTAATGAAATCACTCAAAAACTCCTAATGTATAGCCATGGCTTGAATCGTGAGCAACAGGAACTCATAAAAGGGATCATTCGTGATTTGGAAAAAACACAGGATGAATCGGTGTGGCAGGAGTTTGAAATGCGTTTTCACCAGGTGCATAATGATTTTTATGAGAAACTCAAACAGATCAATCCCGATTTAAGCCTTAATGAAAGACGCCTCTGTGCATTCCTGCGGCTTAATATGACCACCAAAGAAATCTCTTCCATTACTGGTCAGTCGTTGCGAAGTATTGAAGTGGCCCGCACCCGCTTGCGCAAAAAACTCCATCTTACCAATTCCGATGTAAATCTTATCGATTTTTTACTCAGCATTTAAGCTTCAGAACTCCAGTATTTTATGTTTCGATGTAGCAGTTTTGTTGCAGTGTTTTTTTTATACTGTGGCAGCTAAGTGCAGTATAAAAATTTGCTTCCACCCAATTTTGTAGGGTATCATTGCAGAAAATTTAATTTGCGATGCCGGCACACAAATCTTCCGGAAAAGAAAAGACAGTAAAAGAAAAAACCGGATCTCCCGATTCAGAATTGGATGTTTTGCTGGAGCAAATGAAGCTGAAAAATGAAGCTTTGAAAAAAATCTATGCGTTTTTTGAAAAGAAAAAAAAACAAGGATTTGAACCTGATGATAATTCCTGATGATTTTATTGTGGATTTAAAATTATCAATGCTGATTAATAAACCAAACTTGCCGAGTTAGGCAATTTACTAACTAAAACCAGACAAATAATGAAAAGAAAATTACTTTTTACGCTCTTAACAGCGCTATTATTTCTGTGCATGAAGCCGGCCATGGCCGATTATCCCTTTATGGAGAATTTTGAAGGAAGCGCTGGTATTCCTTCTGGATGGACAGTTTACAACCAGGCTGGAGATGCAACCTGGGAAATTACTACCAACAATAACCATACACCCGACGGTTCACAATCAGCTTTACACTACTTTGCTTCAGGATTGCAGGATGGTTGGTTGGTAACACCACAAATCAGCATGCCAACAGAAGGATTTTTCTATTTAACTTTCTGGCAATTCAATGGTGATGCATTCTTCTATGGCAAAAACAGCGTTCTGGTTAGTTCCGGAAGTCCTGATCCTGCTGATAATGAATATGTGGAAGTATGGACAGTTGCCGAAGTAACCGACCAGTGGGTGCAGGTCATTATTGATCTGGAAGTTTATGCAGGTGAAGATATTTATATCGCTTTTCGTTATGAAGGGGATTATGCTCATTACTGGTTCGTAGATGATATTGCATTGGGCGAAGAGCTTGATACTGATCCTGTGATGGTGATTCTACCCCAAGAAATTGAACAGTCAGTATCCCAGACCGGCACATCCACCAACAGGATCAACATTCACAATGCAGGTATTGGTGCTCTTACCTTTGATGTTGAAGTGAATTATGTGGAGGAGGAAGGCTGGTTGACAATCGATCCGGTTTCAGGCTCTGTTGCAGGCAATTCAACCCAAATCGTTCAACTCACTTTCCACGGAATGGGGCTGGATTTTGGTTCTTATACTGCCAGCATTACTGTTACTTCCAATGATGCTGAAAATCCCGAAGTTACCATTCCGGTTACAATGAATGTTATTGATGTAGCTCCTGTAAACCTGGTTGTTTTACAAAATACATATACTTTCCCGATAGCCATTTCCGAAAACGGACAACATGTAGTTGGAACACCTTTTGGCGGGCAGTCGGGCTATTATTGGTCAGAAGCAACCGGAGTAATGAATATTACAGCAGATGTTAACGGTGTTTCAAATTCAGGCGAGGTTGTTGTAACCTACAACGATCCTGAATTGCTGTATAATGGAAATCCGGTGCAGGTTACAGGTCGCTGGAGCCCTGATCATACTGATTTTGAATTTCTGGGAATAAACCCTGATGTACCCGAATTTTTCATGACGGATTATAATAACGGATGGGGAATATCATCTGATGGAAAAATTGTGGGAATGCAGTATTATCCTCCTTACCAATACAAAGCGTTCAGTTGGACAGAAGAAGATGGGTATGATAATATTGGGGTTCATCCTTCATTGCCCGAGGGTAACCGCCCCAATGGTATTAATGCCAATGGTGAAGTTGTTTACGGCTGGGGGGTAACAACAAGTGTGAGCCGCTCACCGCTGATTTGGTATAACAATGAAGTAATCTTTATTGATCAAACTGCTGGGGGCGAAGCAAATGCAGCTTCTCCAAATGGGTTATATGTAACCGGAACCAGGTCCAGCGAAGGTTTTCTCTGGAATTCCGATACCCAAGTGACCATCTTTTTTGAGAATACCCTTAATGAAGGATTTATTAATCCAGCAGCCGTTTCCAATGACGGATATATTTTTGGTTTTACCGCCGAAGGCTTTCCTCCGTTTCCTGACCTAAGAAGAGCCTTTGTAAGAACTCCCGCCGGAATCTTAACCACTTTCAATGATTATGCAGTTAACCGCGGTTGGTTTGATGCAGCCGACTGGACTTTCTACGCAATTAGCGGTGTTTCAGCTGATGGCAACCGCTTCATCGGTGCAGGTATTGACCCTGATGGCAATGATGTTACCTTTATGATTGACTTTGCTTCGGCGCAACCTGTTATTGAAGTGAATCCTTTAAGTCTTAACGAAACCCTTGATATGGGGGAAACTTCAGAACAAACCCTTGAAATTTCCAATACCGGTGACGGCGACCTTACTTACAATGCAGTTATTCAATATGTGGTTGATGATGCAAAAGTACAGGAAGTACCTGTAGGCAGAACAAAATTTGCTGATAGAGGAAATCTGCAACTTGACAAAAAGGAAGGTACCGATGGTTTCCATCCTGCAAGCAAAGCCAATGATAAAAGTGACGTTATCCTTAACTATGACGGTGCCAATGTAGATGCCATAGGACTTAATGCCGGTGGTACCTTTTATGGTGCAGCCCGTTATCCCTCGCAAATGGTGGCTCCTTTTGGTGGATATTTGCTTGAATCAGTTGATGTTTATATAGGAGATGTTCCAACTGAAATTAAACTTATGATATGGGATGCAGGTACAACCACAACTCCCGGTGCCCTTTTACATGAACAGGTATTTACACCCGCTGTGGCAAGCTGGAATACCGTAGAGCTGGATGAAGTTTTGCAAGTAAGTGGTGCCGATCTTTGGGTTGGTTTTATGATTACACACGATGCAGGTGTTTATGTTTTGGGTATTGATGGGGGACCGGCCAATTTAGACGGTAATCTGCTTTCACAGGACCCGGCCCAATGGGAACATCTTTCAGATTACGGACTGAACGGAAACTGGAATATTCGTGCCAGATTGCAGTATGGCGGCGTACAGTGGCTTACCATAAATCCTGAATCAGGGAACGTTGAGGAAGATCAAAGTCAAATTGTTACCGTAAGCTTCGATGCCACAGACCTTGAGCCTGGAACTTATACAGCCAACATCAGGATCAATAATAACTCTATTAATGAAGGACTGGTTATTGTACCTGTTACCCTTGAAGTTACCGGATTACCCATGTACACCCTTACCCTGCTTGTTCAACCTGAAGAGTCAGGTACTGTTAGTGGGGCTGGTACTTATATCGCTGGTACGACTGTAACGGTAAATGCAGTTCCAAACGATGGTTTTATTTTCATGAAATGGACTGATGCAGATGATAATATTGTTTCAGAGGTGCCTGAAAATGAGATTACTATTTCCGGCGATATTACACTCATTGCCATTTTCCAATCTATTGTTTCTGTTCCCGATATTTGGGGAAACCAACTAAAGATTTTTCCCAACCCTGCTTCAGAATTCATGTATTTCATGAATAATGAGAATATCAGGGAATTTGAACTCTTTAATGCAACCGGGCAATTAGTGTATAGGGCAGACGTTAACCAGATTAATTACCAGCTTAATGTTTCAAATTTGAAGCAAGGTTTATACCTGGTAAGGTTGAAATCAGTAAACGGTGATATCTTTACTACTCGAATATTGATTGCAAGGTAGGTATACCATAGGCGTATAATTTTTTGGATAAAATAAAATGGGTCGCTGCCAAAAGGTAGCGACCCATTTCATTTTCTTCTGGGTCAAATAAAATGCCAGTTATGGTAGTTAATTCGTTTCTGATTGATTTTTGCTGAAAACCTGACAATCAAATAATTTGTAACGTTTTTTTACTCTTCTTCGTTAAAAGTGGTCTACTTATAATTATAGAGTCCTTCGAGCAGACGTTTTTCTTTTTCTTCTTTTGAAAGGTTTTCGTATTCTGCTTTTTCGGCCTTAAACTTGCGACGTTTTTCTTCCTGAATGGCCCTGAGATCAGCATGGTGTCGCTGTTCAATTCGCTTCCAAAGAAAGGTAGTTGCCACCGAAAGGAACAACTCATGCAGCAGCTCCTCCTTTTCGTTCTGGGCCAGATGCACACTGCCAAATTCTTCCAGTACCGGGTTGTCTTGTTTTTTGTGGTCTTTGGGGTTGTATGGCGTTTCTTTATTCACTGTTTAACGACAATTATCTGACAGCACTTGCAACCATGTCGAACTTGCCCGAAGTTGAGCATGTTTTGGAGGTTATGAATATCGGGCAAGAATTACATCTGGTTGTTACGCGTGAAAACGTAAAAAATGGAAAGCCTGATTTGATCCTCGATGCCATAATCGGGTATAGTCTGACCGGCGAAACAAAAGGCAATGCTTTAATAATGATCCAGTATGTTGCCAAAAAATCAGCGGTTGTCATATCACTCGATGTGCCATCGGGAATTGACTCCACAACCGGAAAAAGAGCCGTTAATCAAATTAACCCCAATGCAACGCTTACACTGGCGCTCCCAAAAACAGGCCTCTTTCCTGAAGTAAGTGGAGAACTTTATGTTGCTGACATCGGGATTCCCAATCTAGTTTACAAAAAACTGAACATAGGCTACATATCGCCTTTTGGTAAAAATTCCTTCATAAAATTCAAAATACTCTGACAAAGCTATAATATTCATTTTGAAATACTTAAGATCAGCACAATGATTGAACTTATCTTTTTTTATTCCTATTTTGTCAGGAATTCAATTTTTATCGACTGAATTACTGTACTTAAAAAAGAAACAAACTAAAAAAAAATCAAAATGGCAAAAATTGCAATCATTGTCTTTGCAGACACAATTACCAAGGAAGCTTTAGGAAAAGTTTCAAATGCATTTGTACTGGCAAATGAAGCCCTTGAAAATGGCGATGAACTTAAATTTATTTTTGAAGGAGCCGGAACAAAATGGATTGGTGAAATGGAAAAGGAAGATCACATGCTTCATTCAATGTATACTGAATTAAAAAGCAACATTACCGGAGTTTGCGCCTATTGCGCACAAGCCTTTGGTGTAAAAAGCGAAGTTGAAAAATCAGGTTTAACATTGCTTGATGAATATAAAAACCATCCAAGTCTCAGGAACCTCTTTATTGAAGGATACCATGTTCTCACCGTTTAATAAAATAACCATGACACCGAAAACAAAAAAAATAGTAAAAATCGGGGCAATACTTTTGATAGTAGGTTTGCTCATAGGGTTATCAACAGCCTATTATATGTTCAACAAACCCCATCGCGACACTCAGTCTGCAAAAACAGACTTTACTGTTACAAGTACGCAGATAGTTCAGGAATACCTGGAAAATAACGCTGCTGCCAATGAAAAATATCTCTCTGATGATGGTGATTCAAAAATACTGGAAATTACAGGAACAGTCAATAACATAAGTGAGGATTTCAATGGTCTGGTAGTTATTCTTTTAAAAAGCGAAAATGACAAAGCAGGAGTTAGCTGCTCTTTCACAGAAGAAACCAACGATCGGGCCAAAACCCTCAGAATTGGGCAGACTGTGACCATTAAAGGGGTTATTCGCTCAGGCGCAGCGTACGATGAAGACCTTGAGATGTATGAGAATGTCATTGTCGAAAAAAGTAACGTATTGAATGTGAAATAAATAATTAATTAACAATTAACAAATCTTTAAAAAAATGAAAAAAGTAAGCATTATTTTAAGTAGCCTGGTATTGCTGGTTGCATTAACAGCCAACAGCCAAACATCAGGTAAACTTGTCAGCACAAAAACACAAATCGGGTTTTACTCACACACCTCGGTTGAGGATATCAGTGCAAGCAACAGCACCTCAATCAGCACCATCAATGTAAGCACCGGAGATGTTGTGTTTTCAGTACCCATGCAAGGCTTTGAATTTGAAAAAAGTCTGATGCAACAACACTTTAACAGTAATAAATTTCTGGATACCAAAGCATTTCCTAAAGCCAAGCTAAAAGGTAAAATAACCAACCTGTCAGAAATTGATTTTTCAAAAGACGGAACCTACAAAGCCAATGTAGAGGGAGAATTGACCATAAAAGAGGTAACAAAACCTGTTAAAGAAACCGGAACCATTGTTATAAAAGGAAATACAATCGAAGTTCAGAGTAAGTTCAATGTAACATTGGCCGATTATGGAATTACTTTCGTAAAAGGTAAACCTTCAAGCAACATTGCAAAAACGGTTGAAGTTACCGTACACGCTGAATATAAACCCGAATAAAACCAATAACCATGAAAACAACCGGGATTTTAATTACAAGCATTATTGCATTTGTTATTGCAACAGCATTTATTCCAGGCAATCCGGATCTGGGATCAGATGAATTGAAAATCAATTTCCACACCGGCACATGGAATGAAGCCCTTCAACTGGCTCAACAGCAAAACAAACCGGTTTTTCTTGATCTTTCAACCAGTTGGTGTGGTTATTGCAAACGAATGAAAGCAAATGTATATACCGATGCCAGTGTCGCAGATTACTATAATTCAACCTTTATTAATGTATCCCTGGATGCTGAAAAAGGAGAAGGTATTCAACTTGCCCGCAAATATGGTGTCAGAGGCTATCCAACCTTTGTATTTTTAAATCCTGATGGGAGTCTGGCTAAACAATCATCTGGCTACCGTAATCCTGAACAATTTATTGCCCTGGCAAAAAACTAAAAAAATGAATAAAGCAATTGAACCAATTAAAAGTAACAGCAGGATATTATTCATCCTGTTGTTACTGTTTATAACAACAAACATTATGTCACAAAATAAAACCTTAAAAGAAGCCAAAGGACTGGCAGTTGGCGATCATGTTGAAGACTTTTCGGCCATCAATCAAAAAGGCGAAACTTTTATTTTGAGCGAGGCGCTGAAACAGGGACCGGTTGTCCTTATTTTTTACCGGGGTCAATGGTGTCCTGTCTGCAACAGGCATCTTGGTCAGGTGCAGGATAGTTTGCAGGAAATTCAAAAGCATGGTGCAAGTGTTGTTGCCATTTCACCTGAAAAACCTGAATATTCGACAAAAACTGTTGAAAAAACACAAGCCTCTTTTTCGCTGCTTTATGACGAGAATTATGTCATTGCCAACCAGTTTGATGTAACATTCAGCCCTGACAGCTTAACAAAGGTTATGTACAATGTGATGCTTGGCGCAAACCTGAAGAATGCGCATTCTGATGATAGCCAGCGACTTCCTATCCCTGCTACTTTTATTATCGGAAAGGACCAAAAAATCGCATGGCGGCAGTTTGATCCGGATTATAAAAAACGATCTTCCATAGCCGAAATAATAAAATACTTACCTTAGCTTCTGCTAACATTTTGGTAAAATATAATTTTTCCTGATTGCATTGTACCGAAGCCAATAGAAAAGTACCAAGCATCTTTAAGAAAAGACAAACAAGCCGAGAATCATGAGCAGAATTAAAGTTATTCCCTTTGAGCAGGCAACAGGAAGGTTGAAAGACATTTATGATGAACTACTCATCAAGCGTGGTAAACTTGCCAAAGTGCATACCATACAGAGTCTGCATCCTGAGAGTATCGTAAAACACATCGATTTGTATCTGGAAATCATGTTTTCGAAATCCGAACTTTCAAGAGCCGAAAGGGAAATGATGGCTGTTGTTGTTTCTGCAGAAAATAGCTGTGAATACTGCCAGACTCACCATGCCGAAGCCCTGAATCATTATTGGAAAAATGAACAAAAGATTAACGAGCTCAGGATGGATTATACAAAAGTTTCTCTTACTCTCAAAGAACAAATACTCTGCAGTTTTGCGTCAGCACTCACCAATAATCCTGAGAGTTTTATGACGCTGGATTATACTCAATTGCTCAGGGAAAATGGGTTAAGTGATAATGCAATTCTGGATGCAACACTGGTTGTTGCCTACTTTAATTTTGTAAACCGAATAATTCTGGCTTTGGGTGTAGAAGCTGAAGCTGAAGAAACTCAAGGTTATATCTATTAAGCCATGAAGAATACCTGGAAACATTCTCTACTACTTCTAATCATCGGATTACTGTTTGCCGGATTTACAATGCCTTCTTCTGATGTCATCCTGTTCAAAATTGCCCGTAGTAAGGATGCAAACGAAATATTTTACATGGTCAACACCCTGAAAAACAATAAACTTGATTCCAATAATCCCATTGCTGTGCAATGGATAAAAAGATCTTCGGTTATAAAAACAGAGCCTCTTACAAGGATACAGCAAAAATTTGCTTATGGGCTTAAGTTTCTATCTGTTGATGAGCAAAAAGCAGTTTTCCAGTTTGTCAGCTATAATAAACGCGACTTTCATCTAAAAAAGAACAATAAGGGAAAATATGCAGTTTTCACTAAGTTAGAAAAGGAAGAAGTTGAGGTTGATCGAATTTTTATTCAAATTGACGGAGGATCTTTCTGGGTTCCTAAAATATCTCGTGTTGAACTACATGCCATTTCAAAAGCCGATAATAAGCCTCTGATTGAAGTTATAATCCCTTGAAATACAACCAAATATCAATCAGCATGAATTCATTATTTTCAAAAAACCTTCAAAGTCTGATAAATGATTTGTCAGCATGCAAAGTGAACCACAATCAGCAGGTACTTGACATTATGCAGCAAGCCAGATTTTTGCAGGAAGATCTTGAGCCATTTTTCACCTTTAACCACCCCGACAGAGAAAGCTACGGCAGGAAGCTGATTTTCGATAATGGCAATTTCAAGATTTTACTTATGTCATGGAAGCCAGGCGATTTCACAGCTATACACAATCATGGCTATGCAGAGTGGGGTTGTGTTTATTTCTTTGGTGAAGCAGCACACCGTTTATATACAGTTGAAAACAGCCAGCTCACGTCAGTTGAAAAAGACACATACTCCGAAGGCCAGCTAGCCTCAGTATGCGGTGATCTTACCCATTTGATGGGCAATGCCGGTACTCAAAATATTGCTACACTGCATATCTATGGCTCCAATTCCAGAGATTCCAACATCTCGGAAAATGCAAAAATATACGCTCCCGAACATCAAAAAATTTTTACTACCATGGGCACTGCTTTTATAAATATGAGCCCGGAATTAATCCTGGCAGAAGAAGCCTTGCCGGAAATTGAAGCCAGTTTATATGAGGATTATTATGGGCTTGTAAAACTCTTTTACAAAAGAAACAGACTCTATTCTGTGATAGAGAATATGGAAAAACAACTTGACAAATTGGCATCAGCTTAAGATCAGTATTATGAATGACTTAAATATTTTAAATCAGTCCTTTGAGAAAATCAAAAATTATCTGGATGCTAACAACAATGCAGACAATCAGGTAATTCAATTCAGGCAGCCTGCCCAACTGCGCGAAGCCATACATTTCGGAATAGAAGAAAGTGGAGTAACAGAATTTGAATTTCTGGATCTGATTGACAAGTATCTTGAATATTCGGTGAAAACCGGAAACAAACAGTTTCTGAATCAATTATATTCTGGCTTTAATTTCCCTGCCTTTATTGGTGAAATCTTTACTGTGTTGGCGAATACCTCCATGTACACCTACGAAGTAGCTCCGGTTGCCACCATGATTGAAAAGGAGATGATTTCGCTGATGAATTCATACGCAGGTTACACCGACGGCGATGGAATATTTGTCACCGGAGGCAGTAATGCCAACCTTATGGGCATGTTTTCGGCCCGAAACCGGATTTTCCCCGATGGCAGGGCTCATGGATACGACCGCAACCTGAAACTTACTGCATTTGTAAGTGAACAGGCGCATTATTCGTTTGAAACAGCCGCCAATGTACTGGGCATTGGTGCAAAAAATGTGATTAAAGTTAAATCTGATGATTCAGGAAGAATGACACCGGAAGCGTTGGAAATGGAAATATTCAAGTCGCTTGAGCGAGGAGAGAAACCCTTTTTTGTCGCAGCTACCTGCGCCACCACCTTGCTTGGGGCCTATGATCCGATTGATAAAATCGCAGACATCTGCAAAAAGTTTGGCATCTGGCTGCACGCTGACGGCTCCTTTGGAGGCTCGCTCATCCTCAGTGAAAAGTACCGGAATCTGATGCAAGGTATCGAGCGCACCGACTCCTTCGCCTGGAACCCGCACAAACTGATGAATATTCCGCTGGTCTGTTCAGTGTTTTTGGTAAAAAAGAAGGGCACCCTTCAGTATAACCTTACCGACCTGAGCACAGATTATATTTTTCATGATATAGATGAGGTTGAGGATCTTGGCAAAAAATCAATTCAATGCGGACGCCGGGTAGACGCTGTGAAACTATGGTTTGCCTGGAAATATTATGGTTTGGAAGGCTATCGCCAACGAATTGATAATCTGATGGAAATAGCCATATATGCGGAGAAAAAAGTGAAGGAACATCCGCAGCTTGAGTTGCTGTCTCTGCGTCAGTCTTTTGCCGTTTGCTTCCGTTATATCCCTGAAAATCAAAGTGATTTAAATAAGTTCAATCTTCAATTGCGCGAATCTATGCGCAAAAGCGGAAAATCAATTGTAAACTATGGGTATATAGGTAAGGAGTTGGCCATACGTTTAATTACTGCAAATGGAGAGCTGATGAAATCAGATATCGACCTTTTTTTTAACAATCTTCTGACTCAAACAGCCAGCATTGCAGATAAATCTGAAAAAAATTATGCCGGATAATAGCTATTACAGTGGCTTTGCAATAGCGATTGCCTGGCCTGAAACCTATTGCAAACAACCGGGAGCCTGGTACGATGCCCTTTTAAACAGGTTGGGAATCAGCACGCATCATTATTACAAAGTTGGTCATGCCGCCCTGGTTCTTATTGACAAAGAAACACTTAAATGTCAATATTTTGACTTTGGACGGTATCACTCACCCTTCAGGCATGGCAGGGTTCGCAGTGAAATTACCGATCCCGGATTAAAAATCAACACCACAGCGCGACTTTCAGAATCAGGAAATAAAATTGAAAATATCGTAGAAATCCTTACTGAACTTCAATTAAATAAAGAATGTCATGGTGAGGGCACCTTGCATGCGTCATACTGCAGTATAGATTTCGCCAAATCTTACAGCAAGGCTCTTCAGATTCAACAGCGCAGCCCTGTTCCTTATGGACCATTTACCTACAATGGAAGTAATTGTTCCAGATTTGTCAATGATAGTATTGTTGCAGGGCAACCTGGCTTTATATATGATTTCAGGCTAAATTATGCAGTTTTGTTTACTCCAACACCAATGAACAATGTAAACGCGCTGTCACACAGACTCACCTTACCTAAACTTCTGGCCATTGAGCCTTTCTGTCCAACCCCTGTTATAGATAAAACAAAACTTAAAACCACCTTAGCTGAGCCAGCCAGGCACACCAATATTCCAACAGCTGCCCAATGGTTAAGTGGTGAAGGTGCAGGATCGTGGTTTTCAATTATTAAACGTTTTGATAATTTTATAATCTCACGATTCAGTCCAGAAGGCGAAACAGAATGCAGTGGATTGTTCAAAATCGCTGAAAATACCTTTTTTGACATAAACTCACCATATAAATTCGATCATTTAAGTCATTGCCAGGTCGTAAGAATAAAGCAAGCTGATAAAGTTTTTGAATTTAGCCGGTTGGTCTGACCGACCGTTAAGAATTCTGCAGTTAATTGTCTGTTTCCTGCAATTGCGCTATTAATTCAACGATCAATTTAACAGATCAGAAACTGACTAAGACAAAAGCAAATCCGGAGTTAATTTAGAACTTTCACTCCTTTTGAGCCGCCAACAAATTTTACTTTGGCAAATCAAAAAAATGAAATCCTGAACCTTCAGCAAGGCATTCCATTATGCGCTTCTTAAATTTCCAGCAGGTCATCTGCCGGGTATCCAACCTGCGCGAAAGTTCATAACTACTGATTTTAGGAGTTCCACAAACCATCCAGGCAATTTCAAATGCATCTGTTATTGGAATCCGGCACCGGTGAAAAATGGTGTGGGCTGTTGCCGATTCGTCGGTTTTGCATTTGGTGCAACGGCGGCTGTGAGGCGTTTTACCAGAACAATAATTGGTGTGCCCGCATTTTCTGCATATAAATCCATGCTGCCATTTTTCATCGGCAATTACTTTAAGGCATTGCTCTGCCGATGTAAACAAATGATTAAAATCTTTTGGTTCCAGATTTTTAAATAAATGCAACAGTGAACCCATTAAAGGTAAATATTTGATTTTTAAAGCTAAACAAAACGGCACAGGATTTGTTATGTATCTTCTTTCGCTGCAAAAATAAAATTTTTTAGTGATATTTATGCGCTTTAAAATAAAATTATTTGTATCTTTGCAGCCGTATTTAAAACATGAACATAACCCGACACCAATATGAACAAACAATTTTTATCAGTAATGCTTGTCGCCAGCCTCGCACTCCTGGGCTGCAATCAATCAACCGGCAACGGACAGATCACAGGAAATGATCCTGTTACAAAGTCAGGAGTAGCTTTATCTGAAACCGGCAAAGTAATTCAGATGAACAAAGCCATGTTTATCGACAAAGTGTATAACTACGAAGAAAGTCCCGAAAAATGGATATTTAAAAGTGACAAACCTGTAATTATTGACTTTTATGCTGATTGGTGCGGCCCCTGTAAAAAGATAGCGCCCATCATGGCTCAGCTTGCTGAGGAATATAAAGATCAGGTCATCATTTATAAAGTTGACACCGATAAGGAACGTGAACTTGCCCAGGTATTTGGCATTCGCAGCATACCCAGCATTCTGTTTGTCCCTGTTGAAGGCCAGCCACAAATGACCATGGGCGCCCTTCCAAAAACAGAATTCGAGAAGATGATCAAAAACATTTTGATTGCCCCTGCAGGTGGGACTTCACAGAACATCAAATAAAAAAGTAATCAATCAGAGAACCAAATAAATGGAACATTTAACACTAGCTACTTTCAAAGAAAAAGTATTTGATTTTGAAAAAAATAAGGAATGGAAATTCGAAGGAAAACTTCCTTGTTTGATAGATTTTTATGCCGATTGGTGTGGGCCCTGCAAAATGGTTGCCCCAATACTCGACGAATTATCAAATGAATACAACGGCAAGATCAACATCTACAAAGTTGATACAGAAGTTGAACAGGAATTGTCGCAGGTTTTTGGAATCCGTAGCATCCCCAGTATGCTGTTTTGCCCTGCAGAGGGACAACCCCAGATGGCACAGGGAGCACTTCCAAAACATGCCTTAATACAGGCAATTGAAGATGTATTGCTAAAAGCCAACTAACAATCTGCGTTAAGCAATCTTTTTAGGACAGGCCGGGTTTCCCTGGCCTGTCTTTTTTTATCTTTGTTTTTGAATTAAAAATTTCATGCCTTCATTACCTCCTGTTTTATTACCACCGGCCAGCCTGCCTGACTTAGAATTTTTTGCCTGGCTACTTCATGCTCCCTCAGTTAATATTGAGCTTCATGAAACATTTCATAAACAAACCTGCCGAAACCGTTATCAGATTTCAACTGCACAGGGCAAAAGCATCCTGAGCATCCCTGTGGTTAAAACTTTTGGAAACCATACTCCCTTTTCAGCGGTAGAAATTGACAGGTCACAGAACTGGAATGTCATCCATTTCCGCACCATTGAAGCTGCCTACAACAAATCGCCCTTTTTCATTTATTACCGTGATTATTATGAGGATATTTTCCTTTCTCCGCCAAAATTGTTAGTAGATTTTAATCTTGGTCTTTTAAAGCTTTGCATGAAACTGGCAGGTATTCATAAAAAAATTGATTTTACAGTGAAATTCAGCAAAACCACTGAAGATTTTTATGACATGCGTTTGCTTATTATGCCTAAACAAAAAATATCACATGAATGGGAGATTAAAACCTTTAAGCCTTACATTCAGGTATTTTCTGACAGAAATAACTTTTTGCCCAACCTTAGTATCCTGGATTTACTGTTTAACCTGGGGCCTGAATCAACGACTTATCTAAAAGCACATATACCCGGTAAATAAAAAACCGGCAATCACTTAAAGACTTGGATACTCCATCCTTACATGATAAATACTCATCAGCTTTTTCTTGAGAATTTTCTTGATGCGGGTAATATCTTTAAGGGTAAGGTCAGAATTAACAAACTGTTTCATTTCAATTTGTTTATCAATTATACTTTCTACCAATGTGCTGATAGACTTATCTGTGTGAGATTTCAGGCTCCGTGATGCAGCTTCTACGGAGTCGGCCATCATAAGCACAGATGTCTCTTTAGAAAAAGGAGGAGGCCCGGGATACCTGAAATCTGAATCATTGATTTTCTTCTCGGGAAAATCTATTCTCTGTCGGTTGTAGAAATACTCTGCCATCCGGGTTCCATGATGTGTTCTGATAAAATCGATCAACAGTTCAGGTAATTTGTGTTTTTTGGCTTTTTCAATGCCTTTAATCACATGACTTACAATGATACGTGCACTTTCTTCGTAGCTAAGTTCATCGTGAGGATTCATTTCAGATAACTGATTTTCAATAAAGTACATTGGCATATCCATTTTGCCAATATCGTGATACAAAGCTCCGGCTCTTACAAGCAGAGAATTTCCTCCGATTTCATAAATTGCAGCTTCAGCAATATTTGCTACTTGCATTGAATGCTGAAAAGTTCCTGGTGCATTTAACGACAATTGTCTGAGCAATGGGCTATTGGTATCAGAAAGTTCCATCAAAGTAACATCGGTTACCTGTCCAAATAGTTTCTCAAAAATAAAAATCAAAGGATATGAAAACAGCGTCAAAGCAGCGCTTCCACCATAAATCAGGAAAATAGAATAATTTATGTTTTCGATGCTTCCATCCTGAATTAGAAGCATACCTGTGTAAATAAGGGAATAGGTTATGAAAATAGCAAGAGCTGTAATAAAAAACTGCGACCGGCGCCTGAACTCAGCAACACTTATGATGGCAATCAGTCCTGTTATAAGTTGCTGAAAAAGAAATTCAAACCCGCTGGGAACCAAAAAAGCAGTAAGAATAAGTGTAATAACATGCACAAAAAAAGCTGTTCGTGTATCGTAAAAAACCCGGACAATAATTGGCACAAGGCAAAACGGCAACAGTTGAAGAATATCAGGATTTGTCTTCATTGTTAAAGCAGCAGCATAAACCATAATGAGAATGATAAGCAACAGCATCAACATCCGCCGGTTGTCAATAAAAATATCTTTCCTGAAGGACAGCATAAATAATATAAACACGATAATAGTAATTCCGATAAGGACAAATTGACCCAATAGAATTTTCGGATATTGGAAATCTGTACCTAATCTGGATTGATAATCGAGTCGGTAAGACTCAAGTATCTGAAATTTATCGGAATTTACCAGCTCGCCTCTTGAAATTATCTTTTCCCCGCTTTGAATCATCCCACTGGTTGAAGTTATTTCATTAACCATGGCATCTATAGCCCTTTTGCTGTTCTCTGCATCAAAAACTATATTCTGCCTTAGTGAATTTAAAAGCAATTCACGAAGTGCCTGAGAATATTCATCGGTTCCGGATAATCTGGTATTGATATATTTTCCGGCAGATTGGATGGTAAAATAATCAGAAATTTTCTTTTTTCCGGCCTGGTTTCCATCGACTTCAAAAATTTCAAATTCCGGAGGTTTATTTTCAATTTCGCTTGTGAGTGTGATTACCCCCTGGGAGTAAATACTATCAAGAATGTCAAGCATATGAGTCAGAGGATCTGTCTGATTACCAACTAAATCAGTAATAATTCCTGAACCTTTTCCCTTTAATTTGTTAAATGAATTAATCAGATTATTTGTTTGTAAAGCAACAACCTGATGATCTCTTTTAAAATACAAGCCTGACTTTTTGACAGCCTCACTGATTTCGTTCTGATATTCTACTTCCGGCTTCAGAATAGCAATATCTACCTGAGCAATCAAATCATCGTGTTGCCAGGGTTTGCCTTTCTGATACTCATACCTGAATTTGCCTTCGCGGGGAAAAATTGCAAGCAGTAAAGCAATCATCACAATAAAAAGGAATATCTTCCCCAATACATCGTAATGATCTCGTAACCAATTGAGTTGATTTTTTATGTTTAGCATCATGAAAAAGATCAGTACAACAGACTTCGAAAATACGAAGGAAATGTCTGTCAACAAAATATTGTAAACAGAGAAAAAATATAAATTAAAAATGGTAAATGATTAATAATCAATATTAAACAAACATAGGTTAAAAAAGTTATCAACAAAACAGCGAATTCTGTTAATTACTTTCATAGAAGGAACTATCGTAATTCAATATATTTGCCCCTGTATATATTTTGCAATACCTAATGACAGGAGGCATTTGCTATCTTTCCCTCGTTGCCGTAAGATTTGAACCATCCGAAAAATCCGAGATGGTGAATCAGCTATTGTATGGCGATTTATTTGATATTGAGGAGATTCGTGGTGAATGGTACAGAATTACCAGTCGTTTTGACAACTACTCCGGATGGTGCAACATCAGACAAATTCAACTCCTGTGCGATGAAACACTTGAAATCCTGTCGCATTGCAGTGCCATGCTGGTCTCCGGAACAACTGCTACAATCATTGCCAGAGGACAACCATCCCAGTTACTGGTACAAGGCAGCACACTTCACAAACTTTCAAATGGAAAGTTAGCCGGACCGGGTGGTGATTATCACATTGCAGAAGGAGAAACCATCATTCCTGCATACAAAAATTCAGAAGATATAATTGAGGTTGCTGCCTCCTATCTTAAAACTCCTTATTTGTGGGGCGGGCGATCGCCATTTGGGATAGATTGCTCAGGGCTTACGCAAATGGTTTTTAAATTGAATGGCATCAGATTGTTGCGCGATGCATGGCAGCAGGCAGATCAGGGAACCCTCATCAATCTGATGGGAGAAGCTAAAGCCGGAGACCTTGCATTTTTCGACAATGATGAAGGAAAAATTAACCACACAGGAATACTTACCGGAACAGGTAATATCATTCATGCTTCAGGAGAAGTCAGGATTGACCCAATTGATCATCATGGCATTTACAATAAGTCTGCCGGAAAATATACCCACAAGCTTCGGCTGATTAAAAGAATAGACGGGGGGAGAATTTCAAACAACTCACAATCAAATAGATGAATAAATTTTCGCCCTAACATTTAATAATAACTTAACCATCAAAATGTAGGTATCATCGAATAGATGATTTACTTTTGCAGCCCAAAACAAGTGCAATTTATCATCAAAAAATAGTTATTAAAAAAACACCAGTTCAAAAATCCAATACAATCCAACACAGAAAACAAATCAGTTCACTAACCAAATTAACAAAAATGAAAAAAACAAACAATTTGTTGCGCAGCTTGACCAGGTATGCCATACTTGTTGCTGCTTTTCTGATGACCTCGGCCATTGCTATGGCACAGGTGACAACATCAGGAATGAATGGTAAAATTACCGGTGCTAACGGTGAAAGCCTTCCCGGAGCTACTGTTATTGCTGTTCACACACCATCAGGATCGCAATATGGCACAACCACCGACATTGACGGAAACTATCGTATTCCTAATATGAACGTTGGTGGACCATACAGAGTAACAGTATCTTATGTCGGTTTTGAAAGTTATGCTAACAATGAAGTGTACCTGAACCTCGGTCAGACTTTAAGACTTGGTGTAAAACTGAGTGAAAAAGCTGCAACCATTGAAGGTGTAGAGGTTGTGGGAACCCGCTACGATATTTTTGACGGTAACCGTACAGGTGCTGAAACCAACGTAAGCCTTCAGACCATTGAACGTATGCCATCAGTAGGACGCAGTTTTTCCGATTACACCCGTTTAACCCCTCAATCAAGAGTAACACAATATGGTGGAATTGAAATTGCCGGTTCAAACAACCGATACAATGCCATTTATATTGACGGTGCTGTTAACAATGACGTTTTCGGTCTTACCGACCAGGGCACAAACGGTGGACAAACCGGAATTTCACCTTTCTCAATGGACATTCTTGAGCAGGTCTCTATTCAGATTGCACCTTATGATATCAAGCTTGGTGGGTTTGCCGGAGCCGGTATCAATGCTGTTACCCGTCGCGGTAATAACGAATTCCAGGGATCAGCTTACTACGTAATGCGCAACGAAAATATGGCCGGCAAAACTCCGACCGATGACGAAACTGTTGAAAGAAAAAAATTAAATCCTTTCAATGCCAACACTTATGGCTTCCGTTTGGGCGGACCTATTGTTAAGGATAAATTATTCTTCTTTATGAATGCTGAAATTCAGAACGATGAAACTCCTCAGCCTTTTGAATTTTCAACTTACAACGGAGCTGTTACAACTGAACAAATGGGTCAGCTTGTAAGTAAATTAAATGAATTTGGCTACGATCCGGGAGGATATACCAATGTAACACGTACTCTTGAAGGAACCAAAATATTTGGTCGCCTGGACTGGAACATCAACAAGGTTCATAAACTGATGGTTCGACACCAATATACTAAAGGGATAGAAACCAGACCTTCAAACTCAAGTTCAACCAACATCCGTTTTGCAAATTCCGGAATTTATTTCCCATCTACAACCAACTCAACAGCACTTGAACTGAAGAGCAACATCAGCTCAAACATGAGCAACAGTCTGATCCTCGGATTCACATTGGTTCGCGACGACCGTGATCCAATGGGAAATAACTTCCCATTTGTAAGGATTAAAGATGGCAACTCAAATATCTATTTTGGTTCTGAAGAATTCTCAACCGGTAACCAGCTGAATCAGGACATCATCACCCTGACCAATAATTTTGAAATATACAAAGGCAAGCATACTTTCACTTTCGGAACACACAATGAGTTCTATAAGATGTACAACCTCTTTATTCGTCAGGCTTTTGGATCATACCAGTTCAACAGCATAGACGATTTCTTAACCAATCAGCCTGCATATCAGTTCGACCGCACTTTCTCAGCAGTTGATGATGTAACCGGTGACGGGTCAAAAGCAGCAGCAGAATTCAACGCACTGCAGATTGGTTTCTATGCTCAGGATGAAATTCAGGTATCTGAAAAACTGAAAGTAACTGTTGGTTTGCGTGCAGATATTCCGATGTTCCTTGACAATCCAAGGGTGAACGAAGATTTCAACAACAACGTAATTCCTCTGCTTGAAGCAGCCGGATGGGATCTTGAAGGTGCAAAAACCGGACAAATGCCTGATCCAACCGTTATGCTGAACCCTCGTGCAGGATTCAACTATGACGTTTATGGCGACCAGACTTTCCAGATTCGTGGAGGAGCAGGCCTTTTTACCAGCCGTATCCCTTATGTTTGGCCGGGTGCTTCATTCCAGAACAACGCTGTGATGACAGGTGGAATGCGTGTAACTGCTGCCGATTCGCCTGAGTTGATCTTCAACCCTAACTGGAACAATCAGCCATCAATACCACCAACACAGCCTTCGGGCCAGGTGGACATCTTTGCCAAAGAATTCAAATATCCCAAAGTATTCCGCACCAGTATTGCAGTTGACAAAAAACTTCCATGGGGGCTTATCGGAACATTTGATGTGACATATACTAAAAACATAAATAATGTACTTTACTACAACCTGAGGTATACCAAAACCGGAGAACTCACCGGTACAGGCGACAACAGGCCGATCTGGTCAAGGATCGATCTTGGCAAAGACCCGGTTACCGATAAGAACAGGGCTTATACCGACATTATTCTTGGTACAAATACCAATGAAGGACACGCTTATAATATTACCGCTCAGTTGCAGAAAACCTTCGATAAAGGATTTGCAGGTAGCTTAGCATACTCTTATGGTAGTGCTAAATCAATGAACGATGGTGTGTCTTCTCAGAACTCTTCACAATGGCGCGTTCCTAACGTACGTGGTAAAAACGACCTTGACTTTGCCGTTTCTAACTTCAGCATGGGCTCACGTATTGTTGGCTATCTTTCATACCGCAAAGAATACTTGAAACATACCGCAACTACTCTTACCTTGTTTTACACAGGTCAGTCAGGTGAACTTTATTCTTACGGTTATGCCGACGGCTGGCAGGATCCTGTGACCAGGAGAAATTACTATTTGGGAGAAGACAATCAGTCTCTGGAGCTAATGTATGTACCAAAAGATCGCAACGACATCAACCTCGTTGACATTACTGTTGGCGAAACAACCCTTACCGCTGATCAACAATGGACTGACCTGAATGCGTTTATCGAAGCCGACGATTATTTGAGTGGCCGTCGTGGTGAGTATGCCGAAAGGAATCATTCGCGTACTCCTTTCACCAATATTCTTGATTTCCGTATTGCACAGGATTTCTATGTTAATGTTGGTGGCAAACGCAATACACTTCAGGTTGCTCTTGATATTTTCAATCTTGGAAATATGATCAACAAAGACTGGGGACGTATTTATTACTCATCTGGAGCCTATTACAGCAATTATCCTTTACTCCGATTCCAGGGATTTACGAAGGATAATGAAGATAAATACACAACCGAACCTCAATTCTCATTCCAGAAACCTAAAGGAGAAACCTGGAGCATTGACGATTCAGGTATCCTTAGTTCAAGATGGCAGGGTCAGTTGACCGTCAGGTACATCTTTAACTAGATTAATTTCTTGTGAATTTTTAAAGGAGTTCCGGATTCCGGGACTCCTTTTTTTATCTTTGTGTTTCAAAAAAAATATTATGACATTCCTCCGGTTTACCATCATACTTGCTTTAGGTATTGCTCTATTTATTAATCCTGATTCACTGCGTGCCCAATGCAACGAAAAACAGGTTACAGTAATTCTTTCACTTGATGGTTTTCGTTGGGATTATCCGGATAAAACGAGCACGCCAACCCTGAACCGGATTGCTGCTGAAGGAGTTAAAGCACAATCACTCATCCCTTCATTTCCCTCTAAAACATTTCCTAACCATTACAGCATAGCAACAGGTCTTGTTCCTGATAATCATGGATTGGTAAATAATTCGTTTTTCGACCGCGAGATGGACAAACCCTACGCCATTGGCAATAAAGAAGCACGCAACAACGGCGATTTTTATGGTGGCGAACCAATATGGATTACCGCTCAAAAGCAGGGTCTTGTTACAGCATCATATTTCTGGGTTGGAACAGATGTCTCCATACAAGATATGCAACCCGATCATTGGAAAATATACCAGCAAAACATCCCATTTTCGCAACGGATAGACACCATCATACATTGGCTCAGCCTTCCGGAAGATCAAAGGCCCGCGCTGATCATGGCTTATTACCATGAACCTGACGGGATTGGCCATAATTACGGACCTGACGATCCACGCACGCTGAAAATGGTAACTGAACTGGATAACATCACAGGCACACTGTACGAACGCATAAAAGCTTTACCAAATGGCAATTGCATCAATTTTATAGTATTGTCCGATCACGGAATGGGTCCCATCTCCTCGGAAAGAAATATTGCTTTAAGTGAACATATCCCGGGAAACTGGCCGGTAAGACCCGAAGGTGGAAATCCGAATTTCAACCTTTATGCTGATGGAAGCTATGTTGATTCGGTATATCTTGCACTAAAACCTTTAAAAGGCATTTCAGTGTACAGACCATCTGAGGTTCCCGAACATCTGAATTATGGCAAAAACCCCAGGGTTGGTGATGTGATTGTGTTTGCCGATTCAGCCTGGAGCATCACACTAAACAAACCCAAAAAACATTTTACGGGTGGAACTCATGGTTATGATCAGGCAAATACCGATATGCATGCCATATTCTATGCCTGCGGACCTCGTTTCAAAAGAGGATATGTGCATCCATCGTTTCAGAATATTCACATATATTCATTGCTGGCTGAATTACTGGGGATTGTACCAGCAAAAACTGATGGTTACAGAGAAGCCATAAAGGAAATGCTTATTGAATAAAAACTCAAAAGACCTGATCTTAAAACAATGAAATCATTCACACCTTATACTCTGATTACCGGCGCCTCTGGCGGAATAGGATTTGAACTTGCTGTTTTAATGGCTTCAAAAGGGCATAACCTTGTGCTCACTTCGAGGTCGGAAGAAAAACTTGCTAATATTGCCAGGCAATTGATCAAAAACCATAACATTAAAGCAATTGCCATACCTGCTGACTTATCATTGGCAGCTAACCGTGAAAGGTTGATCAACGAAATCAGGGCACAAAATATAGAAATTGAAATTCTGGTGAATAATGCCGGCTTTGGCGATCTAAGTGCTTTCGAAACATCTTCGATGGCAAAGAACCAGGAGATGATTGACCTGAATATTACAGCATTAACCCACCTTACCCGGGAATTCCTGCCTGAAATGCGAAGTTCAAAATCGGGCAGAATCATGAATGTGGCTTCCATTGCAGCTTTTATGCCTGGCCCGCTGATGTCGGTTTACTATGCATCAAAAGCATATGTACTTTCATTTGGTGAAGCGCTGGCACAGGAACTCAGAGGAAGCGGAGTAACAGTCACAACCCTTTGTCCGGGACCGGTAGCAAGCGGATTTCAGGAACGTGCCGATTTTAATGATCCCACTTTGATGAAGATATTGAAACCAGCTACCACCACCCAACTGGCTCAGTATGGATATAAATCAATGATGAAGGGAAAAAGGCTCGCAATTCATGGCAGAATGAACAGAATCATGGTTTTCATGCTGAGGTTTTCACCACGTTCTGTTGTAGCAAGACTGGTAATGAAACTTCACCAATAATTTCACGAGCATTCTGAAGATCATTTATTGCTTATGGAAATACACTTCCTATGCCGGCAATTGATTCCGGAACTTATTCTTTGTAACTGAAAAGTAAGATTAAATTTTCTATAAATTTCTGTATCTTTATTTCAGTAAATCCAATACAAAATAAAGCAGTTCTTAATCATGAAAAAAGTTAGTCTAACAAAGTTCATCAGCAGCCTGATCCTGTATTTTATCGCTATTTTTCTGATTTCCTGCCAGAATAAGCCGAAAACTTTGGTTCAGGAATCTATTCCATTCGTTCATATGGAAGCAGATATCATGCAGATCACTCAGGGATATAGGGATGGCAGTTTCACAATCGCTCAGGTGGTTCAGTCATATCTTGACCGGATTGAAGAATTGGACAGAAACGGGCCTTGTCTGAATTCAATACTTCAGGTAAATCCTGACGCTCTAGCGATTGCTGAAGCACTTGACAAGGAAATGGCCGGAGGAATAATCAGGGGCCCCTTGCATGGGATTCCGGTTGTGCTCAAGGATAATATCGATACACACGACAAAATGGCCACAACTGCCGGATCAAGGGCTTTGAAGGATTCTTATCCCATGAAAGACAGTTATATTGCGCAAAAACTGCGGGAAGCCGGTGCAATTATTATTGGCAAAGCCAATCTGAGCGAATGGGCCAATTTCAGAGGTGAATTATCGACCAGCGGATGGAGCGGGCTTGGCGGACAGACTCTGAATCCTTATAACCTGAGCCGCAATCCCTGCGGATCAAGTTCAGGATCGGCAGTTGCCGTGGCTGCAAACCTGTGTGTTCTTGCCATTGGCACCGAAACCAACGGCTCAATCGTTTGTCCTTCACATGCCAATGGAATTGTCGGAATTAAACCAACAGTTGGCCTGCTCAGCCGCAGCGGTATCATACCGATTTCATTTACCCAGGATACCCCGGGTCCAATGGCCCGCACCGTGAGAGATGCGGCCATTTGCCTTGGTGTGCTAACCGGAGTAGATTCCCTGGATTTAAAAACACTGGAAAACCAGGGTAAGGTTTACAGTGACTATACCCAATTTCTTAAAGAAGATGGCATAAAAGGCACCAGGATTGGAATTTACATGGATGCTCTGAAAGCGAATTATAAAGTAGATTCTCTTTTTTATAAAGCTGTCCATTTTCTTGAAAGTCAAGGTGCAACAATTATCGAAGTTGAGAAAATAACTGAAAGCAGGGTCGAACAATATTCCTTTGACGTTATGCTATTTGAATATAAAGATGGACTGAACAAATATTTTCAATCGCTTGGCCCGGATGCACCAATCAAAAGCCTTAAAGAGCTGATCGCTTTCAACAAATCGGATACTGCAGAGATGAGGTACTTTAATCAGCTTTACCTGGAGATGGCCGAACAAAAAGAGGAGCTCACCTCAGCGAAATACCTTGAAATGCTGGCGGGCATGCAAACAGGCAGCAGAGAAAAAGGTATAGATCGCGTTATGAATGAGCACCAGTTGGATGCCATCATTGCACCAACAGGCAGTCCCGCCTGGATAACTGACCTGATTAACGGAGACAGCTTTCAGCTGGGATCTTCCTCACCTGCCGCTATGGCCGGATATCCAAACATTACCGTGCCAATGGGCTATATTGATGGGCTGCCTGTCGGTATTTCGTTTTTCGGCAGGGCCTGGAATGAACCGGTATTACTCGGAATTGCCTATGCTTACGAATCAGGCTCCAAACATAGAGAATCTCCCTTATTCGATAAAAAAATCAATCCATAAGACCAAAAACTGTGATTTTTAAGTCGAAAACCCAGGGGAAAATCAATGGTTGACTTAAAGCCATGATATTGTTTTACAGAAATATTCCTGGTCAACCGTTTCAGATTTTGAAAACTCAATTCCGGGATTCCGGATAAATAAGCATTATTTCATTCTTTGGCAAAAACTGTCATCACATCATTAACAAAAGTTTTTGAAACCGGGAGGCTCAGCACTTCGGGCAAATCAAGTTCCAGCCATAAACCATCCTTTTCGCGGCGGATCAATTTAACCATACTGCTGTTTACCATATATGATCTATGGCAGCGCACCACGGGTGTATTTGTAAGTTCTTCTCCCAGTCTTTTCAGGTTGTTGCGCAGCATTCTCCGAACAGGCCGGCCATTATCGAGATAGTTAATGTATATATAGTTGTCAGCGGCTTCCAGATAGATAAGATGGTCGGCCTTAACAGAAAAACGAAGCGTTCCCCTTTCATCATTAAAATGAATCATTCCTCTGGCAGTTTCATAATTTTGCGGATCTTTGATCTGTTCAAGTTTTCTTTTGTTTTCAATCCATGAAAAATAAAGCCATGTAACTGAATATGGCAAGAGTATAACCAGGGCTGTATTCTGAACAGAAATTACAAGAAGGTCAGGAAAAAAAATGGAATCATCAAGAATATATTTCTGATAAAGGGTGTAAAACAACCCCATAAAAAAAACCTCTGCCATCACCCAAACAAGGTATTGCCATATCTTAAGCCTTATGATCCGGCGGGTTTTATACATAATAATCCTGCTGATTACAATTACAAGAACTCCGGTAAGAATGATAATGCTTGAATATAAAAGCAGGGTCCAACGGGTAACATTGAACCACACATTTACTCCGAAAGGCGCGTAAACATTAATAAAGACCAGTGCAAAGGCAGCGGTGAAAAGTATTAGCTTTATTATATTCCCTTTCTCAAGCAGGTAGGCAGGTATGTGATTCTGCAGATTGAACATTCTGATGGATTTGACTTCAATACAAAGGTAGATCAAAATAGGATTAAAAGCCAGACGAACAGCAACAGCCTCGCTTTTGCAAAATATTTCACCCCAACATTTGAAGTTTTACCACAGTATAAGCCTTCCTGGCCCTAAAACCCGGCTTAAAACCCATTTTTTTGCCCGTTACGGCAATCTGTGTTTCCTTTGCAGAAATATAACTGCTCAATGAATTATTCAGAATCATATAGCACGCTTTCCAAAGTTTTCAGACCTAAAGAGGATACAGTATTTGTTCCTACTCTAGACCTCAATATCAGCCAGTTTCGATTTTTGTCAGAATTTCCTTCCATTGAAGAAATAAAAGGCGAAGGAGAAAAAATTTCAGGTTCCGAACTTGAAACTTTAAAGGATGAAGAGATACCTGAAAACCTGGATTTTTTCTATCCGGTGGTTTATCCGGCAAACAAGAGAGAATTTAACCGGGTAGTCATACTGCTGCATGGCCTGAATGAACGCAATTGGGTAAAATATCTGCCCTGGGCACACAAGTTGGCAGAAAACCTGTATTGCCCGGTAATATTATTCCCCATTTCGTTTCATATGAACCGCGCTCCATCCTCATGGAGCAATCCACGGCTTATGTCAGCCATACTGGCTAAAACCAGACTTCGCAATAACCGCAACAGATCTGCTACATTTGCAAATCTGGCATTGAGTATCAGGCTTAGCCAGAAACCCCAGCGCTTTTTTACATCGGGCAGCCAGAGCCTGGCGGATCTGATGAAATTAGTTGCACAGATACAATCGGGAAATCATCCATTATTGAAAAAAGACACAAAAGTTGATTTCTTTGCTTACTCAATCGGTGCATTCCTGTCGCAAATCATGATGCTTACCTATGGAGATAGTAAAATCAATGATTCCTGTGTGTTTATTTTTTGTGGCGGTGCCCCATTCAACCGTATGAATGGAATTTCAAAACTAATTATGGATGAGGAAGCTTTTCATTGCCTGAGATTCTTCTATTTGCGCCGCCTGGTGCAGGAATTACGCAACAAAGGGCCTTTTGCAGGATTGCTTAATAGTCAGAATGCAGGACAAGCGTTCAGGGCCATGATTGATACAAAAAATTTTTCTGAATGGAGAAAAGATAAATTTGAAAAAATGGCCGGAAGAATCCACGCCATCGGACTAAAAAAAGATATTGTGATCCCTCCTGATGGCATCTCTGAATTGTTTCAACCTTCAAATAGTGAAATTCTTGATTTCCCATACAACTATTCACATGAAAATCCTTTTCCGGTTCAGGGAGCCCATGACATGGTAAATCAAGGGTTTGATCTGATTATTAATAAAGCTGCCTCATTTCTCAGATAGGTTTGAAACCGGGTGTCCTGTTAATCATAATGGCCAAAAACGCTCATTTCTACCTGTGAAATATCCGGTTAATCACTCCAGATGGCCGCCGCCATTCTCTTTTTTCCATCCATTTTTATCTCAAGTGGCTTGGCAAATCTCACGTGTTTGAAAAATGTGGTTCGCTGTACAAGCTCCTGTTTGTCAAGTATATCCCATTTTATATATGACCTCTCCAGCTCCTGCATTACCGAAAAGTAGCCCACATTCATTGAAGTAACATTATGAAAAAAGTGCGATCCCGAAGAGGCATCAAGCGGATAGCCTTCCAGGCTGGTTTCCACAATCACTTTAGCAGCTGATATTTGAGGCCAGTTCACCGGAATTCCGATCCACCGGTCGCGTGTTCCCCAACGCCCGGGGCCAATCAGGAGATATTTTCTTTCGTGTTGTCTCATCCAATTGTTCAATGCCTCAATTTCTGCAGCCATTTCCACAGTTTTTCGTTTGTCGAAGGCCTGAATATCAATGTAAATAACATCTGTTATGTCGTTGATAAGCCCATTGCCCATCCCCTTTTCTGAAATCATCAATACATGCTCCGGATCGATCTTTTCCGGATCGAAACTATAATCTTCCATGCTGCCGATCAACGGTTTGATTTGCAGCAGATAAAAGGAAGCCTTCATTTCACTGTCGCGGTTGAGATCGACGGCAAATTCAATTTCAACCGGTGCTCCCATGGCTTCTTTCACGACATCAAGCACCGATTCAATGGTTTGGGCTAATGGTATATAATTGTACTTAAGTATATTGGAAAAATTTATGATCCTTGGCCCAGCATGGGTAAGCCCCGGAACTATCCTATTGTTTTCCACATCATAAACAGAAGCCAGGTGCCTTAATGTTCCATGCCGCTCAGCGTCGTCAATGTCGAGCTTTATCAAACCGGCTGTATCGCCTTCAAGCAGGTTAAGGTGTTCCTTGGCAAGGTCAACCGCATAAAAACTCACCTGCGAATTTTTGTGCTGATCGGCCGGTGTGTTAATCTCGGTGCTGGGATATTTAGGTGAAAACCGATAGGCCTTTTCTCCTTCAACCACTTGCTTGCCAAGACCGAGCGCAGCCACGGCAAAACCTTCTTCGGGTTTCATGTGTGAAAAAGGGTAATAGTTATAGGATTGTGCGACTCCACTTATGTGTGGATAAAAACTGTTTTCAAAGCGGTTTCCGACTGCCTCCTGAATAATTACTGCCATCTTTTCTTCCTCAATTTTATAATTGATGGCCTCAATGTAACCCCTTGCAATTTTTGAGTAAACTGATGCATAAACAAGTTTAATGGCATCCATGGCCTGCCTCAACCTGACATTGGGATCGGGGTGATTGTTTGGCAGCAGATAGGTCTCAAAAATTCCGGCAAACGGTTGCATGAGAGAATCTTCAAATAAACCCGATGATCTGACTGCTATCGGATTTTCAATGTATTTTAAAAGCAATCTTAAACGCTTGATCAAAGTTTCAGTCAGATTGGCCTGTAGAAAAAGTTTTTTAACTTCTTCATAATCAAGCCCTTCTATTACTTTTTCCTGCAATTTGTTTCTATCGATAAAGTATTCAAACTCATCGGTTCCAATTATAGAAGTCTTGGGTGTTCTGATGTTAATGTTGGGCAACAATTTCCCAAAATCATAATTATAGATGAGTGAATTGATAAAAGCCAATCCCCTGCCCTTTCCACCAAGCGATCCTGAACTCAGGCTCACCACATTGCTTTCATCAAGGATGGCAGATTCTTCAAAAGGAATAATTTTCCCCCGATTCTGTTCATTTCTGAACTGCTGAATTACTTCAATCAAATATTCACGCAACTTTTCAGTATTCTCGAAATCGCTCACTTTGGCAGGATTGATAATTTTTGCAACCTGAATTTCGCCCCGCGCCATAAGCCACTGCGAAAAATGGTCTTTTCGTGCATGGTAAATCAATGATTCATCAGGAATAACTTTCAAATAGGATTCAAATTCCTTGAGCGATCGGGCTATTGCAATTTGCACACCTTCTGTATTGCGGTAAATAAAATTTCCAAACCCAAGGTAATGGGTAATAAAACTTTTGAAATCCTGAACCAGGGTTTCAGAGTTTTTATCGATGAAAGTGGTCTTGAGTTCAAAGGCCATTTTAGCATTTTCAACATCGTGGGATTGAATGATGATTGGAAGCTCCATATTAATCCCTCTGGCATATTTTACCAGTTCAAACCCTGCATTTGGATCGGCAATTCCATTTCTGTCATATTTTACATCGGTGATCAGGCTCAGTAAAAAATCCTTATACTTATCAATGACAGCCCTGGCTTCTTCGAAGCTTGAAGCCAGCAACAATTTTGGCCGGGCCCTCATTCTGAGCACTTTATAAAGCTCATCGGTACTAACATCCCCTATGATCCGGCGGGTTTGCTCAAGCACAATGCTGTATAGAAGGGGCAGATACCTTGAGTAATATTGTGGCGAATCTTCCACCAAAAGTATAACCCGCACCAGCCCGATTCTTGTGTCATTCTCTACGTTGATTTTATCTTCGATCAGCTTGATCATGGCAAAAAAGACCTTTGACTCGCCATTCCACACAAAAATGCGGTCGATGTATTTTATCAATGGTTTTTCTTTGAAAAACGATAGATCCTTATTATTGTTAAGTAATAGAAATACAGGAATATATGGATACTCTTCCTTGATTTTTCTACTTATCTGTAGGGGAAGCTTTTTCTCAACGCCCACCATTAGAATAATCAGGTCGAAATGCTTTGACCGAAGCTGCGCAAAAATTTCCTCCTCACTTGAAACCCCTGTGATGCGGGGCATTGAAGTAAGATTGAGCTGATGGTATTCGCCTAGCACATGTTCCGAAAAACGGCCTTCCTTTTCAATGCTGTATGCATCATACAGGTTTGCCACAAGCAAAATTTCTTTTACCTTAAAGGGCATCAGATCATGATAAATATCCCTGTCGTAGTTGCTTTTGTTTAAAAACTTTTGAAGTAGTTGCCTGCTTGCAATGACCGGTGCAGGCGTATCAACTGAAGTTTTTTCTAAAATTTCCTTACTGTGGAGTGATTTCCTCAGAATTACCCTGGCCTCTGTGCTGTTCAGATAACCGGTTATCATATTTGCCAGGTTTACGATCAGCTGGCGTTCTTCGGTCAGAAACGGGCCTTCGTCTTCCTTAATAAACTCTTTGGTATAAAATACCTCAATGTTTCCCTTTTTTCCACTTATGGTCTCAAACTGCTGCCTTTGAACCCAGCTTGTCTCTTTAAATCCAACCGAATGGTATTCCCTGCCTTCAAAAATTATTCGCACAACAGTATATTCCGGATATTGCCAGGCGGCAGTAAAAATCATCACCAGTTGCTGAAGGGTCTCTTCTACGGGTTTACCTTCCCGAAAAACCTGAGTGGTCTGGTTAATTGCCGAAAGCTCTTTTAATCGCTCGCGACGCTCGTGCATCAACCGCCTGATGTCAGAATTCTTATCGTTTGTATTGTTCATTGAAGGATGGATTACAAAGTACTAAATTAAACAATTCAGACTTTTATCAAATCTCAGGAAAATAAAACTTATTGAATCCTGATAAAGTTTTGCAACAGCACAGAGTTTTCATCAAATTATTATAATTTCGTCATCTGGTTAAGACCTAAACTAAGTGAATAAAGTTGAACTCATTCTGGTTGATGACCATCGCATTGTTTGCGAAGGCATCAAAGCTATGCTTGATGATTCCCGCGACATTACAGTGATGGGTTGTGTAAGAAACCTTTCTGAGCTATTGATTAAACTCAGAATCTTGCCCATTCATGTTGTTCTTTTGAGTTGTTATGAACCCGGCGACCATGATATTGAAATGATCAGGGTAATTCAAAGAGAACATCCTCAGATCAAAATCCTTATACTGGCAATGATTACCCAGGAAAGTTTTATACTTCGCACACTCAAAGCCGGAGCTAAAGGTTTCCTGAGCAAAGATGCCGACAGAAATGAACTTATCGAATCGATTCTGACCGTAAGAAATGGGTTTGATTATTACAGCAAATCCATATCGGAGATCATTCTGAAACGCTACATGAACCAGCCTTATGAGAAACATTTTCACAGAAACCAACCCATGGGTGTGCTTAGTGAACGCGAAATGGAAGTGCTGAAACTTTATGCCGAAAGCTATACCAACCAGGAAATTGCCGACAAACTTTTTGTGAGCATACGTACCATCGAATCGCATAAAAACAACATCATGCGCAAAATCAACCTGAAAACTACGGTTGATATGGTAAAATTTGCAATCAGAAACAACCTGATTGAAATATAGCCGTCCGGGCTGGCTAACTCAATAGCGAAAATCGACCTGTTTTCCGGAAATGTAAAAATTCAGAAATCAAATGATGCCGGTACTCTGAAATCCTTGATTACCGATCTTTTCATTAATGCATTTCCCTTTCTGCGAAAATCACTTACCATTCTTGCGTAAAATACTGAATTTAGCTATAATGACTGATAAAACAAGCATTTCGATGCACTTGGATTGATAATGTTTTTATAATATTGAAGTATCTAATCACTCAATTAACACTTAATTTTAAATATTTAATCCTATGGCAAATGTATTTAATCAGATGGTAAATGATTTTATGGCTAAAATCATTGCCAGAAACCCGGGCGAGATTGAGTTCCACCAGGCAGTTCACGAGGTTGTTGAATCGTTGATTCCTTATATTGAGGAGCATCCAAAGTACAAGGACGCTAAAATACTCGAGCGCCTTGCTGAACCCGAGAGGACAATCATCTTCAGGGTTCCCTGGCTTGACGACAAAGGTGAAGTTCAGGTCAACCGTGGGTATCGCATTGAAATGAATAGCGCTATTGGGCCATATAAAGGTGGTTTAAGATTTCACCCGACGGTTAACCTTGGCATCCTGAAATTCCTTGCATTTGAGCAGGTTTTTAAAAATAGCCTGACTACCCTGCCTATGGGCGGCGGAAAAGGTGGTAGTGATTTTGACCCAAAAGGAAAATCGGATAATGAAGTGATGAAATTTACCCAGAGTTTCATGACCGAGCTCTTTCGCCACATTGGGCCGGATACTGACGTTCCTGCCGGAGATATAGGTGTGGGCGGACGTGAAATCGGATTTCTGTTTGGACAATACAAACGCCTGCGCAATGAGTTTACCGGGGTTTTGACCGGCAAAGGCCGCGAATGGGGTGGAAGCCTGATCAGGCCCGAAGCAACCGGTTATGGAACCACATACTTTGCCGAAGAAATGCTGAAAACCAGGAAAGACAGCCTGAAAGGTAAGACTGTACTCATCTCTGGTTCAGGAAATGTGGCACAATATGCTGTTGAAAAAGTAACCCAACTTGGTGGCAAAGTTGTGACCATGTCCGACTCTGCCGGTTTTATTCACGATCCCAAAGGGATAGATGCAGAAAAACTCGCCTATGTTCAAAACCTGAAAAATGTTAAACGTGGCAGGATTAAAGAATATGCCGATAAATTCGGCTGCGAATATTACGAAGGCAAAAGACCTTGGGGTATCAAATGCGATGTAGCTTTGCCATGTGCTACCCAAAATGAGATCAATGCAGAAGATGCAAAAATGCTGATAGCCAATGGATGCTACGTAGTTTCGGAAGGCGCCAATATGCCATCGACCCCTGATGCTGTTGAAATCTATTTGAACAATAAAATCCTCTACGGACCCGGAAAAGCTGCCAATGCAGGTGGTGTCTCAGTATCAGGACTTGAAATGACCCAGAATTCCATGCGTTTGTCGTGGTCGAGGGAAGAAGTAGATGCCAAACTGCACCAGATTATGCGCGACATTCACGAAACCTGCGTTAAACACGGAAAAGATGCTGACGGGTTTATCAACTATGTGAATGGTGCCAATATTGGCGGATTTGTTAAGGTTGCCGATGCCATGATCGCTCAGGGTCTGGTTTAACTGAAAGCACTTTTTGTTCATGGAAAAGCTTCGGAAACGGAGCTTTTTATTTTTCCCCGTTCAGATAATTCTTGCAAAATGCAATCATTTCAGGAAAAAACAATTCAAAAAGATTGTGGTAAAAGTCGTAATCTGTCCTCAGTTCATTGGCGGCCTTTTCCATATTTGATATGAAACTGGTTCTTCCTGACATCCCTTTCAACGCCATGCCAATACCATCAATTTCGGCATATGCGCTCAACCAGTCATCTTTAATCATATACTGAAGCATAAATTGGGTGCGGGGAGGAAGCACTTCATAATGATTCATTAAAAGGGTATAACGCGATAATGTGTAGTCAAAAATTGTAACATCTGACCACTTTGACCAGTTTGCTGCAAGAAAATGATCGGAATACATATCCATGACCACACCTGCATACTTGTTGTATCCCGGACGAAGCTTTTCGACAGCCTCTCTGATGTATGCATTTGAATCAGTAAACTGGTCTATGGAACGATGAAACCTTATGCCGCGCTGAATATCGGGGCTAAAACCGTTTATGGCTCTTCCTTTCACATGATCGGCAATAAAATTTCCGACCGAAATTTCTTCATCATCGCCGCTTAAGTACAAGTGTGCCAGAAAATTCATGAATGCTTTTGCTGCCTGATTCTTAAAAATGATTGAAGTATAAGCAAACTGTCAAAAATATAGATACTGGCCTGATTAACAAACAGCCGTTATAAATGTTGAGAAAAACTCATGAAAAGATTATTTACCGGGGCGACTTTTGTCAGACTGAAGCACAACTGTAAACACACTGCCACTGCCCGGTGCATTCTTAACCTCAATATTACCCTGATTTAATTCCATAAACTCCATACACAATGTAAGGCCAAGGCCGGTTCCTCTTTCGCCCATTGTCCCTGCACGTTGAACAATCGGATCGAGTGTAAAGAGTTTTTCTTTTATCTCGTCGGGTATGCCTGCTCCTGAATCAGCAATTGAAATATGCACCATGTCATCAATGAATTCAGCGCTGATCCTGATCTCAGACTGAACCGGAGAAAATTTTATGGCATTGGAAATAATGTTTCTGAGAACTGCCATAATCATATCAGGATCGGCCCATCCTTGAAGAGAATCGGGGAGATTATAAGCAATTTTCAGGTGTTTCTTTTCCAGTTGAGGGGTGAAAACAGGCACAGTTTTCAATACCAGATCCTTCACATTAAACAGTTTAAATGTAGCCCTGGTGGAGCCCGTCTGGGCTCTCCCCCATTCCAGCAGGTTCTCTATCAATCTGAATGTTTCTCTCGAAACCTTCATTATGTTGATGGCTGAATCCTTTCTCTGTTGGTCTGTAAGATCTTCATACTCGAAACTCAGCAATTCCGAGAATCCGAGTATGGTTTGAAACGGCGATTTCAGATCGTGAGCTACAATGCTGAAAAATTTATTTTTCGTTTCGTTAAGTTTAAATTGCTCTTTATAAAGCTGGTTTAATTCATCCTTTTGCCTGTTGATTTGCATATTGCGCTCTGCAAGCAACCTATTCTTCTTATTCTTCGATTGATATAAATTATAAAGGAAGAGGGAGAATACAATAACAATCGCAGAAATGATTATTAAAAAATTGCGAATGGTTTGATGTCTGCTCAGCGCAAGCTGGCTGTATATATACTGCTGCTTCAGCAACTGATTGTCGCGCTCGCTATTCTCCGATTCAAAACTAACGCGCAGCATATTAAGTCTTTCGTTGTTTTCCTGATTGTAAATACTGTCAGAAGCAGCAATATGAAGTATCAACATCTCATATGCCCTTTTGTAATCGCCTTTCCCTTGCCATGCTTCTGCCATGCCTTTATATATATCAATCAGCATGGAGAATGAGTTGATACGGTTTGCGAAAGTCAGTGCTTCTTTAAAATAGGAAATAGATTCATCAAATTCTCCCTGCTCATGCTTTAACTGACCAAGTCGTGCAGCAACACTTGCTTTTAAAAATCCGTTCGTATGATTGTTTGATACCCGCTCTGCCTCCATTAATGCAATGGTTGCCTGATTGAATTCTTTTCGAAGTAGATGAATATTTCCCGTATTCATCAGACTGTGAATTATCCCTTCCTTATCGTTATTCTTGCGCGATAATTCATTTGACAACCTGTTAAATTCCAGTGCCTTTCCATAGTCACCCTTCCATTCATAAACAAGTCCAAGATTACTGTAGCTTATTGATAAACCTCCCAAACGGTTCAGACTTTTGTTTATCCGCAGAGCGTTGTTGTAGTATATAAGCGCCTGATCATAATCCTTCAGGCTAAGATAAACATTGCCAATATTATTATAGGCCTTTGAAATTCCAACGCTATCCGTTAATTTTTCATTTAACCTGAGAGAAAGCGTTAGGAAATGCAACGCTTTATCGAAACGACCCATTGTGTAATAGATATTTCCGATGTTGGTATATGACAATGAAAGCAAAGCATCGTTGGAAACCTCAATTGAAATTGCTTCGGATTCCATGTATCTTTTCAATGCTCCGCTGAAATCGCCTTGTTCTTCGCGGATAATCCCGATATTATTAAGCACTGCTCCAGCTTCACCTTTCATATCCAATTCACGATAAATAAAAAGAGCCTGCTCATAATATTCCAATGCCTGTCGGTTATTCGAAAGATTCATATGCGAACTTCCGAGTATTTTCAACAATCTTGCCCTAATCTGTTTCTGGTCAGAACCTTTATATTGCTGAAGCAAAGGCTCAGCTTCCGAGATCGCCGAATCAGGAAATTCGAAAGATTTTTTCGAAAGTTCATCAAACTTCTGCTTTTGTTCCTTGCTCAGCAATTTATCAGCACCAGATTCATTGCCCAATGAATTTTGATAAATACAGAATAGAAACAAAAACAGCAATCCGGTTAAACTCAAGCTTCTCATTTTTTATTAATTGTACATGTTAATCATGTTTTAAGGGGAACGTAATCCCCAAAAACAAATAAAAAAAAATACTGCATTTTGCTTCATTTCTCAAATGGTTTCGGGCAATGGATTTCAGCATCTTTTCAAAAACTTTAAGGAGATGAATTTATTGCATTTCTCCAGCGTTATGTGGCAGCTAGTTGCCGATAACCCGCAACAATTCTTTGGTTGCGCCTTCCCAGCTGTATTTCCGGTGCACAAAATCATACCCGGCTGTTGCAATCTTATCACTTAACGCAGAGTCATTTAGTAACGAAATAATATGATCCGCTACTTGTTTGGGGCTATCACCGATAAGTATTTCTATTCCCGGGGCAGCCTTTAATGCAGAGTTACACAAGGATGATGTGATGCAGGGCATTTTCATCGACATGGCTTCAAGCAATTTATTCTGAAGTCCTGTACCCAACTGCATTGGCGCCAGAAAAATCCTTGCGCCGGCATAACACTCTCTTATATCATCAACCCATCCTGTTACTGTAATATGTTCCGAAGCAAGAGATTTTACCTTTTGATGCGGTGTTGCACCGGCAATTAAGAGTTTTACTTCAGGCATTTTTTTCCGAACGATCGGGAGCACTTTTTTTGCAAGATATTCTGCACAATTGATATTTGGAGGATATCCCATATTCCCGGTAAAAACCAGATCATGGCCAACCGGTATCGACATGGGCTTGAAAAAAGAATGATCCACTCCATTGGGTACAATAACTATTTGATCACGCTTTGGATGTGGAATACAGTCACGGTCTGGCTCTGAAATGATGGTTTTATTACTGAAATGTTCGAATACCCAATGCTCATAGCTGAGCAATCGTTTGTATTCCATTCCAAGCAACCACTTCATTATACCTTTCACCCCTGGAATGCGGCGCTCAATGCCTTTTGAAAAAACATCCTGGTAATCAATGGTTGCAGGAATATTGTAACGATGACCATACGCAGCAGTGCGCAGTAACTGGCAATAAATATGCTCGGGTTTAAAATTCTCAACCGCTTTATCAACCCTTTTCTGAGCTTTCGCAGAATAGTAATATCCAACCTGAAATGGCAAACCCTGAAAAAATACCTTTAAAAGGTTATAAGCCACAGATATCCATCCAATTCTGACTACTTCAACTGTTTTGCAGAAACGCCTGACCTTTTCCAGATCTTTTGCTTCAATTTTCTGATGGCTGATGGCAACAAGATGAATCTGATGATATTGCGACAATATGCGCAATTGATGATATGCCCTGAGCTTATCCCCTTTTTCAATAGGGTACGGAAATCGTGGAAGTATTACCAGTAGCCTCATGCCTGCAATAATTTACCCTTTGCTTATCTTGCTTATATAAAACAACCAGTCCGCTAACTGATTATTCCGGGTGTAACGAAATCAATTTATCTACAGTTTCTCATGGAAACGCACTGGAGCACATGCGCTGCCCAGCCTGACAAAGGTACAAAAATAAGATTCAGCGCAAAGTGTTATAAAAATCGCCGAGTTTTGCCATAAGCAGTGTATTGTTGTGCTCCTTTAGAACCAATTCGCGCGCGGCGCGGCCAATTTTTGTGGCTTCTTCGTCATGGCTGGCAATAAATTCAACAGCTTCAGCAAACTCACTTTCATTGCGGGCAATCAACAGATTTTTTCCCGCAGTATAGTTTATACCTTCAGCGCCAATTGGGGTGGTAATTATGGCTTTCCCGGCCAGCATGCCCTCGATTATTTTTATTCTGATTCCACTGCCCGAAAACAGAGGCACAATCATTGCCCCATGATTTTCCATATATTCACAGGCATCGGGCACTTCTCCATCAACAATTATTCCGGGCATTTTCAATTTTTTAATCCAAAGTGGCATTGCCCTGCCTGCAAGCGAAAATGTAAGCTCTGGGTTCTTTGAATAAATACCTGGCCACACTTTCAGCAAAAACCACCTGATTCCCTCTTCGTTTGGCATCCAGTTCATGGAGCCCAGATGAAAAAATCCCCGATTGCCCGGCGCGGATTTGTTCTTCAAACTACCCTCCACTTCTGCATCAATTCCAAAAGGAATATCAGTTACCGGAAGTTCAGGCCTTACAATTCTAAAGTATTCAGCATCCTTTCCGGTAATGGCAACAACGCCATCAATCCGGGTAAGCACAGATTTCTCATATTTTTCAAGGGAAGATGCCAGTTGCCTGAGATATAACCTTTTCAGCGGATTATTGCAGTTTTGTGCAATCCTTTTCCAGATCAGATGTTCAATATTATGTGCCCTGAGCACCAGTCTTGCATCTGAAAATTCCCTGATCAGGGATATGTATGGAGTTACGTAAAGAGTCTCAAATTGTATAATATCAAACTTCTCTTTTGCCAATAATTTCTCCAGTGCCAACCTGAAAGCATCCGAATTAAATCGGGAAATGTGATGAGATTCATTTTTCAAAAAACTGAACAATGCGGGCAACAGCCTTACGGTAAGATCTATGTATATCAATTCTATACCAGTGGATTTTTTATAATCCTTGGGAATATCTTCAGGCTTAACGTTGTATTTGTTGGTATTGACTGAAAGCACTTTCACCTGGTGACCGGCGTGTAGCAGGCCTTTTACCATGGCATTCATAGCAATGGGTCCGCCTTCGAGGGGAGGCCAGGGTGGTTTATTACAAAGCAGCAGAATCTTCATTATCAGTTCGGGATTTCAGTTTAATATCTGACTTCCTGCCTAGAAACAAACGTCTGACGAAACGCTGCCAGGATTCAGTATCAAAAAGGGGTGAATCTGTTGTAGCCTTATAAGTGAGAAAAACACCGAGCGGCAATAGGACAGCCGAGGAGAGCCACATTCCGACAATGGGCTCCATTTGCTCAGCTTTTACAGACTTTTCGCCGCTGATTGAAATAACGTGATAGATCACAAAAAAAACAACAGAAATAATCAATGGCAGGCCCAAACCCCCTTTCCTTATAATTGCACCCAACGGAGCACCTATAAAAAACAACACAAGACAGGCAATCGATAAAGTGAATTTACGGTGCCACTCAACCTGATGCTTGCGAAGCAAAACCATTCGGGAATTGAAATCTGTAATGTTAAACTCAACATTACTCCTTGTATTCCGGGCAGAGTTAAAGGCAAGGTCATATACGGTTACCAAATCATCCTTGCTAAGCCCTTCAAGAGCTGCAAGAGAATTTAAAACAGCAATTGTATCAGGCAATATAGTATACCTGATCGAATCAAGCTGGCTATTGTAGTAATAACTTATCTCAACCGACCTCCTCAATCCTGTTGCCCTGTTATCCATTTCCCTGAGCAGCGAATCTTCTGAAGCGCCTAATTGTTTCAGGTTAAGCATTTGATAATGATTCCGAAACAACTCCTCATTGGTACGCATCATTTCAAATTCCGACAAATCAAAGCGCCTGTACTGCTCGCCAAAATAAGTCCTTTGAAAAGGCCGGGTGGTTTCATGTTTTCTGCCGGTTTTCTCGTCGTAATTAAATCCGTCATACAGGGTAAGTTCAAGTATGGAACCATCCTCGCTCTGCTCCATCAGTCCGCTTTTGGCTTTGGTAACCGTTGTGTTACCCATGCGCGATGTATGATCATAAATCATGATATCTCTGATGGTTACACCATCCTTTCCCTTTTCACCAATGCGCATAACATATCCGTCAATGCCATTGTAAAAAATACCTTCCCTTATGTTCAGGGCAAGTTTTTGCTGCCTTACATCATATAGTATCGACTTGAATTTCAGGTTAGTAACTGGTAAAACATTATTTGAAAAGAAAAAAGCAAATATGCTGATGAAAACCGAAAGCACTACCAGTGGTTTCATTACTGTTCGTAATGAAATGCCTGCCGATTTAATGGCAACAAGTTCATAGCGCTCACCCAGATTACCGAAAGTCATAAGTGATGAAAGCAGGATTGCCAGAGGCAATGCCAGGGGAACAAAAGTGGTTGAAGCATAAAAAAGCAGTTCCCCGATCACCTGCCATTGAAGGCCTTTACCCACAAGATCGTCAATGTATTTCCAAAGGAACTGCATCACCAGAATAAAGAGGGCAATAAAAAAGGTAAGAACCAAAGGCCCGAGATACGAACGAAGAATAAGCAGATAAAGTTTCTTCAACGGTGAACAGTTTGGTGCAAAAATAGGAATTTGTAGAACAGAAAAACCTCAGGGCTTATTGTGTAGGCCTGATAAATAAATATCAGCACCGGAAATTACCCTAAATAGCCTTAAAAGAAAACAAAATTGAATTGCCCATTGTGGTCCTTTATCAGAGTTTAAACCGATACCATAAACAAAACTCCCTTTCTGTAAAAACCTCTGAGTAAACTTATTCATTCTGATAAAACTTTTACCTTTGCCCGGTTATTGCAAAACACAGGTAAAATGAATCTTATTGAAGTAAAAGACAAAAAAACAGCTGCCACTTTTCTCGAAATCGGCAAGACCATTTATAAGGATGATAAAAACTGGATTTGTCCGCTCGACGGCATGATAGAATCTGTTTTTGACCCGAAAAAAAATGTCTTTTTCTCCCATGGTGAGGCTATCCGATGGGTGCTTTTCAGCGATAACGGCAAAGCCGTTGGTCGGGTTGCTGCATTTATCAACCGCAAAAAAGCCTTTAATTATGATCAGCCAACGGGTGGTATGGGCTTTTTTGAATGCATCAACGACCGCGATGCAGCATTTACTCTTTTTGATGTTTGTAAAACCTGGCTTTCCGAAAGAGGTATGCAAGCTATGGATGGCCCCATTAATTTTGGCGAAAACGATAACTTCTGGGGACTTTTGGTGGAAGGATTTATGCCTCAGAGTTTTGGCATGAACTATCACCACCCCTATTACCGGGAGTTTTTTGAATCCTGGGGCTTCCGTCCTTTTTTTGAGCAGGTAACCAACCACCTTGACCTTACAAAACCCTTTCCCGAAAGATTTTGGAAAATCGCCGATTGGGTCAGGCAGAAGCCGGGTTATACCTTCAGGCATTTTTCGTGGAAAGAGAGCACAAAATTCCTTAGTGATTTCAAAATTATCTATGATGATGCCTGGCAATTCCATGAGAACTTTACTCCTATTGATGCGGCCGACCTTAAAAAAGCTATGGAAGAAATTAAAATCATCCTGGAAGAAGAATTTATCTGGTTTGCCTATCACAACAATGAGCCTATCGCTTTTCTTGTCATGATTCCCGATGCAAACGAAATTTTGAAACACTTTAACGGCAAGATAGGTCTTTTTGGCAAACTGAAGTTCTGGTATCTGCACAAAAAGAACATATTTACCCGTACCAGGATTACCGTGATGGGCGTCATTCCTAAATTTCAGAAGTCAGGGATCGAATCGGGCATATTCTGGCATATGGACAAAGTGATGGCCAAACGTCCTAATTATAAGGAAGTAGAACTCTCATGGGTTGGAGATTTCAACCCGAAAATGAGACAATTACACGATGCCGTTGAAGCTGAGTTTGCCAAACGACATATTACCTACCGGATATTGTTCAATGCTCCGGGGCAAAGTCAAAAAGCCACCGTAATTCCTATGGATACACGCAGCAGTTCAAGGCCAGATTAAAGTTGGATGTCCATGGACAAGAGAATTTCTTCTTTTAATAAGAATTCCGGACTTCACTGTAACATCAGGGTTTTGCGTTAAATATTCATAAAAAAGATATAATGGTTATAACCTTAACAGGTTAAAATCCTTCCATTTAAAAATCAATCTGACCAGAACAGCCCTATCTATGTTTACATTAATTATATCAAAACCACTGATAAAGAGTAAATTACATTGTCTCAATCAAATCCCGATAAAGATGGGGGCAGAAAAAAATATCCTTAAATAAATTTTTCAAAAAAACACCTGTCAAAAAAACTTCATTTTAACGATTAATTATTTATGTTTGGTAAATAATAATTATTAGTTTTGCATGGCAAGAAGAAAATTTTGTTTCACTTAAAAAAAATAATGCTTATGAAAAAATTGTTACTCATTGCAAGCGCTGTTTGCATCGGTTTCGGACTTTATGCTCAAAAAAGTCCGGCAAAAGTAAAAATCAATGCCCCTGTTTCAACCCTTCAAAATTACAATGTTGTTGAATCAGAACTTATTCAGTCTCCATCAGTAGTTACAACTTACCCTGAGTCTTCATTCAGAGGAACCAGCGAGGTAAGTGTAATCAACATTGGTGGTGCAGGCAATGCTTATGGACTCTACAACGGAGGTCGCACAGCTTTATGGGCCGACCCAAACCTCAACACCGTAGCTTTCTTCCACAGAATGCTCATTCCTCCCGGATCAGGATACATTAGCTATGATCTCTCTGTGGATGGTGGAAATACCTGGACAGTTAACAACCAGTTATACGATCCATCCATTGCTCCCGGAGCAAATGCACGTTATCCCCAGGGAGTCATTCTTAACCCCACCGGAAACACTACTCCAACCAATGCTTTTGGTGTGTCTGTTAACCCGATTCTTGACGGAAGTAATGGTACTTCCGGCAGCTGGGGCGGTTTAGGAACTGCAAGCATTAAACTCGATGGTACTGGTGTGACTCAGGAGAGCTGGCCAACAACTCCTCCTTTCAGGAACAATGTTCCCGATGCTATGGCACTCAATCCTGTAACCGGTGATGTATTTGTTGTTGAAGGTTCACTTATTGGTGGCCTTGGAAACCAGTATGTTGACACCCTCATTATTACCAGGGGAGTATGGAATGGCACCGCAATGGATTACACTCAGTCATTGTTGTTTGCCCCGGTTCTTTCTTTCGGAACCTCAATTGCTGATAGCAAAATTGCTTTCGCTCCCGATGGAATGATTGGCTATATTTTAACATTGAGCGACAATGGACAAGATCCATTCCTCGCTGGTAGTGCATTTTATCCTATTCTTTACAAAACCGAAGACGGGGGTGTTACCTGGGACGAGAACCCGATTACTGTTATTACGAGCGGACCTGACGGACTACCCGGCATCGTTTATGGTTTGATGGATGATGATCAGTGGCTTGAATTCTGGGGCGATCCGGTTCCTGACAGAGATGAAATTGCTTATACCACTGCTTTTTTTGCTGACTTTGCGGTTGATATGTTCGGAAATCCTGTTATAAATGTTGTTATCGGAGTTTCAGGTATTCATTCATCAAATGGTACGCCATATTCAATTCTTTCAGCAGGAGGTTTTATTGCTTCATACAATATCTTTTCACAGGATGGTGGCCAAACCTGGCTGGCACAGAAACTTGGAAACAACCTGAAAACTTTCCGTGGAACCTGGGGCACTGATCCCAATGATATTACCGAAGACAACCGTTCACAACTTACCACTACCTATGATGGCAGCAAAATGTTTTTCTCATGGCTTGATACTGATTTTGATGCTCAGGAAGACAACCAGCAACCCGATATTTTCTGCGTAGGCTGGGACATTGAAACCAATAGCTACACTGATATCGTAAACGTAACCTTCCTTTCAGATGCATGGCTGGCCGCTTATATGGCTACTGCTTCTTTCTATGCCTTTGAATCAGGCAGCGATTATATCATTCCTTTCGTTTACCAGCAAATGGCTGTCGAAGGAGGTGCCATTAATCCTTTAGGCCCTGTTCAGTACAAATATATTCCTGACTTCAAATTCAATGAAGATGATTTCGGAGTTTGGATTGGTGTAAATGAACCTGCAAAAACTGTTGCTGGTATTTCACAGAACTATCCTAACCCGTTCAACGGAACCACCAGGGTTGAAGTAACTTTATCCAAAGCTGCTAATGTAAGCCTTGAGGTTTACAACATTGTTGGCCAGAAAGTTTATGAAATTCCTGCCCGCAATCTTGGCGAAGGAACCCATCAATTCCAGATCAACGCTTCAGGCTTGAAAGCCGGTATTTACACCTATTCAGTAATTGCTGATGGTGAGCGCAACACACGCAAAATGATGGTTAAATAAGCTTAACTCCATTAATACTAAAAAAGGCTGCACTTAGGTGTGGCCTTTTTCTTTTGTAAAAAGAGAGCCTTTTTGTACGCTTCAAAGGTTTAATGCACGATTGGGGAGACGGGGGATGGGGGGATAAGGAGACAAGGGGACGGGGAGACAAGGAGATAAGGGGACGGGGAGACTGGTTGAGTTTGGCGAACGATTTGGACCTAAAAAGTTTTCTTTTTTCAACTTGTGAGGTCTTCTTGTTTATATATGGCGAAAGAAACAATGAAAAGCTGAAGAAACAGATGAATGTATTGAATTGCAAATTCAATCGTGTTTGTTCAAAGCGGAATTGCAAATTCCGCTTAGCATAGGGGAGAGAATTTCCAATCTGCCAGCCGGCAGGCTGGTTTCTAATTTCCAATCTGCCAGCCGGCAGGCTGGTTTCCAATTGACCTAACTCCCGAAGATCATTCCATGGAACATTTCTGTTTGGGTTTATTGAATAAAGTATCTTAGACAATACTTTTGCATTTTTTTAATGTTTGCCGGTTTTCTGACCTCAAAAGTACATTTTTCTTATGCTAAACGTCAAAAGTAGAATAAAATAAGGTTTGGTGTTTATATTCCGACATTTGCAGGTTCTAACTTACGACTTTGGCAGGATTTCACTTCCGACTTTGGCAGGTTTTTACTTCCGACTTTGTTGTTTCGGGTTCGCAATCCAAAATCCGATCCCGATGTCGGTTAAAAAGAAGACTAACAAATTGAAAGCCTGTCCCACCCTTATAAGTAAAAGAAAACCTTCCAGATTGAAAGAAAACCTGGAAGTTTAATTGAAAGGCAAAAAAGAAGACCTAACAAGTTGAAAGCCTGTCCGCCTCGGGCGGAAAAACTTGTTAGGTCACTCCGAAATCCAAAATTGGAAACCAGCCTGCCGGCTGGCAGATTGGAAATTCCTATATAGGCATCACCGTTCTTTTAGCCGGCATATTCAGCGAATCGTGCTGGCGGGTAAGTTTAAGCCTTAAACTATTGTACTCGTTCAGAAGCTCCTTCTTAACCGGAAGTGCCGGAGGTGATTCAACTTTAAGCGGATCAACCGGCTGGCCATTCTGATAGAACCTGAAATCGAGATGAGGACCGGTTGAGAGGCCTGAACTGCCCACATAACCAATCACCTGACCCTGGCTTACCCTTGCTCCGTTCTTTATTCCCGGTCCATAACCGCTCAGGTGAAGATAAGCCGTTGAATAAGTGGAATTGTGCCTTATTTTAACCATTCTTCCTGCTCCACCTGAATATCGTGCATCGGTTACCGTTCCGCTTCCTACGGCATGAACCGGGGTTCCTTTGGGGGCGGCATAATCAACGCCGTGATGAGGCCTTCTGATCCTGAGTACCGGGTGCAATCGGCTGTTTGAAAACCTCGAACTTATCCGTGAAAACTTAAGCGGGGCTTTTAAGAAGGCTTTTCTCAGGCTTTGCCCGTTCTCATCAAAATAATCAGCCACTTCATCCTGCACAAATCTGAAGGCATAATTCTCCTTGCCCCCATGGTAAAATCGGGCCGAAATGATGTTTCCCAAACCAATCGGTTCTTTTTCGACCATAAGTTGCTCATAAAAAACCGTAAAATTATCACCGGGCTGTATGGCATAGAAGTCAATGCTCCAGGCATAAATCTCCGACATGGCTACGGCAAGGTTGGGGCTTGCTTCAGCACCTATTATTGCATTCCATAAAGAAGAAGTGATGGTTGCTGAGGCCTCCCGCGTTTTCACAGTTACTTCCTTTTCACCACTGTGAACATGCACTGAGTCACCGGTTTCAAAAACCACATAACGGATCGGGCTTTGCTCATAAATAAAATAAACGGCCTTCTGAAGACTGTCGTTGCTGGCCAGAACCGTATATTTATTCCCTACCCTGATTTTCTTTACATCAAAAATCCCTTCTGATTTTTTCACCAGCTTTTCAACTGCCTGCTGTCCGATTTTATACTTTAGCAAAATTGTCGAAAGGTTGTCGCCACTTTTGACTTCATCTTTAATCACAACAAGAGAATCAACAGCAATTCCAAATTCAAAGCGAGGTTCAGGCTCATATTCGTTTTCTGTTCCAGGAGTTTTATCCAACCCTGATACATAATAATCAACTGTAAAAAGCAGGACAAAGGCAACAACAATAATTACAGCAAATTCAATCAGTCGTTTTCGGGTAAAAAATTTCATTGATTGTTATTTAATTAAAAGCCATTTTAAAACGCGTTCAGCAAGCGCTTATTATAAAGAAGCGGATGAAATCACCCGCTTCTTTATCAAAAATAATTTATCAATTTATCAGTTCAACCTGTTTAAAGCCAGTTTTCGTCCGGCCTCAAGAGCATCAAGGTTTACCTTAACCACATCTTCACCCTTTTTCAAAAAGATGCCGCGTATTGCATCCTGAAGCAAACCGTATTCAATATCCAGAAATGGAGAAGCAGCGCCAAGTATCACCATATTGGCCGATTTGGGCGAGCCCAGTTGCCTTGCAATTTCATCGGCATCAATGGCTATCTGCTTTGGCAACTTCTCAATTTCGGTCATCAGTTTATCCATTTCCGGATAATTTTTAATGTTGACAAAAGGTTTGGTATTGGTAACCAGCCAGCCGTCAGTTGATAACATAGGCAAATATCTGAGCGATTCCATCGGCTCAACCGAAATGATCATATCGGCTTTCCCCATGGGAATAAGATCTGAAGCAATTTCCCGGTCTGAAATACGTAGATTTGACTGAACATCACCTCCTCTCTGGCTCATGCCGTGAACCTCAGCCTGCTTCAGGTACAGCCCTTTACTGAGTGCGGCAGTACCAATAATAGCGGCAATCGATAGTATTCCCTGTCCGCCGACTCCGGCAAGTATGATATCTTTTTTCATGATTATGCCTCCGATTTTTCTGTTAACTGCTGCTTTTTATTCTCTCTCATTCTCCGGGTAACTGTTTGAATGCACTCCCTTCGCGGGATAATTACTGAAACCCCTTCAAAAGCAATTTCCTCCTTCATCACTGCAAGATTCTCTTCATGATATTTCTGAAGCGGATTTAAAATTCTGATGTGATCTTTTGCAACTCCAAGTGCTTCGCAGATATCTTCGATTTTTCCAAGTGCTGCTGAATTCTGGCCGCCAGTCATGGCAGTGGTGGCATTATCAAGTATCATTACTGTGATGGGCGATTTTGCAACAACGGCATCCAATAGCCCGGTCATCCCTGAATGGGTAAAGGTCGAATCTCCGATTACGGCAATTGCAGGAACCAGTCCGGCATCGGCAGCACCTTTTGCCATAGTTATTGAAGCGCCCATATCAACACAGGAGTTGATCGCATCAAAAGGCTCCAATGCGCCAAGGGTGTAGCAGCCGATATCAGAGAAAACCCTTCCTTTTCCAACGCTTAACAAGGCTTCGTTCAGTGCGTTGTAACTGTAAATATGCGGACAGCCTTTGCATAGCGAAGGCGGCCGGCCTGTTACAATGGCCGGAATATCCCGACCATAGGTATCCTCCAGCCCGAGTGCGCGGGCAATGATGTTGGGATTCAGCTCACCATCGCGGGGTATTGTTCCGTCGAGGCGGCCTTTGATGGGTTTGCCGTTATTCATAAATCCCCTGATGAGCTCTTCGACCAGCGGATAACCATCCTCAAGAATCAGAAGGCTGTCGCAGTTATCATAAATTTCCCTTATCTGCTTTTCGGGAAGCGGATATTGTCCGATCCTGAGAACCGGATATGGAATATGATGATTCTCAAAGTTCTCCATCAGGTAATTGTAAGCCAGGCCACAACAGATAATTCCCATTTTATGGTTGGCATTATCAATCATTATATTAAATGGTGATTTTTCCGACTCAAGGATATATCCGGCCTGACTGTTGAGCAGGCTTTTGTATTGTTTGCGGGCATTGGCCGGCAACAAAATAAATTGTTTCAGATTTTCAGGAAGCCTGATTTTGTTCTGTGGCCTGGGCTCTTTACGTGCAACGCCCGATCTGGAGTGCGCAAGGCGGGTGGTGATTCGCATAAGAACCGGAATCCTGAATTTTTCACTCAAATCGAATCCAAAATGAACCATATCGTAGGCTTCCTGCTGATTTCCAGGCTCAAGAATGGGAATAAGTGCAAATTTTCCATAAAATCGTGAATCCTGCTCATTCTGAGATGAATGCATAGACGGGTCATCGGCGGCTACAATGATGAGGCCTCCGTTGGCACCTGTAATTGCAGAGTTCACAAAAGCATCGGCTGCCACATTCAACCCAACATGTTTCATGCAAACCATGGCACGCTTACCGGCATATGACATACCAAGCCCGGCTTCCATCGCAGTTTTTTCGTTGGCTCCCCACGAAGCGACCACCTTTCCGGTTTTTGCTTCCTTTGATTTCATCACATATTCGGTGATTTCCGTGGAAGGAGTTCCCGGATAAGCGTAGATTCCGGATAACCCGGCATCGAGGGCTCCCTGTGCAATGGCTTCATCGCCAAGTAATAATAATTTTTGCATCACTATATGTAGTTTTTAAGATTATTTCGAAAACAGCATTTATAGGATAAAACACTACCTGACAAAACTATAAAATTTTAACCAGATGGCAGGCCGGGAATCTTATCTATAATGTTTTTAAATAAGATTCCGGAGGTCAGAGGTCGGAGGTCGGATGTCAGAGGTCGGAAGTCGGAGGCCGGAGGTCAGTAGCCATAGGAATCGAAATCCGTTTCGATAACAAGAAGACCTAACAAGTCGGAAGAAGACTTGGCAGGTCACCTCATCTTGTTTTGACTCTATCGTCTATCGTCCCCTTGTCTCCCCATCTCCTTGTCCCCTTGTCCTGAACCAACCTCCATCCCTTCGGTCTCGACTACGCTCGACCTCCGTCCCTCCTTCTAAAAACGCTGCGCTTAAACATTAAACATCAGCTACCAAACACATTTTTTACTAAGTTTGCGCAAAAGCATTTCAAAACTATGGCCGACGATAAAAAAATTATTTTCTCAATGGTAGGAGTTGGCAAAACTGTGCCTGTGAACCGCCAGATTCTCAAAAACATATACCTGTCGTTCTTTTACGGAGCAAAGATTGGCATCATAGGACTTAACGGCTCAGGAAAATCAAGCCTGTTGAAAATCATTGCCGGCCTCGACAAATCTTTTTCGGGTGAAGTGGTTTTTTCTCCTGGTTATTCAGTGGGTATTCTGATGCAGGAACCCGAACTCGATGAGACCAAAACCGTTAAGGAAATTGTTGAAGAGGGCGTTGGTGAAACCGTAGCGCTGTTAAAAGCCTACGAAGAGGTAAACAACCGTTTCAGCGAACCAATGAGCGATGACGAAATGACTGCCCTCATCGAAGAGCAGGGCCGCCTCACTGATCTTTTGGATCAACACGATGCATGGGAACTCGACACCAAACTGGAGCGGGCCATGGATGCTTTGCGTTGTCCCGATTCCTATCAGAATGTAAAAACCCTTTCGGGAGGCGAAAGGCGCCGTGTCGCTTTGTGCCGTTTGTTGCTTCAGGAGCCTGATATTTTGCTGCTCGACGAGCCAACCAACCACCTCGACGCCGAAAGCATCGACTGGCTTGAACAATACCTGCGTTCATACAAAGGAACTGTGATCGCGGTTACGCACGACCGTTATTTCCTCGACAATGTTGCCGGCTGGATACTTGAGCTCGACCGTGGAGAAGGCATTCCCTGGAAAGGAAATTACTCCTCGTGGCTGGAACAGAAATCGAACCGCCTGGCCATGGAGGAAAAAACAGAGAGCAAACGCCGGAAAACACTGGAACGCGAGCTTGAATGGGTACGCATGGCACCCAAAGCCCGGCATGCCAAATCAAAAGCGAGGCTTGCATCCTACGAACGCCTGATGAGCGAAGACACAAAACAGAAAGAGGAGAAACTTGAGATTTTTATTCCCAATGGACCCAGGTTAGGAAACAAGGTGATTGAAGCCAAAAGCATTTCAAAAGCATATGGCGATAAGCTTCTGTTTGAAAATCTCGACTTTAGCCTCCCTCCTGCCGGTATTGTTGGCATTATCGGGCCCAACGGAGCCGGAAAAACCACCCTTTTCAGAATGATAATGGGGATTGAAAATGCAGATTCCGGAGAGTTTTCAGTAGGAGAAACCGTTAAACTCGGATATGTTGATCAGGCCCACACCCAAATAGACCCTGAAAAAACAGTTTGGGAAGTTATTTCGGAAGGCAATGAAAACCTTCAATTGGGCGGAAAACTTTTCAATTCAAGGGCTTATGTATCACGTTTCAACTTTGCTGGTGCCGATCAAGGCAAAAAAGCCGGAGTGCTATCGGGTGGAGAGCGAAACCGGATGCACCTGGCCCTGACTTTAAGGTCCGAAGCCAATGTTTTGCTGCTCGATGAGCCAACCAACGATATAGATGTGAACACTTTGCGTGCACTTGAAGAAGGCCTTGAAAGTTTTGCCGGTTGTGCCGTTATAATATCTCACGACCGTTGGTTCCTCGACAGGATTGCAACACATATACTTGCATTTGAAGGTGATTCCAGGGTTGTTTTCTTCGAGGGTGGTTATACCGAATACGAAGAAAACCGCAAGAAAAGACTGGGCAATGATACACCCCACCGAATCAGATATAAAAAACTAAAAGCCTGAAATTTGAAAATGACCAGTTTGCTTTGAAACCGGCAGCACCCAGCCAACCATCCTCAGAAAAGGAAAATCTATGGACTGGTAAGGACTCAGCGATCTGCTCATAAGATACGATGAGATCATCCAAATATAGCACTAGAATGCTATATTTATATTTTATAGCCTCTTAATGCTATATTTTACAATTTGAGTTTTGTCTGTATTTCTCAATTGATTAATAATCAGAAAAATGATCCCTGAACATTCTCTGTATTCTGTTTATCTTTTGCTTTTGATCAGATTTCTGAATCAGTAAAAACGAAATAATGATCAAAATCAACAACGAAATTTTTGACCGTTTAACTGCAGAAGCACGCACATCGCCGCGAGGCAGAAAAAACCTCAATTACCACAGTCAGGCTTCCGATCCCTTACAGCGACTGCTCAATGCCATGGAACCTGGCACATACGTGAGGCCTCACAAGCATGAAGATCCCGATAAACGGGAAGTCTTTATCGCTTTTCGTGGCAGAATCTGCGTAATTGAGTTTGATGAAACGGGCAACATCACCGATCATGTTGTTCTGGACTGGGCGGCAGGTAAACCAGCTGTTGAAATTGCCGAAAAAACCTATCACACCGTCATCAGCCTGAAAACCGGGTCAGTGGCCTATGAAATCAAAGATGGGCCTTATGATCCTGACGATGACAAGCACTTTGCTTACTGGGCGCCTGCCGAAGGTTCGCTGGAATCAAAGCCCTACCTCGAAGCCCTTATTCAGAAACTTCGCCTTGAGGTTGAGTGAAATTGAGTAATTTTGCTTCGGAAAATCCAATGGCCAATCAGGCCTGAATGAATAAAGATTCTGAATATGAGCACTCAAAAACCCTCGATACCTAAAGGAACCCGAGACTTCTCTCCAATAGAGATGAACCGGAGAAATTTCATCTTCAATACCATTCGTTCAGTTTTTGAACAGTTCGGTTACCAGCCCATTGAAACACCGGCCATGGAAAACCTGAACACCTTGCTGGGAAAGTACGGCGAAGAAGGCGATAAACTTCTTTTTAAAGTGCTGAATTCAGGAGATTTCCTTTCAGGCATAACCGAAAGTGAGCTAACCAGGGACAATGCAGCTGCTCTTTCTTCAAAAATCAGCGAAAAGGGATTGCGTTACGACCTCACTGTTCCTTTTGCCCGTTACGTGGTTCAGCACCGCAACGACATTACTTTCCCATTCAAACGCTACCAAATTCAGCCTGTATGGCGTGCCGACCGTCCTCAAAAAGGCCGTTACCGGGAATTTTATCAGTGCGATGTTGACGTAATAGGTTCTGATGCGCTTATCAACGAGGCTGAATTGTTGCTCATTGCCGATCAGGTATTCGGCAAACTGGGAATTGATGTAATCATTAAACTGAACAACCGTAAAATCCTATCGGGTATTGCCGAACTTATCGGCCATGCAGATAAAATTACCGACATCACAGTAACTATCGATAAACTGGATAAAATCGGCCCCAAAAAAGTAAACGAAGAGCTTGCTGAACGTGGCCTTGGTGCTGAAGCCATTGCCAGAATCCAGCCTGTAATCAATCTGCAGGGTTCTAATGATGAGAAACTAAGTACACTATCGGAATTGCTAAGAGATACAACCGACGGGCCAAAGGGAGTAGCTGAAATTATTGAAATTCTGTCACTGGCCAAAATCATGAACATAAGCTCAACCGTTGAACTCGATCTTACCCTGGCCCGTGGATTAAACTATTACACCGGTGCTATTATTGAGGTAAAAGCAGCTGATGTTGCCATGGGCAGCGTATGCGGAGGTGGAAGATACGACAATCTTACCGGAATATTCGGCCTGCCCGGTGTTTCTGGAGTTGGCATTTCGTTTGGTGCAGATCGCATTTACGATGTGCTGAACGAACTGAATCTTTTCACAACAGCAACTGCATCAACCACCAGAGTTATGTTCGTCAACTTCGGCGGGCAGGAGGAAAAACTCAGTATCGAAATGGCTTCCAAACTCCGGGCAATTGGAATAAACACCGAGGTTTACCCGGATAATACCAAACTCAAAAAACAATTTTCCTATGCCGACAGCAACCGGATTCCCTGGGTTGTGATCATTGGTGAACAGGAACGGATTGAATACCGATGTATTCTGAAAAACATGGCAACGGGACAACAGGATTCAATGCCGATGGGTGAAATCATCAACCACATAATCAAAGTATGAGTTATAACTGGAATCTTAAGTTTAAGGTAAAAATAAACCGGGCAGGGCTGACGTGTTACGGACTAGCTTAAACGACAGTGCAATAATGTGCCGAAAAATGCACTTCCAGTCATTCAAATAACATTAAACTTACTATGAACACATTTGCAATAAGTTCACAACCGTTGAACTTCGAAACCATTGAACAAATCCTCGATAACAAATTAAAAATCATCCTATCGGAAGAGGCAAAAATTAAAATACAACACTGTCGCGACTATCTCGACAACAAACTGAAAAACCACAGTGAGCCCATCTACGGAATAACAACCGGTTTCGGATCGCTCTGCAACATTCAGATTTCAGAGAAAGACCTGAGCAAACTTCAGGAAAATCTTGTAAAATCACATGCCTGCGGACTTGGGGCTGAAGTAAATGATGACATTGTAAAACTCATGCTTTTGCTGAAGGTTCACGCACTTTCATCAGGAAACTCAGGTGTTCAGGTACAAACCGTTGAACGATTGCTGGATTTTTATAATAATGATGCACTTCCGGTTGTGTATGAACAGGGATCACTGGGTGCTTCGGGCGACCTGGCGCCATTGGCTCACCTTTCGCTTCCATTGCTCGGCATGGGCGAATTCAGGATAAACGGCAAAATAATGCCTGCAAAAAAAGTGCTGAAACAATATGGATGGATACCACTTTCACTGCACTCAAAAGAAGGCCTTGCTTTACTCAACGGCACTCAGTTTATGTCGGCTCATGCTGTTTATATTCTTCTGAAAGCAAAAAAACTGGCCAGGTTTGCCGATATTACCGGTGCCATTTCACTGGAAGCTTATAACGGCCGTATTGATCCCTTTATGGAACAATTGCACGCCATTAGACCTCACCAGGGACAGATAGAAACAGCGCGTAACATGCGTAACATATTGAATGGGAGTAAATTAATAATTCAGCCCGAAAAAAAAATCCAGGACCCTTATTCCTTCCGGTGCATACCGCAGGTGCATGGCGCTGTTAAAGACACCATAAATTATGCTTCATCGGTTGTTTTGACTGAAATCAATTCAGTTACCGATAATCCAACCATTTTCCCCGACGAAGACCTTGTGCTGTCAGGTGGAAATTTTCATGGTGAACCTTTGGCATTTGTGCTTGATTTTTTGGCAATTGCACTGGCAGAGCAGGGAAATATTTCCGAGCGCAGGGTTTACCGCCTGATCGCCGGACAAAGAGGTTTGCCGGAATTTCTGGTTGCCAAACCCGGCCTCAACTCCGGTTTTATGATTCCTCAATACACTGCTGCCAGCATCGTAAGCCAGAACAAACAACTGGGCACTCCCAGTTCGGTCGATTCCATAACTTCATCAAACGAGCAGGAAGACCATGTGAGTATGGGAGCCAATGCAGCCACCAAAGCCCTCAGAGTAGTTAACAACCTCGAGAAACTCATTGCCATTGAGCTTTTTGCAGCTGCCCAGGCTCTTGAATTCCGGGATGCTTCAGCAACATCACCTTTCCTTAATGCTTTTATTTCAGAATACAGGGGAACCGTACCTTTTCTTAAGGATGATACCATAATGTTTACAGTGATTCAGAAATCCATCGAATTCCTCCGGAATGTAAAAGTCGATTTTCCTGAATAAGATTGTCGAAACTGTTTAGTCTTTGCAGAGATGTCAGTTCCGACATCTCTGCATTGTAGTTTCAGGGGACTCCGCTGGCCTCGACTCCGCTGGTCTCGACTTGGTTCGACGAAAGGCTCACCAACCGCCGCTCGACCACCGTTCAACGCTCGACCACCGTTCAACGCTCGACCACCGCTCAGCGCTCGACCACTTTGACTCCGCTGGTCTCGACTCCGCTCGACCACCGTTCAACGCTCGACCACTGAATGACCACCGCTCGCTTCCTACTTCCGAACTCGACCGACTTCCGACCTCCTACATCCGAAATCCGAAATCAAACATCCGAAATCCGAAATCCTACCTCCTACTTCCTACCTCCGAAATTCAATTTAAAAAAACTATCATATAAATTTTGCAATATCCGTCCTTTTCCATTCCTTTGAGGATATAAATCAAAACCTACAGGTATCATGACACTCGTTATCAAAGGAAGCGGACTTACCATTGAAGATGTGGTTGATGTTGCACGAAACGGAAAAAAAGTTGACCTGCACCCCGAAGCCATACAGCGCATACAGGCATGCCGCGGTATGCTTGAGCGCAAAATTGTGGCCGGAGAAATCATGTATGGTGTAAATACCGGCATTGGTGAGTTCTCGGAAGTTGTGCTGAATGACGACCAGGTCAAAGATTTTCAGAAATACCTGATTTATAACCATGCTGCAGGCATTGGCGATCCTATGCCACTGGAGCATGTGCGCGGAGCCATGCTTGGGCGCATCAATGTACATGCTCATGGAAATTCAGGGGTAAGGCCCGAAATTACCATGACACTGGTTGACATGCTCAATAAAGGAGTTACTCCTTATGTATGCGAAAAAGGATCTGTTGGTGCCAGCGGTGACCTTGCCCCCATGTCGCAGATTGCACTTTTGATGATGGGCGAAGGAAAAGCTTATTACAAAGGCAAGCTTCTGGAAGGCAAAGAAGCGATGGATAAAGCCGGAATCCCCATTCCCGGGCTTCAGGCACGCGACGGACTTGCTACCATCAATGGCAGCAACGTGCTTACCGCGATGAGTGCAATCTTTCTTTATGATGCCAATAACTTTCTGAAACAGGCCGAGATCGCCGCTGCCATGTCGCTTGAAGCCTTGAAGGCCAACATGAAACCTTACAACTCACTTTTACATGAAGTTCGCGGGTTTAAAGGAGCAGTGCGAAGTGCCAATGCAATCAGACGCCTGGTTGAAGGTGGTGATTTGGCCGAGAACCATGTAAAATGCAAGGTACAGGATGCCTATTCAATGCGTTCGACGCCGCAGGTAATCGGAGCCGCGCACGACGCCCTGGCTTATGCCCGCTCGCAGGTGGAGATTGAACTCAACGGCGTTGGCGACAATCCGATATTTTTTCCTGACCTTAATCTTCAGCTTTCAGGAGCAAACTTCCAGGGAACGCCCGTTTCTGTGCCCATGGACATGGCCGGCTATGTAATTACTATGGTATGTGTGATGTCGGAACGGAGAATGAACAGGCTGAACAATCCCGCGCTAAGCGTTGGATTGCCCGCTTTCCTGACCAAAGGAGCCGGAATGTTTTCGGGATTGATGCTCAGCCAGTACACTGCCGATATGCAGATCGTGGAGCAACGCATTCTTTCGACACCGGCTTCCATTCAATCCATTCCGGCAGCAGCCGACCAGGAAGACTTTGTGTCAATGGGAATGAATACCGCCCTGAAAAACAATCAGATACTTGATAATGCTTATGGTATTTTAGGCATTGAGCTGATGGCTGCCGCCCAGGCATTGGATTTCAGAGAGTATGCTTTTGGCAAGGGAGTTACCAAAGCCAAGGAAGTTATCCGCCGCCATGTTGAGTTTCTCGACATAGACCGCCCGCTATACAACGATCACAATGCCATGAAAGCACTGGTAAAGTCCTGTGAAATGCTTGAAGAAGTAGAAAATGAGATAGGCGCTCTCGAATAAAACAATACACACAATAAAAACCTTTTCAACCGCTTACTGAATTTGCGTTACTTTTGCAGCCCGCCTCCAGTGGGCTGCTTTTTTCTGAAATACAATCTATGGAAACGAACTCAAACTCTCAAATCCCCGATCTTTCAACTCCTGTAAAACGGCCGACCTCTTTGTCATTGCTTTGCATACTTACATTCATTGGAAGTGGAATTTCACTCATTTCATCGGTCTTTGTGTTTGCTGCTTTTGATATTATTCCCCTTGCCATTGAAGAGGTTAAGATGCCTGAGGCGGAACAAATGCTGGAACTGATTATTGCTGCAGGCAGGCCTTTTTTTGCATACATGGCCATTTTATATGCCATCTCTCTGGTAGGTGCCATCATGATATGGAAGCTCAGAAAAACCGGATTTCACCTTTACACAACATCACAATTGCTTATGCTTATATTGCCATCGGTTATTATTGACAACTACCAGTTGCCCTGGACTTCAATTTTGCTGACAGCATCTTTTATTATGGCTTACGGATTGAATCTGAAATTTATGAAATAATTTGTGGAACTGGTCCAAAGGGGATCTGAAAACGACTACAACCATTGAAACATAACCCTATTAAAACATAAAAATTTCAGAATTCTTTTTTTTTGATAAACATGTTAACAATAGCCTATACTTGCGAAAACTGAAGCAAAAACCTGCAAACGATTAACCATATTTCAACATTCTGTTTCCTTTATTGCTCTCTTTTTATAAGAAATGGTCCGTTCCAAATTAAAAAATCAAGAAAAAGTTTAATTTATTTTTTGAATTTAAATCACTGATGTCCGGTAAAATCTTAAATAAAACTCTGAATCCTTTGCTGGTATTGTAAAAGGTAATATTACGCTCCTCTGGAGCTTACTTTTTGGTTTAACCATATTTTACTGCAAATATTACGCAGCTCTGCTGCTGAAAAATTGCTACAAAATAGCAAAATATTTGTAGTCAGCAGGTTATCAGAATTGAAAATGAGCTACAGAGTAGCGTGATATTATAATCTCCAAATGTTCGGAAATTAACCGGACAACAGTGAATTTAAATACAGAAACTGAGGTTTTTAATAAATAAATATCGCTGAATGTCAATACTTTTAAACAATTTTCATTTTTTTTCAACTATATGTTGACATTAAGAAGTTTTATTCAGTAAATTCGCTTTGCTTAAGACCACTAAGAACTAGTCTGTTCAATAACTTTAGCATCTTTTTTTTGACCTTCTTAAAGCCAACATCGGACAAGACAGGATTCGGAAATTTTTTCCCTGAGAGATTATTGTGCTTTAATTTCTATTAAACAGTGGCTGGATTGGAAGAATCCGGCAGCATTACCCTTGTGTTTATTTTTTCTTTGACTATAAAGAACTTCAATTTCAGATAACACAACAAACCTAAATCATTAACCAAAAAAGGAGGGACGATAAAGAAGTAACGCCTTGAAAATCAACCAGCAATTTTTGAATTTATCACCAAACACCTATTGTTTAACAATTTACTCATCAAAAACACACATTATGAGAAAATTTACATTGTTGCTTGCACTTCTGATTTTTGCCGGGGTGCAGGTAGTACTGGCACAAATCACAGTATCCGGTACAGTTACCAGTTCTGAAGACGGGAAGGGAATCCCCGGAGCGACTGTGCTGGTGAAGGGAACTACTGTGGGTGTAATTACCGACATTGACGGTAAATACTCTCTTGGAGTACCTGCCAGCGGAAGATCACTGGTGTTTTCATTTGTGGGAATGAAAGCCAAAGAAGTTATGATTGCAGGCCAGCGGACAATCGATGTCACGCTTGATCCTGATGTCATGGACATAGAAGGTGTAGTTGTTACTGCACTTGGTATCAGCAGAGACAAAAAGTCGCTGGGATATGCAGTAGAAAATGTTAGTGGAGAAGATCTTGCCAAAGTCCGTTCAAACAACGTACTTGGATCACTTTCCGGAAGGGTTTCCGGTGTTCAGATTACCACCTCTTCAGGTCAGATGGGGGGCGGTGCCAGACTTCAGGTCCGCGGTGCAACCTCAATTACCGGTAACAACCAGCCATTGTACGTTGTTGACGGTATTCCCCTCGACAACTCCGACTTTTCATACGGTGCTACAGGACGTGGAGGTTATGATCTCGGAAATGTGGCCACCGATATCAATGCCGACGACATTGAGGATATCTCTATCCTTAAAGGCGCAAGTGCAACTGCACTCTACGGCTCAAGAGCAGCAAACGGGGTAGTGCTGATTACAACCAAAAAAGCAAAAATTGGCAGACAGACCATTGGTGTTAGTGTAAATTCAAGCGTAACTTTTGAAAATGTTTCAATTTACCCAAAATACCAGAAACTTTATGGTGGTGGATTGATTTACGGCGATGATGAAGGTGGTCTTGACGGTTTCCTTACTGCTGAGATAGGTGGCCAGACCTACAGACTAGCAGACTATGCTACCGATGAAAGCTGGGGCCCTGCCTACAATCCCGATATCATGGTTTTGCAGTGGAATGCTTTTGACCAGGAAGCTGACCCGGATAATTATTTAAAAGCAACACCCTGGGTTTATCCTAAAAACGATTATACAACCTTCTTTAATACTGCAGTTGGATACCAGAATAATGTCCAGATTACAGGTGGTAATGAAAAAAATGCATTCAGGTTGAGCTATACAAATCTTGACTATAAAGGTTTGTATCCCAATAGTGAGATGCAACGCAACAATGTCAGCTTTGGAGGTAGCAGTAAAATGCACAAAAATGTTGATGCCTGGGTAAACGCCAATTATGTAAAGAATGATGCTACCGGCCGTCCTGAAACAGGTTACGGTGACAGGAACCCAGTTCAAAAAATGTGGCAGTGGATTCATACTTCCGTCGACTATGAAGATATGAAAAATTATCTCAATCCTGATGGTTCACAGCGCACATGGAACCGCGTAGCCTGGGACGATCCCACGCCTATGTACACCGATAACCCTTACTGGTCGGCATACAAGAACTTCCAGAGCGACCAGAGAGACCGTTTGTTTGGAAATGCAGGTGTAAACGTGGTACTGCTGCCATGGCTCAAGGTGACCGGAAGAACCGGAATTGACTTCTACGTGCTCCGCATGCAGGAACGCATGGCAATTGGTTCACAGGCACAGTCAGAATATTTTGAAGACGTCCGCACCGTTAGTGAAAGAAACATGGAATCGTTCTTCACCATTGCCAAACGTTTTGCTGATGATCATATTGGTTTGAATGCCATTCTCGGAGCAAACCGTATGGATCGCATGACCGAACGTTCAGGTGGAATTACCAACGGAGGCCTTGTTATTCCTGAACTGTTTACCCTCCAGAATTCACTGAATGCTGCAACTGCATACGACAATACAACCAAAAAACGCATCAACAGTATGTATGCCAATGCTTCATTTGATTATAACTACATGCTTTACTTAGATGCAGCTATTCGCAATGACCATTCATCTACCCTTGCCGGCGACAACAGGAGCTATTTTTATCCTTCAGTAAGTATGAGTTTTATACTTTCTGAAATAGAAGCCCTGAGAGATAATTCATTTTTGTCATTTGCCAAGTTGAGGGCAGGTTACGCTGAGGTTGGTAACGATACTGATCCTTACGAATTGCTGACTTATTATACTACAGGAGTGCCCTTTGGAAGCAATCCAATGCTTAATGTACCCACTTCATTGCCAGCTGGTCTTGACCTAATGGCCGAAAGAACCAAATCATGGGAAGTTGGTACGGAGTTAAAATTCCTGCAAAACCGCTTTGGAGTTGAACTTTCATTATATAACAAACAAACCATCAATCAAATTGTACCCATCCAGGTGTCAGGAACAACCGGTGTAGCTTCATTCAAAATCAATACCGGTTCAATGACCAATAAAGGTTTTGAAGCATTAATCACAGGAACCCCGGTAAAAATGAAAAATTTCCGCTGGGATGTAATTGTCAACTTTGCAACGCTTAACAACACTGTTGATGAGCTTTCCGATGATTTCGACCTCAAATACTTAAGCCTTCAGAACGCGCCGTTCAGGGTGCAGATCGGAGCTTTCGTAGGAGAAACCTACCCAATCATTTACGGAACCGATTTTGTTTATGATAACGATGGTAACAAGATTATTCGCACGAATGGTCAGTATGCATCCACACCAATCAAACCCCTGGGCAAAGTTACTCCCGATTTCAATGGAGGTATAACCAACACTCTTACCTATAAAGGATTTGATTTCAGTTTCCTTATCGACATGCAGAGAGGCGGACATATGTACTATCTTTCACATGTATGGGGAATGTATAGTGGTATTCTTGAAGAAACAGCCAAGCTGAACGACAAAGGCATCAACATTCGTGAAGCAGTTGCTGACGGCGGCGGAATCAGACTTGAAGGAGTAATTGGCAATTATGATGCAGCAAACGGATATGTTTATCTTGATGCTTCCGGAGCCGTAGTTGAAACTGCTGTACCCAATGAAAAGTACGTTTCCGGCGTAAGCTGGGCAGCCCGTCATTACAATGGTCCTGATGCTCAAAACGTTTTCAGCACCGATTATTTCAAACTCAGAGAAGTCCGCTTTGGCTATACCATTCCTGAGCGTTATACCGGACCCATCAAATCACTGCGGGCATCCGTTTTCGGGCGCAACCTGCTGACCTGGGGTCAGGAAAACCAGCACTTTGATCCTGAATACCTGCAAATGGCTGGCAGTAATGCACAGGGAGCAGAAGGTGGTTACCTTCCCAGCACACGCACCTGGGGTTTTGGCCTGAGTTTCAATTTTTAACCAAAAAGAAAGGAAACCATAAAAATGAAAACACTATTTAAAGCAATAAGCATATTTCTTTTGGCAGCCCTCTTTTTGACCGGATGTGAAAAAGATTTTGACAAGATCAACTCAAATCCCAACGCTGCTGAAAAAGGTTTTACACCTTACCTCTTCACTTATGCACAAAGAAGCCTCGCTTTCTTTATGTATGACAGCTGGTTCGCCGGCCGTATGGTAACCCTTGCCTCACAGCAAGCCGTCCAGCGCAACTACACCACCGAAGACCGCTATGACTTCAGGGAGAATGTTACAAACAATTATTTCCGTAACTTCTATGCATATATCAGCAATCTTGAGGAAATCATCAGGCTTAACACTGACGAAGGTACTAAAGGGGAAATGGCCGGATTCGGCGATAATGATGCACAAATAGCTTCGGCTATGATTCTCAAAGCATGGGCATTCCAGGTTATTACCGACACCTGGGGTGATGTACCATACTCACAGGCTTTGAATCCCCGCGAGTATGCAACCCCGGTTTACGACAAACAGGAGGATATTTACAACGACCTGATTGCAAAACTGAAAACTGCCGGCTCAATGATCACTCCAGGAATGAAAGGATGGACTACAGGTGACATTATTTATGGCGGAGACATGGATAACTGGGAAAAGTTTGCCAATTCACTTCGCCTGCGCCTGGCGCTTCGTATGGGTAATATGACCGAAGCCCAAAGCGCAATCAGCGATGGTGTCTTTGAAAACAACGACCAAAGTGCCATGTTCGCCTTTGTTGGTGGAGGTACACCTGGTAATGCTCCTACTTATTCCGCTTACTTTGTCGATAACAGAAACGACTTCACTATGTCGAAACAGTTTGTTAACCTGTTGAAAGGAATGGATGATCCGGATATACGTACTGGTGGATTTACCAATCCTTTCGGTGGTATTGTTGACCCGAGACTTGCCATTTATCGTGGCCCAGGTATGGACGACAACACCGTAGGTGCACCTTATGGAGTTGACGACAACACCATGAAAGCCTACATCAATGCCAACACCAATACCATTAATTACAAACCGGCAAGTGGTGTTTACGGAGTGATTGTTTCTGCAACATTCCCATCCATTCTTCTCGACTACCCTACCGTTTGCTTTATGGTTAGTGAAGTTAATAACTGGGACAGAACCTGGTTTGAGAAGGGAGTAACTGCTTCTCTGGATCTGTGGGGTGTTGCCGACGGCGCTGCCTACATTTCATCGGTAATGGCCAAGTTCGATGCTTCAAACAACAAGGAAGAGGCTGTATTAACACAAAAATACATCCACCTCTACACCCAATCGAGCGAAGCATGGGCTGAGTATCGCCGCACCGGCTATCCCAAATCCGTTGTAAAACCTGGTGAAGTAACTTACGTTGCTGATGGAACACCTGTAACCTTTGAACCGGTCAATAGTTCAGGAACCGATATTGTACAACGTTTCAAGTATGCTACTTCTGAAGCAACTCTAAACAAGGCTAACCTTGACGCTGCTATTGCCAATCAAGGTCCTGATACCTATGGAACCAAAGTCTGGTGGGCCAAATAGTTTAATTATTTAACCATTTTAAAAGGCTGTCAACAAAGTTTGACAGCCTTTTTTTTAGGTTTTGCATTTTGTCAGGTATTTATTTAAATCTGACTTAAAAATTTTATACTAACCTGATGAAAACAGCGTTTAATTCAGCAATTGAACGAAGCAATTAATAATTGAATCAAACCCTGGCAAATAATATCTTGTTCCGGTTATCCAGCATTTTCATGCTTTAAAAATGAGTCAAATTCAAGTCTGAAAAATTTATTGTATTAATTTTTTGTTAAATTTGCTGCCTGAACAACAAAAATTACTCATATCTTGCGCAAAATTAAGCCAACTAACCATCGAAAAAGGAGGTCGTCGAAGAAAAGTTTAACACCAAAACCAACCATTACCAAAACAAATTTTTCACCAAACATCTATTGTTTAACACTTTACTCATCAAAAAAACACACTATGAGAAAATTTGCAATAATGCTTGCACTTCTGATTTTTGCCGGAGTGCAGGTATTGCTGGCACAGACCATTACAGGTACTGTTACCAGTTCTGAGGATGGCAAAGGCATCCCCGGCGCCAGTGTAGTTGTAAAAGGGACCACCATTGGTTTGACAACCGACTTAAATGGTAAATACTCTATCAACGTTCCTGCAGGCGGACAAACACTTCAGTTTTCGTTCCTTGGAATGAAAACCAAAGAGTTCGCCATAGCTGGCCAAACTGTAATTAACGTTGTCCTGGATCCGGATATTATGGATATTGAAGGCGTTGTTGTTACTGCTTTGGGTATCAGCCGCGAGAGAAAATCTTTGGGATACGCCGTACAGGATGTAGCCGCCGAAGACCTGTCAAGAACAGGAAATAACAGTTTACTTGGAGCACTGCAAGGAAAAGTTGCTGGTGTCGAAATTAAACCATCAAGCGGTATGCCCGGAGCCTCTTCGCAATTTCAAATCAGGGGCGCACGTTCCTTCACAGGAAATAATACACCATTGTATGTTGTCGATGGTATGCCTATAGCATCAACTCCTGCATATTCAACAGGAAACAGTGTTACAGGCGCAGATGTCTCAAACCGTGCCATTGACATCAACCCGGCCGATATTGAGAGTATCGAAATTTTAAAAGGTCAGGCAGCAGGTGCTTTGTATGGTATTCGTGCTTCCAATGGTGTTATTATTATCACCACCAAAAGCGGGAAAAATAATAAAGTAGGCCGGCCTGTTGTTTCTTTCAGCCACACCAGCAGTTTCGATCAGGTTTCAAGAACCCCTGATTATCAGACTACTTATGCTCAGGGTACAGGTGGCAAATATGTTCCTACTTCATCCATGTCATGGGGTTCGAAAATAGTTGATTTGCCAAATGATCCAACGCGCGGCGGAAATACAGTAAATGCTTTTACCGATCAATTTGGAATGCAGGAAGGCAAATTCTATGTACCACAGCTTGATCAGGCTGGTCTTGATCCATGGGTTACACCACAAGTGTATAACAACTGGGATGATTATTTCCAGACCGGTTACACCATGACCAACAACATCAACATTTCACAGGCAAATAATGATGGTAATTTCTCTCTTGGTTTCAGCAACACTGACCAAACTGGTATTGCTTTAAATACTGGAATGACACGTTATAATGTCAGGGCAAATGCTGAGAAAAACCTCAATAAGAACTTTACTGCTGGATTTTCATCTAATTACTCAACGGTAGCAATGGACAAACTTTCAAGTGCAAACGATGGCTCATTAACCGGAGTTCTTGCAGCTCCTTCAAGTTATAACCTGAAAGGAGTTCCCTACCACCGACCCGGTGAACCTACCCGTCAGATTTATTACCGTGGTGGTAGCTTCGATAACCCTTACTGGGTTCCCGACAATAACACCTTTAATGAAAATACCAACCGTTTCTTTGGGAATGCATTCATTAATTACAAAACACAAATTGACGATACAAAGACCTTGAACTTGCGCTATCAGGCAGGTGTAGATACCTATACAACGCATTTGCAGGATATTTTCGGTTATGGCAGCAGAGGAAACTCAAGAGGTGTAATTGAAAATGGTGGAATGACAAATTCTGTTTTCAACTCACTCCTTACAGGTTCATTTGACTGGAAAATCACTGAAGACTTCGATTTTAACTTCCTGTTAGGTAATGAGATTAACCATCGAAATACAAAAGAATATTATGAATCAGGCTCGGCTTTCAATTTCCCGGGCTGGAATCATATAGGCAACGCCAGTGTTGTCACGGCTAATGAAGAACAGTATGCTTTCAGAACTCTTGGTGTATTTGGCAGCATGTCACTCAGTTGGAGGTCGATGATTTACCTGAATGCAACCGGCAGAAATGATGTTGTTTCAGCAATGCCAAGAGACAACAGAACTTTCTTCTACCCATCAGTTTCAGCATCATTCTTAGTATCTGAACTTGAAGCAATGCAAAACATTGACTGGCTTTCATTTGCAAAAGTCAGGGCTTCTTACGCAGAAGTCGGACAGGCTGGTCATTTCCTTGAAAACTTCTTTGTAACTCCTGGTTATGGTGGTGGCTTCTGGGTTGGGAATCCAATTTCATACCCAATTGGCGGAATCAGTGCATACATTCCAAGCACAACGCTTTATGACCCCAACCTGAAACCACAGAATACCAAATCCTATGAATTTGGTATTGATTTAAAATTCTTCAATAACAGACTTGGTATTGACTATACATTCTCAAAACAAAATGTTACTGATCAGATCTTCCCAGTACCCCTTGCCGGTTCAACCGGAGCAGCAAGACTTGTAATGAATGGGGGTTCTGTATCAACAGATGCGCATGAAATCATGCTTTATATGACCCCTGTCATGACAAAGGATTTCAGATGGGATATCAATCTTAACTATACCAAACTTACCAATTTGGTTAATGAACTTGCTCCAGGTGTAGAAAGCATTTTCCTCGGAGGTTTTGTCACACCACAGGTTCGTGCAGGTATTGGCAATACTTTCCCGGTTATTTACGGTACATCTTTTGTACGTGACGATAATGATAACATTGTTGTTGTTGACAACCCGGGGGCCTGGAATCATGGATTTCCACAAGCTGGAGACCCTGGTGTAATCGGAGAGGTTTCACCTGATTTTATTCTGAATGGAACAACATCATTTAGTTATAAAGCCCTTTCACTGAGCGCTGTGTTCGAGTGGAAACAAGGCGGTGAAATGTATTCAGGATCAAATGGCTTGCTTGATCTTTATGGCATGTCTGCTGTAACTGAAGACAGAGAGTCTACATTTATTTATAATGGCGTTAAACCGGATGGCACACCCAATGATATCGTAAGAGGTGGTCCTAGCGATCCAAGAGCACTTGAATATCTCTACGCCAATGTATTATCAGGTGTAGATGAATATTATATCCATGACAACTCCTTTGTAAAAGTGCGTGAAGTTTCTATGAGGTATCAACTCCCAAAGAACATTTACAAAACTGCTACAGCTGGTATTTCTCTGTATGCCAGAAATCTCCTTATCTGGACAGCCCTTCGCAACCTTGATCCTGAAACTTCACAAGGTAATAACAATATGGGCGGTTCATTTGAAAGATTCTCGCTACCCCAGACTACTACCATTGGATTTACTATTGATGTAACGTTTTAATTTTAAAAAAGAAAATCATGAGAAAAATACAAAATGTCCTAATTCTTGGGCTACTAATCCTTATAACATTTTCGTGTTCGGAAGATGTTTTGGATGATATTAACAAAAATGTGAATGACCCTACCGATGTTGCATCAAATCTGATCATTTCTGATGTTCTTACAAGAACTGCATTCACTATCACAGGAAGTGATCTTGCTTTTTATTCATCGGTATACATTGAGCACAATGTTGGAGTCTGGAATCAAAGCTATAACGCTGAAATCAGGACAGGGGAACCGGTAAGTTCCACAACCTACAATAATTCATGGAATTCAATCTACAGGAATCTTTCTGATATCAAACTGATCATTAATAAATGTTCAGAAGGCGGATCTGAAGATGGTAATTACCATACACTAGGTATTGCTCAGGCGATGAATGCTTACACCCTTGCAATACTGACTGACTTGATGGGTGATGTTCCCTGGACAGAAGCTCTGCAACCCGGAGTAATTTTTACTCCTAAACTTGACAAGCAGGAAGAACTTTATACCGAAATTTTTCAGTTGCTTGATGCATCCATTGAGAACCTGCAAAAAACAACCCTTTTCCCTTCATTGGGCGCCCAGGATTTCATTTATGCCGGAAATGCTCAAAAATGGTTAAAATTTGCCTACGGTTTAAAAGCACGTTATACTATGCGTTTATCACATAGAACACCTGCTTATGCTGATGTTATAGCCCTGGCAAATCAATCTTTCGCTTCCGCTGCTGATGAATGTAAATATACTTACAATGCTGCAACCACTTACAGTCCGTTCTATCGCTTTTTCACCGATCGTGACTACTTCGGAGCCAGCCAGAGTTTAGCTGACAAACTTTCTGAAAGAAACGATCCACGGGATACCATTTTTTGGAAAACACATCCTGCTGCAGGAGAATTTGAATTCGCACCTAACGGCACTCCATCACAGGTTCAGGGTCGCTACGCCATTTCAGCCATTTCTACACCAACTGCTCCGACTTTCTTACTGAGCTATCATGAAATTGAATTTCTTAAAGCTGAGGCATATGTCAGGTCGAATGACCTTGATGCAGCCAAGACCGCTCTGAGTAATGCAATTTCAGCTGCTTTTCAAAAGGTAAATATTGGTTTATCTTCGGCTGCAGCAGAAACGTACTTCAATGACCAGGTTCTTCCAAAATTTAATGCCAAGCCGCTTGAGGAAGTAATGAACCAAAAGTATATTGCATTTTTTGAAGAAGAAGCAGTTGAAGCCTATAACGATTATCGTCGTCTTGTGGCAATGGGTAACAATGTGATTGAGCTTGCCAATCCATTTAACAGTAATAACAATTTCCCTCAACGTTTCACTTACGGAGCCAGTGATGTTACAACGAATGCAAATGTTCGTGACGCATACGGTGACGGAACCTATGTCTTTTCAGAAAAAGTATGGTGGGCCGGCGGCACACGCTAACGTTTTAATAATTTAAAAAACTAGAATATGAAAACAACTAAATTAATAACATTTCTGGTAGCGATGGTCCTTGCCTTTACAGCCTGCGAAACAGAGGTTGAGGATCCGGCTGGACTCAGAAGTGAGGGCGTTGTACCTTCAATTACAAACTTAAACCCGGCAGTTTTTGATGTGAATGATCCATCAAACACTTTCATTCAGTTTGATCTGGATATTAATGCTGCTGACCGGGCATCCGTTAAGGAAGTTAAGTTGATTGTCTCGTTAAATGGCAACAAACAAAGAGTGGAAGTTCTGTCACTGACAGATTTTCCACAAAACATCAAGGTTTTCATGAAAGAAGCTGCCTCAGCTCTAGGTATGAAACTTGAGGACATTGGCGCCGGTGATGCCTTCAATTTTGAAGTCCTTACCATTCAGGGTGACAAAACCTACAGATCGAGTGCATCCTTTAATGCAGCGGTAGTTTGTGCTTATGATCCTGATCTTGTAACTGGCTCATATCGCGCTGTAAGTGCTGACTGGGCAGTAGACGGAACTGTTACACTTACCGTTGATCCTCAGGACGAGTACATCGTTTATGTTGCCGGTTTGGCAGCATTAGACGGCCTTACAGAAGATCAGGGTCCGTTAAAAATGGTTGTAAATCCATTAGATTTTTCAGTTGTTGCTGAAAAAACTGTGCTTGCTTCAAGCGCATTTGGATATACAAACATTGCCTACGCTGGAGATGGGTTACTCAGTACCTGCGACGGATCGTATGAAATGCTGTTCAACATTACTGTTGATCAGGGTTCTTTCGGTTCATTTGCTTTTACTTTCACAAAGCAATAGAAATGGATTGTTTGCACTAACTTCTAAATATCAACATTAACAATTAAGGTTGATAATTCTATAAATTACCCCAAAAAGCTATAATGCCTTTTTGGGGTAATTTTTTTACCAATCGCAGCATTTTATTGACGAGTGCTAATCTATAAACTTCCGAAAACATACTCTTTGAACCCAGGCACTTTCAGTTATCTTATCGTCTAATGGCTAGATTAAAAATAATGTCAGTATAATTCAATTAAGATAATGACTTACGTTGTAAAAATATGGTAATGAATTATTTAATTTTTCGGAAAAGACTAGAGATTAAATATTCCGATTCCCCTCGGGTCAAGACAAGAAATTGTAAATATATTTCGCCCGGTCTCCATAAAAGGCCGGGCTTTTTGTTTACTGATAAATCATAATACAATGCTTAAACATTTATTTTTGCTTATGTTCCGAAAAGAATATACTAAAAAGCACTTAAAGCTAAAACTTAATGAATACCGCCATCTGATCAGGGAATCACTGGCAGGAAGCGATCAGGACTTTACCAGCACGAGACTGGGTGAAGCCATCTTTCTGCTTGCTGTTCCTATGGTTCTTGGAATGGTGATGGAATCGGTATTTGCCATTGCCGATATATTCTTTGTTTCGCGTCAGGGCTCCGATGCAGTTGCTGCTGTAAGGCTTACCGAATCATTGATGACACTGATGTATGCCCTTGCCGTTGGATTCAGCGCTGGAACCACTGCCATGGTTTCATGCCGGGTAGGAGAGAAAAACCCCGAAGCTGCTTCGCGTGCAGCAGCTCAGGCTATTTATTTCAGATTCAGAAGTATTGCATTATGGAATAACTAGTCTTCAGATTGTGAGTGCCGGTTTTCTGTTCTATGCGATGGGAATGGTGATGACTCAATCCCTCAATGGCGCCGGCGACACCTACACGCCTACCCTGCTGAATTTCATCTCCTTCTGGCTGATCGAAATCCCACTGGGGTGGTTTCTGGCATTAAAAATGGGTTATGAAGTGGAAGGTGTTTACTATGCAATAGTAATGGTAGAAAGCACACTTACGCTATTGTGAATCTATGTGTCCAGCAGGGGGAAATGGAAATTAAAGAAGGTTTAGCCTGAATGCAGCTCCAGGGCCTTAGCACCCACACGCCATCCATCTGCCACTCTGTTGGCACATTTCCGAAATGTGCTCCCCCGCGTCTCCTGACGCGGGATGTAAAACTTTTTGTTAATAAAATCGAACTAAAACTGGTTGTCATACCCACGTCAGAAGATGCGGGGCAACTGATTTAGGGAGAAGAGGGGGAACTGTTGATTAGCCAGAATACAGTTCCAGAATCTTAGCACCCACACGCCACCCATCTGCCACTCTGTTGGCACATTTCCGAAATGTGCTCCCCCGCGTCTCCTGACGCGGGATGTAAAACTTTTTGTTAATAAATAAAAAATATCAGAATATAAATCGGCAGTTATACCTGCGCCAGGAGACGCGGGGAAGCTGAATTAGGGATAAGCGGGGAAACAGTTTTGGGATCCAGACGCTTACCCGAAATGTGCTCCCCCGCGTCTCCCGACGCGGGATGTAAAACTTTTTGTTAATAAATAAAAAATATCAGAATATAAATCGGCAGTTATACCTGCGCCAGGAGACGCGGGGAAGCTGAATTAGGGATTAGCGGGGAAACAGTTTTGGAATCCAGACGCTTACCCGAAATGTGTTCCCCCGCGTCTCCTGACGCGGGATGTAAAACTTTTTGTTAATAAAATCGAACTAAAACTGGTTGTCATACCCACGTCAGAAGATGCGGGGCAACTGATTTAGGAAGAAGCGGGGAAACAGTTTTGGGATCCAGACGCTTACCCGAAATGTGTTCCCCCGCGTCTCCCGACGCGGGATATAAAACTTTTTGTTATTAAAATCGAACTAAAACTGGTTGTCATACCCACGTCAGAAGATGCGGGGCAACTGATTTAGGAAGAAGAGGGGGAACAGTTTTGGGATCCAGACGCTTACCCGAAATGTGTTCCCCCGCGTCTCCCGACGCGGAATGTAAAACTTTTTGTTATTAAAATCGAACTAAAACTGGTTGTCATACCCACGTCAGAAGATGCGGGGAAACTGATTTAGGAAGAAGCGGGGAAACAGTTTTGGAATCCAGACGCTTACCCGAAATGTGCTCCCCCGCGTCTCCTGACGCGGGATGTAAAACTTTTTGTTAATAAATAAAATATCAGGCTAAAAACCGGTTGTTATACCCGCGTCGGGAGACGCGGGGGAGCTGATTCAGGGAGAAGAGGTGGAACTGTTGTTTAGCCAGAATGCAGTTCCAGTACCTTAGCACCCACACGCCTTCCATCTGCCACTCTGTTGGCACATTTCAGCCAAATACTTATCTTTGTAAGAAAAACAGTGTATGCCAGTTCTTGCCTTTGATTTTTCATCACTTACAGTATTCAACAGCAGATGGCTTCAATACCTGATTGCAGCAACTGTAATTTTAATTGTTGCCATTATTTTATCGCGTATCGTGAGAAAATTGCTGAAAGTATATTTTGAGCGATCCAGTTCTGTGCTTAAAGTAGATCCAACGCGGTATAAATTTCTGAGGAATACGGTCAGTTTTGTCATCTTTATGCTGGCATTGACCCTGATTTTTTACACCATTCCCGAGCTGCGCACCATCGGAATTACCCTGTTTGCCGGTGCCGGTATTTTTACAGCAGTTCTGGGCTTTGCTTCCCAGGAGGCATTCTCCAACATCATCAGCGGAATATTTATTGTAATCTTCAAACCTTTCAGGGTTGGCGACAACATCAAAATCGGCGAGTTGCACCATGGAACTGTCCTGGATATTACCCTCAGGCATACCATAATCAATAATTTTGAGAACCGACGCATTATCATTCCCAATTCAGTTATAAGCAACCAAACCATCATCAATTCAACCATAGATGATGAGCGGGTTTGCTCGTTTATAGAATTTGGAATCAGTTATGATTCTGACCTTAGTAAAGCGATTTCTATTCTTCGCGAAGAGGCTGAAAATCATCCCAATTGTATTGATAACCGCAGCCCCAAAGACATCGAAATGAGAGTTCCAAAGGTAATTGTAAGGGTGTTGGGCTACGGCGATTCAGCCATCAATCTGAGGGCCTATGCCTGGGCGAAAAATTCGGGAGAGGGATTCGTTATGAAATGCGACCTTTTTGAAACCCTGAAAAAGCACTTTAATGCTGAAGGCATTGAGATTCCCTATCCACACAGAACCCTTGTTTTTAAGACACCGTTACCTCGTGAAAAATAGCACTCCATCAAGGACAGGTCGCATACGCAACTACAGGAAGAAAGCCGGACTCCCACCCGGCACGCTGGTTTACACCGGAAATATCGAACAGAAAACAAATTTCGACCTGTTCAGTTACAACACCGACACCATTGAAAGAACTGAAACCGATGACCTGAAAAAAATCATTGCAAAATTTGACAAAAGCCACAACAATTGGGTAAATATAACCGGACTTTCTGACACCAAAATCATCAGTCAGCTTGGCGAACATCACACCCTTCATCCACTGCTGCTTGAAGATGTGCTGAACACCGATTCAGTTCCCAAGATCGAGAACTACGGAGATGTGCTTCATATATGCCTGAAAATGCTGCAATGGAACAGTAAAACTTCGGCCATTGAAGCAGAGCAGATAAGCATCATCATTGGAGCAAATTATCTGCTCTCTTTCCAGGAGCGCGACGGAGATGTTTTTAATCTGCTGCGCGAACGCTTATTGAACGGCTTAAGTAAGGCCCGAGAAAAAAGCATGGACTTTCTGGCTTATCTGCTGATTGATAAGGTGGTGGATAACTATTTTGTTATTCTTGAAAATATTGAAGATCAGATTGAAAACATGGAAATGGAACTGCTGCGCGACACCGACCGGATAACTCCGGTTCAGATGATGCATTTGAAAAAACAGCTGATTCTGCTCCGCAAACACATTTATCCGCTCAGGGATGAACTCAGGAAACTCCAAAAGAATGAGTCGAAGCTGATCGACAAGAAAACCATAAAATACATCAACGACCTTTATGACCACTTGCAAAACATTGTTCAAAACCTCGAAAGTTTCCGCGATACCATAACCGGGCTGATGGAACTTTACGCTTCAACCATTTCAAACCGGCTGAATGCAGTGATGAAAACCCTGACAGTCATTGGTTCAATCTTTATTCCCCTTACCTTTCTGGCCGGAGTGTATGGCATGAATTTCAAATATATGCCTGAATTGGAATACCTCTGGGGCTACCCTCTGGCTCTGCTAGGAATGCTGGGTATTGCAGTAGGAATGTTTCTGTATATGAAATCAAGGAAGTGGTTTTGAGTTTCGGGCAACTTCCCGTTATGCCTACACCGAAATCAACCAGCACGCATCTCCACCCCCGCCAGGGCGGGAGGGCAAGCCTGACGCATATCCCAAAATAGCCAGCACGCGTGTCCCGACGCGGGCAGGGTGGAACAATATGGGCAGTAAAGCAGTTTTCCCTAAATCAGCCAGCACGCGGCTCCCGACGCGGGCGGAGCAGGCCTGACACGGGTAGCAAATGCAAACAGCTGACTATGTTGTTGTTATACATGCGTAAGAAGTAATTGAATATATTTGGTTACAGGGTTGTTATGCCCGCGTCAGGAGACGCGTGCAAACAACATTTGGATACGTCAGGAAGCAAATGCCGACAACATTAGGGAAACGTCGTGAGGTGAAGGCAGTAAAGCAACACACAATCAGCCAGGAAATATGTGGGCCAGCAAGCGTCTCCCGATGCCTTTGGCAGGACAAGCCTGACGCAGACATCAAAACCAATCTTAATATCCGGATTTATTCCTTTGATTCTTTTCAAAATAAAATTATTATTAACTTGCACCCTATGACTCATAATTACAAAATTTATCCGGGAGATGGCGCCTATTTTGTCACTTTTACCATCGTAAAATGGATAAAAGTTTTGAAAGATGATTCCTATAAACATATCTTATTAGATACCATTCGCTTTTATCAGGAAACAAAAGGCCTAATCGTTTATGGATATTGTATCATGCCCGATCACGTACATATGATTATCCAGGGATCCTACAAGTTTTCAGTTTCAGAAATATTGCGCGATTTAAAGAAGTTTACTTCAAGAGCCATTGTCCGGAAACTTGAAGAGGATAAGCCAGAAGGTTATCAGCAAATCCTGCATCAGTTTTTTGAAGCCAGAAAGCCGCTGAAGCGCATAAAAAATTATAAAGTGTGGCAGGATAAGAACATGGCCATGATGACCTATAGCAATGCGTTCACTATGCAAAAGCTTAATTATATTCACAATAATCCGGTTAAAGCCGGATTGTGCCAAAATTCGTGGGATTATGAGTTCAGCTCTGCGGTTAATTATTCAGGCAAAGAGGGCTTGTTGAAAGTGGAGTTATTGAGTTTGACGATGAATCCAGGAAGGTAAGTCGGTAGTTAGGCCTGCCTCGGGAGACGCGTGCAAACAACATTTGAGTGGCGTCGGGAGACGCGTGCCGGCTGACGTGTGCCGGCTGTCGCTTACCGACTAACACGTGTCAGCCTGGTGGCAATAAGAAACAATCTCAATTTTCCAAAGAGGGCAAGCCTGACGCGGGCAATAGAACCTGACGCATAATCTAAAATAACCAGCACGCGTCTCCTGACGCAGGCAGTAAAAGTTAAATCTGCGGCCAATTCTGATCAAGCAGGTGTTATCTTAAGATTTTAAAAAAAATTGTTACTATTTGGCTCTTTATTCCCAAAGTCTCTGGATTGGCAAAAAAAACAATTCATTTATTTTACCAGCCCGGGTTTAACATTTTTTAAAGCTTTGTTGGTACGGTTATTGCGCTTTTTCACAGATTTTATCTACTTTTATATTCTCAATTTCAAGGCAATGAAACTCCGATATATTTTATTCCTTCTACTGATTATCCCGGCATTTTCTGCCTTTGCTCAGCTTTATAGCCCTGTAATCAGTCCGTTCTATGGCGGTGGAATTTCAGGCTCATTCCTGGATAATCAGCAACCTGCAAGGTTTAACCTGCAAACCGGCGCAGGCTTCAGTTCAGGTTTTGGAGGTGGCAGCCTGTTCAGCACCTACATTGCACCCTCCTTCAATCAACCCCTTGGTAAAAAATTCACCCTTTCAGCAGGAGCTGTCATCGACAATACCACGTACTCAAATTTACCACTCATCAATTCCGACGGCCAGTTCAGCAAGGCTTCGGGTAACCTGACCACCTATACATTATACACCCGGGGCTCTTACCAGGTAAACGATCGCCTCACGGTTTCAGGCTCGGCATACAAAACCATCAATCCGGCCTTCAACAGCAGGCTGAATCCCGATAATCTTCGAATGGAAGCCCAGGGCATGAGTTTCGGAGCGGGTTACCGCATTGGCGATAATATGCACATCGGAGCCGAAATACGCTTGGAACAGGGCAACAGTAACTTTTATTCACCATATTCGCATCCGGCTTCACCATTCGGCAATAACAGGTTTGGCTATTAGTACATTCTAAACTTTTTATTAATTTAAATAATGCTTATTCTTTTATCTCCAAGCAAAACCCTCGATTTCGAGAGCCCGTTTACTATACCAGCAGGAGGAGTTCCTGAAATGATCGGCCAATCCAAAAAACTGGTTTCACTGCTTCGCCGATTGAAACCCGATGACCTGGCTAAATTAATGAACATTAGTCCGAAGCTGGCCGAATTGAACGCGCTCAGGTACAGCGAATGGCATTATCCATTCCCGGAAGGGAAAGCCAGGCCTGCCATTGCCGCCTTTAAAGGAGATGTTTACGATGGCCTGAAAGCCTGGGAGTTGAATCCTGAACAAATCGGCTTTGCCGATCAGCACCTTAGAATATTATCGGGTCTATATGGCATCCTGAAACCCACTGACCTTATGCTTGCTTACAGGCTCGAGATGGGCTCTAAACTCACTGGGAAGGACTTCACAAACCTTTATCAGTTCTGGGGCAACAGCATTACAAAGTCTGTAAAAAATGCCACTGACAACTCAGGAAGCCCACTGCTGATCAATCTGGCCTCAGCTGAATATGCGAAAGTCGTTGATTTCAAAGTCACCAAAGCACGGGTTATTACCCCTGTCTTCAAAGAATTCAGCAACGGCAACCTGAGATTTATCAGTTTCAACGGAAAACGTGCAAGAGGATTGATGGCACGTTTTATCATTGACCGGAAAATTGCCAATCCAGAAGAACTGAAATTATTTGATTATGAGGGCTATGGATACATGGATCAGCTATCAGGCAAAGATGAGTGGGTGTATGTTAGGTAAAAAAAACAATTCTTTTTTAACACTACTTTATCCGGTTAAAATAAATAAGTTGATAAACAGAAAGAATTGAACACAATAAGCCTCGCTCAACTAAATAAAAAAATCAGTAATTTTTTGTATCATCCGAATTTAAACGGACTACCTTTTGGTGATCCCAAAATGAGGAGGCTGCAGACAATCAAGGCATCAGCTTGCTGCTGATGTTTTAATTTTGGGCAGGCCGAAAAATCAAACAAGTTCCGATTTATCGGGATTGCCGCCGGCGATCCCTGAAGGGGGAGGCTGCAGACAAGCAAGGCATCAGCTTGCTGCTGATGTTTTAATTTTGGGCAGGCCGAAAAATCAAACAAGTTCCGATTTATCGGGATTGCCGCCGGCGATCCCTGAAGGGGGAGGCTACAGACAAGCAAGGCATCAGCTTGCTGCTGATGTTTTAATTTTGGGCAGGCCGAAAGATCAAACAAGTTTGACTTACGGCCTGCCCAAAATTAAAATGCCCCGCCAGGGCGGGGCACCTTGATTGTCTGGCGGAGAGAAAGGGATTCGAACCCTTGGTACCCGCGAGGGTACAACGGTTTTCGAGACCGCCCCGATCGACCACTCTGGCATCTCTCCTGTTAAGGTAAACGTGAGTGCAAAAATACAGAATTATTGATAATAAGTGCACCTGAAAAATATTACTTCCTGATTTGTATTTTCCGGCATTATTTTTGAATCTTTACGGGCTTTCTCATTCTGTTTTTTTCATGCCAATCCGACACCTATGAAACCCCATTTAATTTTAGCGCTGCTTGCCACAATCCTTTTCAGTACGGGATTATTTGCCCAGGATATCATAATGGAAAAGAATAATAATCTGATAAAATGTAAAATCAGGGAGATTGGTCTGGATGAAATAAAATATAACCTTCCGGAATATTCAACCGATGTCCTTTTCTCAATAGATAAAGACAAAATCATCAAAATCATTTTTGAGAACGGGCAGGAGATGGAGTTTCAGAAAGAGATGACCAATCCGGCCAATTATATAGATAACCGCAAAAATATTATCAAAATTGATTTCCTTTCTCCACTTACCGGTAATACTACTTTTGCCTATGAGCGAAGTCTGAGACCATCGCGAAGTGTTGAAGCCACGCTCGGGATCATAGGACTGGGCATAGATGAAGGCGAAAGAAATGCCGGCGGAGTTTTCACAAAATTCGGCTATAAATTTATCAAAGACCCGGACTTCTACCTAAGGGGCATTCGGTATGCACATATTCTTAAAGGCAGTTATATAAAACCTGAAATTGCGCTGGGTTTTTTCAACCACGATACATGGATGTACAGAGACTGGGGAAATGGGTATTCCTCTGAAAAAAAGCGTGAAAGTGTTTTCTCCGGAACAGTTCAGCTTGTAATTGGCAAACAATGGATCATGGACAATGCCTTTGCTGTGGACTTTTTCGCAGGCATTGGATACGGATTTTCAACCGGCGAGTCTTATACTTCCTATCACTATGGATATTCTGTTATGGATGAAAGTTTCCCGTTGGCATTCTCTACAGGACTAAAAATAGGTTACCTGTTTAAATAACCTGTACAATTTTTTTCTTCAGTGCATGGAAGATGAATAGTTGCTGGCATTGACTTACCTTTAAATATAACCTTTACTTCTGGATGAATTCTCTTATTCATTCAAATTCAATAGGGTATAGTTAATTAGCATGTCAGGGCAATGTAATCCGGTATTGTACTGCTTGTTTAGATTTAGTATAAACTATATCAGATCAGCGTTTTTTCAATATTTTTTTTGACTGATAAAGTTTTGTGCAGTAAATTCGCCACAAGGAAAAAAATTCCGGATTAAACCGGCAGGTAAATTTATACTCAATGCAGCAACTTTACCCGATAATTACAAGTCGAAGCATTTCTCTTTGTCTAAGGAATCCGATTTACTATGTTTTTCATTTACCAAAGCTGAATCTTTTCAAGATTCCGCTTTTTTTATGCAGTTGATTTTAGTTATTAAAGTAACATCTCACAGCAAGCTGATATGAGCCACACACCATTTGTATCAGGTTTCAGGCAGGTCAATATTGTTTTGGCTTCACTGGCAACCATTATTCTGATTACTTTGCATTCTTCGGGCGCCTTTGCCCAGGATCAGGGCAAACAATTGTTTGAGAAAAACTGCCAGGTTTGCCACCGGCTGGGCGAAGGGAAACTGGTAGGCCCTGAGTTGGCCGGCATTACAGCTACGCGAGAAAGAGAATGGCTGGTGAAGTTCATCCGAAATTCAAAAGAACTGATTGACTCAGGAGATCCCATTGCAGTAAAGGTTTTCGAAGAAAACAATAAAATTCCCATGCAGTCATTCACCAATCTTTCTAACGGTGAAATAAACAGTATCATCGACTACATTGCCAATTGGCAGCCTCCACAAAAAAAAGAGTTTACCGTTGATGTTAATAAAAAAGAAGGATTTACAGAAATCGAAATCCGGAGGGGAGAACGTATGTTCTACGGACTTATTCCATTTGAGAATGGTGGCACAACAGCATGTAATTCATGCCATTACACCAAAAACAGCGACAGCCTGAACTGGAGTCCTTCGGCTCACGATCTGGCGGTTGCTTTTGTCGATAACAGCGGGATGAATATTTACGAATCCCTGAGTGAGCCCACTTCAGAAGTGATGGAAAATGCACACAAAGAATTCAAGCTTACCGGCGAAGAAATCTACAATATTTCAGCTTTCCTTTATGAATTCAGTCATAAAGAAACCAAAGCATTTAAAATTTTTCCCAAGCGATTAATGCTGTTCATATTGTTCGCCATTTTGATGACTCTGGCACTAATCGACCTGATATTTACCAAAAATATCAAATATCGCATCATTCATCTGATCATTATTGCAGTGGGCCTTACCGTTCATTTCAACATTGCCATGGTCGAAGCCCAGAGCCTGAGCCGGACGCAGGATTATGCTCCCGATCAGCCCATTAAATTTTCTCACAAAATTCATGCAGGCGACAATCAGACCGATTGCCGGTATTGCCACCATATTGCAGATTTCAGCAAATCGGCTGGCATTCCTTCGAATGATGTTTGTTTGAATTGCCATAATGTGGTACTGGCAGGAAGAAATTCCGGGAAATTTGAGATCAATAAAATCAAACGATCTGTTGAAAACGGAAAGCCTATAAAATGGATAAGAATTCACAACATGCAGGAGCATGTATTCTTTAGCCATTCGCAACATGTAAATGCGGGCAACATTGAATGCGAAACCTGCCACGGACCGGTGGCTGAAATGGACATCATGAAGCAGTTCTCTGATTTATCTATGGGCTGGTGCATCAATTGCCACCGCGATACCAGGGTTAACTTCAAAGGCAATGACTATTATTCAACTTACATGAAACTTCATGATGATCTGAAATCCGGAAAACTCGACTCAATTACAGCTGAGCAGATCGGAGGCCTTGATTGCATGAAATGCCATTACTAAACAATTGTTTATCAGCATCAAAGAAAAAAGCAACCATTAATAGCATTTTTAAATGGAAAAAAAATACTGGAAAAGCCTTGATGAGCTGAACAACCAGACTGAACCTGATTTAAAAACTGATCAATTTCCTGATGGTAAAAATCTGCTTGATATCATTGATGAAGAGATTTCACAAAAACCTTCGTCAAGAAGGAATTTTCTGAAATTCTGCGGATTCAGCTTTGCAACTGCAGCCATTGCCAGCAGTTGTGAAAATCCTGTAAAAAAGGCAATTCCTTACCTGAACAAACCCGAAGAAATTACGCCTGGCATGGCCAGTCATTATGCCTCCACCTGGTTCGACGGATCTGAATACAGCAGTATTGTTGTTAAAGTGAGGGATGGACGTCCAGTAAAAATTGAAGGAAACAATCTTTCACCCATTACACGTGGGGGAAGCAGTGCAAGGGTTCAGGCATCGGTCTTAAGCCTTTATGATGAACACTCCCGGTTGAAAGGGCCTTCAAAAAACAGGCAGGAAATAGCCTGGCAGTTTCTGGACAATGAAATTAAAGCCAAACTCAAAGAAATAAGTTCTGCCGGCGAAACCTCTGTTTTGCTCACCAGTCCCATTATCAGTCCATCGACCAAAAAGCTGATCGATGAATTCATTGCAGCCTACCCGGGTTTAAAACATGTGGTTTATGAGCCTGTTTCCTTCTCAGGAATGCTGATGGCAAACAAGGCAACCTATGGTGAAGCCATGGTTCCTTCCTATCATTTCGACAAAGCAGAGGTAATTGCTTCTTTTGATTGCGATTTTCTGGGCACATGGCTGGCTCCTGCAGAATTTGCCCAAGACTATGCAGTGATGCGCAGTCTGACCGATGGAGAAAACCGACTATCGCATCATGTTCAGTTTGAAACCAGGCTTAGCATCACAGGAAGCAAAGCCGACAAACGTTATCCGGTTAAACCATCTGAAATTGGGAGCCTGATTACGGGACTCTACAATCAAATAGCACAACTGGCCGGAATTTCAGGCCTGCCAGGAGGTTCAGACCATGAGTCGCTTCCAGTTCTTGCCGGGCAATTGTGGAAAAGCAGAGGAAAATCAATAGTGGTTTGCGGATCAAATGAGGTCAACGAGCAAATCATTATCAATGGCATCAATGAACTTTTACAAAACTCAGGCAATACCATTGATTATTCTGCGCCTGTGCTGACAAAGCAAGCCATCGACAGCGAAATGGAGGGCCTCGTTAGTCAAATGAACGACAATAAAGTTGGCGGACTTATCCTTTGGAATGTAAATCCTGTTTATGATTATTACGAAACTGAAAAATTTATTTCCGGACTTAAGAAACTAAAACTCAGCGTATCGCTAAACTCCACCACCGACGAAACGCTGGAGCACATCACCTACTCCGCTCCGGCACATCATTACCTTGAATCGTGGGGAGATGCAGAGCCGGTCAAGGGAAACTTCAGTCTTATGCAACCAGCCATCAGGCCACTCTTCAGCACCAGGCTACCACAGGAAAGTCTGATGAAATGGATGGGAAAAGAGGGTAACTATTATGAATATCTCAAAAATTACTGGCAAACAGAAATCCTTAAATCTGGAGATGCTGAATGGACCAAAGCCCTGCAGGATGGGGTTTTCCAAACTGAAAATGCCGGAAAAACCATAATTTTCAATGCTTCGGCATTGAGTGCAAGTGCAACAGTTATAAACACTGCAACGGAAAAATCAGGATTTGAGGTATCCGTTTACCAAAACCTTTCCATGGGGAACGGCCAGCATACCAACAACCCCTGGCTCATGGAATTACCTGACCCAATCTCAAAGGTATGCTGGGACAACTTCGCCTCCATTTCTCCCGCTTCTGCCCGCGAAGCAGGCTTTGTCAAGGGCAATATCGTAAAAGTCGGAGAACTTGAACTTCCTTTACTCATTCAGCCCGGACAGGCCGATGGGACTATTTCTTTAGCCCTTGGATATGGACATACTGCATTTGGTAAAGTTGCCAACGGAGTAGGCAAAAACGCTTATAAACTTACCGGATTTAGCAATGGCAACCGAACTTATACACTCACAGGGATTAAACTCACCAAAGTTGCCGGCGAATATAAACTTGCTTCCACTCAAATGCACCACAGCATGGAAGGCCGGCCGATTGTGAGGGAAACAAATCTGGAAAGTTACCTTCAGCGACCTGATTCGGGAAATGAGCTTCATGCAGAATTTGAAGAAAAACATGTTACTTTATATAAAGAGGTTGAATTCAAGGGGCACCACTGGGCACTGGCCGTTGACCTCAACAAATGCAGCGGCTGCAGCACCTGCGTAATTGCCTGTCAGGCCGAAAATAACATTCCTGTTGTTGGAAAAGAGGAGGTGATGAAAGCCCGCAGCATGCATTGGATGCGTATTGACCGATATTATAATGGTGATGAAAAGAATCCCGAAGTTGTTTTCCAGCCCTTGATGTGTCAGCATTGCGACAATGCTCCCTGCGAGAATGTTTGTCCGGTTTCGGCAACCAACCACAGCAGCGAAGGCCTCAACCAAATGGCTTACAACCGATGTGTAGGTACAAAATACTGCATCAACAACTGTCCTTATAAAGTAAGGCGATTCAACTGGTTCAGGTATGCCACCAATGAAAAATTTGACTATCACCTGAATTCCGATTTGGGCCGGCTGGTGCTGAATCCTGATGTTACGGTGCGGGAGCGCGGTGTTGTTGAGAAGTGTTCATTCTGCGTTCAACGTTTGCAGGAGAAAAAACTATTGGCCAAAAACGAAAACCGACCTCTGCGCGATGGTGAAATACAAACCGCCTGCGCTCAGGCCTGTCCTTCGAATGCCATTGTATTTGGCGACACCAACGATCCGGAAAGCCGGATTTCGAAACTTTTTAAAGATCCGAGAAATTATCATCTGCTTGAAGAACTTCATACCCTGCCATCGGTTGGTTATCTGACTCTGGTAAGAAATAAGCCATCGGAAGAGGCATAATAATACTTAGAACTTTTAAACGCATAAACGAGAGCTTTTATGTATAAAACCGAAGTGAGAGGACCGTTGATTCTGGGAGATAAAAACTATCGCCAGATAAGCAGCGATATCATTGCCCCTATTGACCAGCCCATTCCAACTTGGTGGAAAGCCGTGTTCGGAGTGAGTATGCTGGCAACACTTATCGGGGTAATTGCCATATACAAGACCGTTTCTGAAGGCATCGGCACCTGGGGTGTAAATAATTCTGTTGGCTGGGGATGGGAAATCATCAATTTTGTGTGGTGGATTGGTATTGGCCATGCCGGAACAGCATTTTCAATATTCCTGCTTATTCTCAGGCAGAAATGGAGAACATCCATCAACCGTGCCGCTGAAGCCATGACTGTGGTAGCTGTGGGTTGCGCGGCTCTTTTCCCAGCATTGCACATGGGCAGGGTTTGGCTGGCTTTTTTCATTTTTCCTTATCCAAACACGCGCGGTTCGCTGTGGGTGAATTTTAACTCACCCCTGTTCTGGGATTTCATCGCAATTTCAGCTTATCTGCTTATTTCTGCATCATTCTGGTATTTTGGAATGGTTCCTGATTTTGCTACTATCCGCGATAAAACGACATCGAAGATCAAAAAGGCCGTATATGGTTTCTTTGCCTTTGGCTGGACCGGCTCATCCAGGGAGTGGCTGCGCTATGAAGCCTTAAGCTACGTGCTTGGAGGCATTGCTGCGGTGCTGGTTGTTTCGGTGCATTCTATTGTATCTACCGACTTTGCTGTTTCGGTTATACCCGGATGGCATACCACAGTGTTCCCTCCCTACTTTGTAGTGGGAGCAATATTCTCGGGCTTTGCCATGGTAATGACACTTATGATCATCATCAGGAAAATATACAAATTCCAGGATTACGTTACTGACTCGCATCTGAATGCCATTGCCAAAATTCTGATATTTATTTCGCTGATCATGGGTACTGCTTATTCCACTGAGATTTTTATGGCTTGGTATTCAGGAAGTCAATATGAAATGTTTACTTTTTTCAAAAACCGTATCACCGGTGATTATACTTTCCAGTTCTGGGCCATGGTGGTTTGCAATGCATTCATTCCCCAGCTTTTCTGGTTTAAAAAAGTACGTCAGAATCTCACCATTGCTTTTATCATTTCACTGCTCATCAACGTGGGTATGTGGTATGAAAGGTTCAATATTCTTATTACATCACTTTCGAAGGATTATCTGCCTTCAAGCTGGGTAACCTACTCACCCACCTGGGTGGAGATTGGAATTTACATAGGCACCCTCGGAATGTTTGTTGCCGGCGTATTGCTCTTCTTTAAGTATATTCCGATGATCGCCATCAGCGAGGTAAAAAGCATACTCAAAGTCACAAGTTTAAACAAGAACGAAAAAACCAACGCGAGCCATGAATAAGAATCACATCATTGGGGTTTTTGATGACGAGGACACCCTAATGGCAGCATTGATCGAGGCCAAAGGCAAGGGTTTCAAAATAGGGGAAGTCTACACTCCCTACCCTGTTCATGAAGTTATTGAAGCCATGGGCCATAAAACCAGGTTCACGCTTGCAGCCTTCATTTACGGATTTCTGGGTGCGGCCGGCGTACTGGCTTTTATGTATTACACCGCAGTTATTGACTGGCCGGTTAATTACGGTGGAAAACCCACCAATGCATTTCCCTCGTTTATTGTGGTTACCATTGTTATTACCATACTCACGGTTACTTTGGCCAGTTTATTTACCTTTTCGTGGAGGGCTAAAATTTATCCCGGCAAAGCCTACATCCTTCCGGATGTGCGATCTACCGATGATAAATTTGTCTTGATCTTCGACAAATCGGAACTTGCTAAGGGCGAAGGAAATATTGAAAGCATCCTGCGTAGCAAAGGTGCCGTTGAAGTTTATGAAAAAGAGTTAGAACCACAAATCTAAGCAGCATATGACACAAAAACAAATAAACCGTTTAATACCTGCGGCCTTATGTTTGCTGCTGATTGGAAGTTCATGCGACCGTTCACGAAACGACAAAGGCTATGAGTATTTTCCCGATATGGCGCATTCGCTTGCCGCAGAGACCTATGCACCGAATTCAAATTTCGAAGATGGGTCAACCATGCGTCTGCCCGCCGAGAATACCATACCCCGTGAGATTATACCATATCCTTACGATAACTCACTGGAAAGCAGAGCGCTTGCTGCTGCTATATTTTCAAATCCACTTGAAAAAACTGCCGAAAATATCATAGCAGGCAAAGAAAAGTACAACATCTTCTGCAAAAACTGTCATGGTGAGACAGGCGATGGCAACGGACATTTATTTACCAGTAAACGATATGCGATAAAACCGGCATCACTGCTTTCTGAAAAAATGCTTTCAGCACCGGAAGCCGATATTTTTCACGTAATTACTGCCGGTTATCAGGTAATGGGCGCCCATGGGCAAATGATCAGGCCCGACGACAGGTGGCGCATCGCCATGTTTGTGAAACAAGAATTGCAAGCCAACACCTTAAAATAGAGGAACTGAGATGGATAATAAAATTACATTAACAAAAGGCTTTCAGTATGTTACCTTTGCCATGATGGCGGTAGGTATAGTCATCATAGCCTATGGTTTTGTGGCCGATCCCACCCGTGCCTGGGCCAATTTTTTGCTCAACAACTACATGTTCCTCTCCATTGCCATAGGTGCCAGCTTTTTTATAGCACTTCAATATATTTCACAATCTGGATGGTCAGCAATGTTTAAACGGGTGCCCGAAGCCATGATGTCATATATTCCTTATGCCGGAATTCTAATGTTGCTGCTCTTTTTCGGAATGCACTCATTATACCACTGGACGCATGAGGATGCACTTGCCACAGATCCAATAATCCGGCACAAATCGCCCTACCTCAATATCCCGTTCTTTTTCATCAGAATGGTGATTTTCTTTATCGCCTGGGTGTATATGACGCGTTTGATCCGAAATGCATCGCTGAATGAAGATAAAATCGGTGGCAGGTTGTTTTTTGAAAAAAGTGAACTCTATTCAAAGATATTCATCTTTATCCTTGCCATAACCTTCTCATTTGCTACTTTCGACTGGATCATGTCAATTGATGTCCACTGGTTCAGTACCTTATTTTCGCTTAAAAATTTCGTTGCTGCTTTTTTCCATGGAACTGCAACTGTTGTGCTTGTGGTAATCATGTTGCATGAAAGAGGCTATTACAAAGAGTTGAATAAGAGTCACCTGTTGGATTTTTCAAGGTATATTTTTATGTTGAGCATTGTGTGGGGATATTTTGCATTCTCACAATTCATGCTTATCTGGTACGGAAACATCCCCGAAGAAACCGAATATTTTGCACATCGCTGGAATGGAGGATTTAAGGTTGTTTTCTACGTCAACTTTTTTATCAACTGGTTTTTACCATTTGTGTTGCTTCTTCCGCAGGTGTTAAATAAAAATATCCAAGTAGTAAAGGCTGTGGTAATTCTACTCATAGCAGGACAATATCTTGATCTTTATGATCAGATTTTCCCGGGAGTTATGCACCATCCGGTTTTCGGAATTATTGAAATCGGATTCTTTGTTGGTTTTACCGGCCTGTTCCTTCTTATATTTGCCAAAGCATTAACCGCTGCTAAGCTGATTCCTGAGAATCACCCCTACCTTGATGAAAGCTTGCATCATCATTTGCATTGAAATCATAAAAAAATAATATGCAGATAATTCTTAAAAAGATGAAAAAAAAACCGGGAATTTTTCTATTGCTGATGGGTATCGGATGGGCCTCTATTGCTCAACCCATCGAAGCGCTTAAGGATATCAAATCATATGAGCTCAAAATCGGAATTATTGAGCACCTCGATGAATATATACCCGAAAATTTGACCATTATAGATGTAAACGATCAGCCGCAAAATCTGAAAAGTCTGATTGACAAGCCAACAGTATTGATGTGGGTCTACTACCGGTGCCCGGGAATTTGCAGTCCGCTAATGACCAGTGTTGCTGAAGTGATCGGCAAGACAGACCTGGTGCTTGGGAAAGATTTTCAGGTGATTACCGTTAGTTTCGATCCAAGAGAAGGAAGTGACCTGGCCATTAAAAAGCGGGAAAATTATCTGGGACTGATAGATAAACCGGTTGATGAATCTGGCTGGCAGTTTTATACTGCCGATAGCGCAAATATTGTATTGGGAACTGAAGCCACTGGTTTCAGGTATCAAAAAGCAGGTAATGATTTTATGCATTCTGCAGTCATCATCATGATTAGCCCTGATGGCAAAATAACACGCTATCTTCAGGGAACCTACTTTCTGCCTTTCGAATTTAAACTTGCCCTGGTTGAGGCATCGCAGGGCAAAAGCGGGCCTACCATTTACAAAGTATTACAGTTTTGTTACACCTACGATCCGGCAGGACAACAATATGTTCTCAATGTAACCAAAGTTGCCGGCACAATAATCATATTCATTGCACTGGTTATATTTCTGATTCTGGTAATTAAACCACGAAAAAAAGTAAACATAAACAAAGAACAATAATAATGGAAGAACAAACTGAACATAAATACCTGCCCAATTACCTGGAATACCGGGGTAAGTACAAAGGGCTGGCGGGCTGGCTGACAACCACCGACCACAAACGGATAGGACTGTTGTATTTCTATTCGATGATGGTATTCTTTCTCGCCGGAGTGGTGATGGGAATACTTATGAAGCTTGAACTCATTTCACCGGGTGAGCAGATCATGGGTGCCCAGGTCTATAACGGATTGTTTACCCTACACGGGCTGACCATGATATTTCTATTTGTCATACCCGGCGTAGCGGCTGTTTATGGGAATTTCTTTTTACCGATCCTGATTGGTGCCAAAGACGTATCCTTTCCTCGCCTGAACCTGATGAGCTGGTACCTTTACATCATTGGAGCAATCGTAGTACTGACCTCACAGTTTATGGGTGATGGCCCCCCTGATACAGGATGGACGTTTTATGCCCCATACAGCCTCAAAACACAAACCAATGTGGTGGCTGCAGTTACCGGAGCATTTATATTAGGTTTCTCATCCATTCTTACCGGTCTTAATTTTATTGTTACCATGCACCGCCTTCGCGCACCCGGCATGGGATGGCTCAGGATGCCCCTGTTTGCCTGGGCACTTTACGGAACTGGCTGGATTCAGTTGCTGGCAACCCCGATTGTTGGAATCACCTTCCTGATGGTCATCGCAGAACGTCTTCTGGGAATTGGGTTCTTTGATCCGGCGATTGGCGGAGATCCGATTCTTTACCAACACCTTTTCTGGATATACTCTCACCCGGCAGTTTATATCATGATACTGCCTGCCATGGGAGCCATTACCGAAATCATTCCCACTTTTGCCCGCAAAACCATATTCGGCTATACCGCCATTGTCATCTCAAGTATGGCAATTGCTTTTGTCGGCTATTTTGTCTGGGGACATCATATGTTTACATCAGGAATGAGTTCGACCTCACGATGGGTATTCTCGCTGCTTACTTTTTTGGTTGCCATTCCTTCGGCCATTAAAGTATTTAACTGGACAGCAACACTTTATAAAGGCTCAATCAATATAAAAACTCCATTCCTGTGGGCAATCTGTTTTATTTTCGTATTTATGATCGGAGGTTTTTCAGGTCTGGTGCTCGGCTCGCTGGCAACCGACATTCATGTTCATGATACCGCATTTGTGGTCGCCCACTTCCATTACATAGTATTTGGAGGCACAGGATTTGCTTTCTTTGCGGCTCTGCACTACTGGTATCCCAAGATGTTTGCAAAAGTGTATAACCCAAAAATCGCCAACCTTGGACTATTTATTTTCTTTGTTGGCTTTAACCTGCTTTATTTCCCGATGTTCTACCTGGGAATGATAGGGATGCCAAGGCGTTATTATGATTATCTGCCAATGTTTCATAATGCAAATATTCTTTCGACGATTGGTTCATGGATAATGGCCACCGGACTGCTGATTGTAATAATTAATCTGGTCAGAGCCAGAAGAGGAACCGGAAAAGAGGTAAATGACCCATGGGATGGAAAAACTCTGGAATGGACCATAGCATCGCCTCCGATAGTTGAAAATTTCGAAGAAATTCCGGTGGTGGACCACGGACCTTACGAATATTAAATTCAGGAAATCATGGAAACGATAACCACCCACCAGCACGCTGATCTGCATCGCGACGATACAGCCGCCAAATTAGGAATGTGGCTGTTTATATTCACCGAAATTCTCCTTTTTGGCGGACTCTTTATTGTATACTCGGTTTACCGGTTCAAAAATCCGGTTGCCTTTGAACTTGCACACGAAGAGTTGAGCATCACCATGGGATTCATCAACACCATCATTCTTCTGGTGAGTAGTGCTACAGTAGCCATTTCAATAACGGCCATGCAAAAGAACGACAGAAAAATAACTTTGGCCATGCTGGGAATTACCCTTCTTCTTGCCCTGGTTTTTTTGATAAACAAGTATTTTGAATGGGGCGGTAAATTTGAGCATGGTATGTACCCTGGCTCTGAACTGATGAAAAACCTCAGCAACGGCGACATGCTGTTTTTTAGCCTCTATTTCTTTATGACCGGTTTGCACGGGGTTCATATCCTCATTGGAATGATACTTCTGGGAATTACTTTAGTAAAAGTCAAAACAGGAGCAGTCAACAGCGGAAAGTATGCCCTGCTCGAAAACAGCGGCCTATACTGGCACCTTGTTGACCTTATCTGGATTTTCCTGTTCCCTTTGTTCTACCTGATTCACTAAAACTTAAGAGTTATGAGCGACGAAAAAATTCATATCAGTCCCTATAAATCACATATCATGGTTTTATTGGGATTAATAGTCCTCACGGTAATTACTGTTTTAATTACCAGCGTTGAGATGGGCCCATATAATACAACTGCTGCGATGATCATTGCCTCCATAAAAGGAGCAATTGTACTTCTTTATTTTATGCACCTCAGATTTGACCAGAAAATATACGGAATTATGGTGGCAATTGTGGTGGCAATTTTTGCAGCAGTTATTGTAGTTACCTTTTTTGATTACCTTTACAGATAGGAGCAATTATGTACTCAGGAGCTTCAAATTTTGTTTCAGCAACCGATACTGCATTTGTTGTTGTCATAGGCATTTCAGTAATATTTCTGGTGGGTATAACATTAACCATGCTTTGGTTTGTTTACCGATATAATAAAAAGCGCAACCCGGTTGCCACCCAGATTCACGGCAGCAATACCCTGGAAGTTGTATGGACTGTTATTCCTACTATTCTGGTGCTCGTTATGTTTTTTTACGGATGGGCAGGCTACTCACCCATGAGAAACGCGCCAGAGAATGCCATGAAAATAAGGGCTAATGCCCGGATGTGGTCATGGCTGTTTGAATATGAGAACGGCATTAAAACGGATACACTTTATGTTCCGCTTGATAAAGCAGTAGCACTTGATCTCATTTCTCTGGATGTTATCCATAGCCTTTACATCCCTGCTTTCAGGGTAAAAGAAGATATGGTGCCCGGAAAGACCAATAAAATGTGGTTTATTGCCCAGAAAGCAGGGAATTATGAACTATTCTGCACTGAATATTGCGGCCTTTCCCATTCCTATATGTTTACAGAAGTTAAAGTACTTCCCCAGCCTGAATTTGATGTTTGGTATGCCAGAATGGCCGACACAACACTGCAGAAGGAGGCTGCAAAAATTCCGGGCGTTAGGGGCAGACAAATAGTTCAGACAAACGGATGCCTGGCCTGCCACTCAGCAGATGGATCAAAACTTATCGGACCCACATTTAAGGGAATTTACGGGCATACAGTCGTAGTAAATACGGATGGCAGAGAAAGGGAAATTGTTGTTGATGATGAATACATTACACGTTCAATTTATGAACCCGACAGTGATGTGGTTAAAGGATATACCAAAGGAATGATGATTTCTTACAAACAGCAGCTTAATGATGCCGACATAGCCGAAATCATAGAATACCTGAAAACCCTTAAATGAAAATTACGCTAAAGGCCTACGCTGCTGTCCTGGCACAACTTTGCAAATTCAGGATATCGGTTGCGGTAGCGCTGACCACTTTTACCGGTTACCTTATGAGCCATGGGGAATTGTCCCGTGGTATTGTTTTTCCGTTTCTGGGAGTTTTTCTGCTTGCCAGCGCAGCATCAGCTTTAAATCAGGTTCAGGAGGCCAAAACTGACCTTTTGATGACGCGGACCAAAAACAGGCCTTTACCCAGTGGCCGCATCACCAGGCGCGAAGCAATACGCTGGGTATTTCTATTAGCTCTCGCTGGTATTTTTTTGCTCTGGTTTTTCAACGGTTGGATAGCAGCCTTTCTGGGAGCACTAACGTTTTTATGGTATAATGGCATTTACACCCCTTTGAAAAGAGTTTCAGCGTTTGCAGCTGTGCCGGGTGGTGTGGTGGGAGCTTTGCCTCCGGTTATCGGCTGGGTTTCCGGTGGTGGATCGCTTTTCGATCCTGCTGCCATTGCACTGGGGCTTTTCTTTTTTATAGGGCAGGTCCCCCACTTCTGGATATTGTTGCTGAAGTATGGTGAAGAATATGAACTCGCCGGACTGAAGTCTCTTACCACTGAGTTATCGCATCTGCAAATCAGGCGGATTACCTTTATGTGGATTGCTGCTACATCCGTTTCAGCATTCCTGCTTCCCGGATTTTATTTTTTCAACTATAAATCTTCTGTTTATTTATTGTGGGTTTTATCTGCTGCGCTTGTTCTGGTGTTTATCCGATTAGTGATTCCTTCGGTGCAAACTGTCAGGTTGAGTTCCTCCTTTGTTATCATCAATCTTTACTATTTTCTGATCATGATCCTTTTTTGCATGGATGTGCTGATAAAGTATTTCTGAAAATCAAAAACAAACTATTCTTTTAATTTCAGCAGTGCAAGGCTAAAATATACCAGGGCAAGAATGAGAAAAACAACATTTACTATCCGGGCAAAAGGTGGAGCTCCCTTTGGCCATAGTTGCCCTATTAAAACCACAAGATTCATAAAAATTAACAGAAACAGAAACATACGGCTGGTATTTTTATTCCATTGCTTCATCTGAGTCTATTTATGTTTCATGAATATTTTTCTGCTTAAAAAACAAATTCATTAGATAAAACCATCAGAGTTCTGATTATTCAGAGTTCAGACTGATCGTAGCATAATGAAACCGGGGATATAATATAAACTACATACCCATCTGCTTCATGGCTTCATAAACCAGAAAAGCCGGCCATACCAAGGCTTTAAGAAACCCTATTGCGCCCATACAGAAGCCCGCGGCAGTAAAAATAAAGTAAACGGTTGCTCCGACAAATCCTAGTCCGAAAATTGCACCAGCTGGTGCTCCTTGCTGTATTTGATTATTTGACATGGTTAATGATTTTTGTCAATTAAAATACAGATGTTTCACATGATCTGAATACAGGCGAGGCAACATTTTATATTGGAACATGATTTACAAATTGATGAATGGAATTATAGACTGAGGGAAAAATCCTTCCATTAACTTCAGGCTTAAGCATTTACAGAATCACTATCGGGGAAAACCCCACTTGATATTGAAAGACAAAAAAAAAGGAGGCCTCAGCCCCCTGTTGTTATAGAAAAAAAATAAATTATCGGGGATCAATTTCAATATCCTTCACCTCATCCACGGTAATAAATCCGCCATTATTATCAAAATTATTGAGTACGTAATTGATAACAGCTACAGCATCTTCATAATTATCAACCTGGGGAGGCATAGGAGCAGGATATTTAATAGCTGTCTGGCCGGCAACTTTTTCTGATCCGTTAATAACCTGTGCTACAGCCATTTTGGTTTGATTAAGCAAAAAGTCAGATCCTGTAAGTGTTGGAAAAACATTGGGTAGTCCTTGTCCATTAGCCTGATGGCAGGCTATACATTTTTCGTTGTACAATTGTTCGCCGCGGACCATTTGTTCAGCACTGGGTCCGGCTGTTTGTTCGACCTGAGTTGTGGTTTCAGTTGATGTCTGCTGACCGCCACCACAGGATGTCATCAGTGAGAGACTTATTAAACCGGAAAAAGCTGCAATCAAGAGTGTTTTTGTTTTCATAATTATTGAGTTTTTTAATTAATGTAAAGTTAACAAAATTCTGCCTCACTCATCATTCTTAAAAATAAAGACAATTATTAGGGATTTTTAATCACCGGATAATTCTGATTTAAGATGGATTTAAAATGAAGCAAAAGATTCTCCAACAATTTTCAGAAATCAAAAAACTGATCCTCCCAGAACATCTATCAGCAAACGACTCAGTAATGAAAGCCTGAACAAATCGTTCTGAGATCCAATGGAAGCCGATTTGTCGTACAAAAGGTAAGGCTATAGTCAGTCTGCCTTTTTCAACATGGGCTGAAAGTCTATATCTGACTGAAAAACTCAAATCAGATCTGATCCGGAATAAATGAATGTCTGATAAGTTATGCCGTTGGCCATCAATGCATAATTCCGATTCCTTAAAATACCATAAGGACCATATTCGGTCATTGGCTTATTAAAGTTTTCCAGATAGGCCGGATTTGAATATGCAGCCTTTACAGGACTTATATTATGTGAATAAACTTCACCCGCAAATTGCATCAGGTTTTCTTCTGTCCGGGGATTCATAGCAATGAAAAACCTGTCGTTTGTATCACACTTTTCTACAATCATACCACCTGCACCTTTATCCCAAAAGAGAATGATCGACTTTTCAGAATTGATAGAAAAACTGCCATCCTCCTGCTTTTCTCTGTTCCAGGTTTTATCAACCAAACCCTCACTGAAAAGAGCCAGCTCCCAATCAAGTCCGGGACTGGAACAGTCAAGTCTGCCTCTCAGCAGAAAAGTCCGTGACCTGACCGTCTGAAGGCTAAGCAATCCAACTTCAAATGATGGGCCGGTATAATTCAGGGAATCGCTTAAGGTTCTGCCGCCCGGGAAAGGATGCCGGTGGGGCCTGTCATATCATAACCGGATTCCCCTGATTGAAGCATGATTGACCAAATAATTCCTTCCTTATTTTTTGGGTTTCAGTATGAGCAAACTATCAGGTAATTTTTCAGAATTCCGTGCCGATAAAAGTACAGTCAGAAGAAATACCCGGCTGATAATCATCAATTTAAGGCAAATTGTTCTCATGGCCTTTGTATTGAGTTGATTTTTTTCAGGAAAAGAAAAGCAAGAAAAGAAAAATCCGAAGTGAGTATTTGACTTCTGTTTTATTAAACAATTGTCAGCCGACAATGTTTGGATAAAGAGAGCATCCCTTCAATTGCATTCGGCCGGCAGTTTCTTCAATGTCTGCTGTTAATGCATTTCCGGTTTTGTTCCTGCAGAAAGGACAGGGATTCAGATCTCCGTCGGTATCCACATACAGATGCCTGTTTCCGCCACCCAGGCATCCTGAATGATGATAATGATAGCCATTCCAGGCAACCAACGGATAAGAACGGAATTCTTTCTGCTGATTCATTTTTAAATAAAAATCCTCAAGTACTCTGATCTGTTCTTCGTTCAACTCAACATTTTTGCCCCAGTAGTGACCCACAGCCTGTGGTTCGATAAGTTGTACGAAAGAAACGCCAAGATCACGGGCCAGATTCAAGTAACTCATCAAATCAGCCGGGTTAACAATTGACCTGACCGCACAAAGTGAAACAGAAGTCACAAGTTTTGCTTCAAGTGAGGATTTGATTGCATTTATCGCCCAGCCATAAGCCTGATTGTTTCCCCTGAAATGATTGTGCTTTTCCTCTTCGAAATGATCCAGGCTCACCACCACCCCTGTTAAACCGGCCTGTTTCAATATCCGGGCATTTTCAGCGGTCAGGTTAAAGCCTGATGTTAATAACCAGAATTCGTTATCCTTTCGCGATGATTTCAATATTTCAACAATGTCGTTAAATCTGAGCATGGGTTCACCACCGGTAAACTGTATCTGGCTGGTACCAACCTCCTGGAATCGACTGACAATGGATTTGAGTTCAGGTAAAGTAAGTTTGTCAGAATGATTCAGTGCATCCCATTCAAAGCAGTGTTCACAATGCAAAGGGCAACGCGCAGTTAAGGCCATAAAAACATTGGTAAATCGGTTGATCTTTGGCCCCACAGGTGAAATCCTGTAAATCTCACTTTCAATATTTCTGGTGTAGGCTGTTGATTTCCATCCAGAACCATAAAGATGAATGTAATACTTTCCGTCAACCACTGCCATTTTCTTTGGTCTGCTGAAACCAAGGTAACTCTTACGCAGTCTATAAAGTTTCTTCATAATCTGGAGCAACCGGATAGGATTACGGCATTTCTTCCAGGCTAACCAGATGATATTGGCCTGAATCTGTATGTTAATAAGACTGGCTCTGACGCCTGTAATTATTTCAGTTTTATGATACATTCCGGGCAGTGAATTTCACGATTTTTGCTGATTTTGTTGGTTCGGGGTTTCTGAGTAACTAATTGTCATCCCCTGTTTGTTTGACCAGCAAAGCATTGCTGTTGAGTATTCTATTGTAATGCTGACGAGAAAATTCATTAAATGCACCCTTTTCGTAGAAAGATTTCAGATAGGCAATATCAGGTTTTGTTTTGTAATCGCGGATGTGTTCATAATATCCACGACTGTGAAGAAATGCTGTAAAATCTTGCCCCTCCGTCAGTTTTATTTCAGGCCAGGTAATTACTGCTTCATTCCCGACTTCAGGCTGTTCAAGATACAGATTATCAGTATCCAACAGCAGTTTAGTGACATCCCTGCCCTTTTCATCAACAGCTGTTGCTGGATCAAGGTAATGTATTTTAACAGGAATATTTTCAGTAAAATCCATGGCTGCGTAATCAAGCTCCCAGAACATCTGGCCGCAGGTTAGCTTCATCCTGACGTTCTCAGACTTTACATCAGACAAATCTACCGGCATCACCAGGTCTCGTGCTGCCATCGGACCTACCATATCGAAATAGTCAACAAACTGCCAGCCGTTTTCAGTCTCAAGGTAAACCGACAACACAAGCCCCTGATCCTGCATCCACTGAATATTTTTTTCTGCCGGAATCTGCTTTTGCTTTTCAGCAAAACGGTTGTAGGCTGTACCAAAAAGTTTGGTAAACTCGCCATAAATATAATCCAGCCACAATGAGTTCTTTGCATTCAGTATAAGTTTCCCGGATTCAGCATTTTCAGGTTTCTTAAAGGACATGATGAGTGCATTCTGTTCCCGCACATCAGAATTCTGATCGTTGAAGAGATAATAACCAAAATCTCTTGCAGCCAGGGCTCCGGTGTAATCAGTTTCAAGTTCTGAACTGGCAGAAAAAGGAGTCACGGCTGAGGTTATGGTCTGAACATTTCCGCCTTTATCCATCAATACTTCTGTGACTTCAGGATGTTCAACAACAATAAGTTGCGCCAGATTGGTGTATTGTCTTTCGAGCAGTTCATTCGAAATTTTCACTGTAAATTTACCTCCGGCAGGTTGAAATCCCGGCAAAGGCATGTAATCATCACGCTCAAGCGACGAATAGATGGATCCACCATAAATCTCACCCATAAATGTGTAGGACTGACCATCGAAAGTATATACAAACGGACATGAACTTTTAAATATAAAAAGGAGTATAAGAAAAATAACAAATGCGGTCAAAAGAATACCTATAGTCGTGAAAACGTATGTAAAGGTAGTCGTAGCCATGTCTTTATCATAAAGTTCTATTTTTGATACAGCAGTTAGTGGAACAACAACATTTAAACTGTCAAATACCTGATATTCTTTGGTATAGATGTGCAGTTCATTGATAGGGCTGGGATTGGCGACCTTGTAACGGTTAGGCTTGTCAGGATTGTTTGAGCGAAAATTCTCATGATTGGAAGCCAGTGGCATAATCCGGCCTCTCAACTCATTTTTATCCTGATCGAGTTCAAGTGAACTGAAATGCCAGGCATCGCCTCCCAGATGTAGAATAACATACCTCTGTGGATTTAACGTTTCCTGATCCATTGAATCAACCGGCACCTTCATTACTTTATAATAGTGACATCCAATAACCAGATTCAGAAATGCAAACAGCACAAATAATGCTATTTTGGGTAGATACTTTTTCTTGAAGTCCTTTTCAGTTCCTGAAAATTCCTTGAGTTCACTTTTGCTTGTTTTCATGATTGTTCTTTTTAAAACTGGTTCCTATTGCTATTCCATATCTGATATAAGGTCTGTAAAGATTAATAAAACCTATATCCACGTTACCTGTCATCACCAGGCGTTCAGACATATGAAACATGGCTCCGCTTTGGGCCAGCACAGAAAAGGAGGTTTCTTTCCAAAATTCATTAACATCGTACACATGAATATCATAATATTGATAGTGTTTATAATGTTGTCCGATTTCTAATCCAAGTCCGGTAAAGAATCTGACTTGACTCAATTTTCCCGGATAATAAGACAGATCAACACCAAGGCTGTAAATTTTATTTACCGGGTAATTAACCTGAATATTCCTGTAGTGTAAACTTCTCTCGTAACCAGATAACCGCCTGGGATTAAGCCCTATCGAAACAGGTACTCTGTAGCTTAAGTTTCTGAGGGGAGTGAAAAATTCATAATTTACTGTCAGTGACCTGTAAAAAAGATCAATTACATTCAAGCTTAATACATGGCGACCAAATGAATATTCAATTGCTTCAGATTTCTCCGGAATGATTTTAACGGGAATCTGATATTCTTCAAAGTACGTTTTATTTCCGTCACAATATGCAATCATCTGATAATCACACTTCAAAACAACGTTAAGCGGCCCTCCGATCTCGTTGTAGTCATAAAACTTTAACAGATTCCCGGTTATTGTAATATCCCTGACAAGCCTGTAACTTCCATCCCTTAGAAACAGGGTATCCTGTGCATGAATCTTCTGTCCGGCAAACAGGCTAAATATCAGAACAAGCCAAAAAACAATGCTAACAAGGCTGATGGTTGCAAAAGATAAAATCTTCGAATCTGCTTCTGTTAATTGAGACGGCAAAAGAGTTCTCATTTCCTTCGAGAAGTACTTCTCATTCAGATTGAAGAAGTGAACTGCTTTCATAGGCTCTGATTTTTAGCATTGTTATGAAAACATTTTTCTGATTGAAGAAATTCTTGTTTAATTTCCAATTTAGCTAAGCATAGATTGAAAAATGAGAAACAGTAAAAAATATTGGTCATGAAGTGTATCTCTCATATTTTCAGACTCAACAAAGTTTATTCAGAAAAAATTTAAACTCAAATCAAGCAGAATTGCACCATTGAAGTTAAGAGGAGAAAAAAGAGAAAATAGAAAGTGAATCTGGGAGTTGTTTATTTAAGCAAAGTTAGTGAAAAAGACTCGAAATGTCAAGTAGTCCGAATACTTTTTTGGGATTAGAAAATTGCTAAATACCTTGGTTTAGGTCAATGTTTGCCGGCATTAAATTCGCGTCCATAAAAATCGTATTTTTGCAGCCCTTATTAACCGCAGTCCTTTCAAATCTCAATTAACACAAAATTAAATGATTACAGTTTCAAACCTGGGCATTCAGTTCGGGAAACGCATTTTATTTCAGGATGTAAATATGAATTTCACCCCTGGCAACTGCTATGGGATCATTGGAGCCAACGGTGCGGGGAAATCCACATTCATAAAAATGCTCTCAGGTGAAATAGAGAATATGAAAGGAATTGTGAGTATGGCGCCTGGCGAAAGAATGTCGGTGCTCAGGCAGAACCACTCTGAGTTTGATGATTACACCGTACTTTCGGCTGTTTTGATGGGGCATACCGAACTCTGGAAGGTTTTGCACGAAAAGGATGCCTTGTATTCAAAAACCGATTTTACAGAAGATGACGGCCATCGCGCCTCGGAACTGGAAGAAAAGTTTGCCGAAATGAATGGCTGGAACGCCGAAAGTGAAGCTGCCAGCCTGCTCAGTGGTTTAGGGATAAAAGAAAAACTACATGAAAAACTGGTAAGAGAACTTGACGGTAAAGAAAAGGTAAAAGTGCTCCTGGCTCAGGCTCTTTTCGGTAAACCCGACAATCTTTTGCTCGATGAACCTACCAACGACCTTGACCTGGAGACTGTAAACTGGCTCGAGGGATATCTGGCCAATTTTGACAATACTGTCCTTGTTGTTTCGCACGACAGGCACTTTCTTGATTCCATCTGCACACACATTGTTGATATTGACTTCAGCCGGGTTCAGATGTATGCCGGCAATTATTCATTCTGGTACGAATCCAGTCAACTGGCGCTGAGGCAATTACAAACGCAGAATAAAAAAGCAGAAGAGCGGAAAAAGGAGTTGCTTGAATTCATAGCCCGATTTAGTGCCAATGCTTCAAAATCGAAGCAGACCACGAGCCGCAAAAAAATGATTGAGAAACTCAACATCGAAGAAATCAGGCCTTCCACAAGAAAATATCCCGGAATAGTTTTTACCCCGGAACGCGAACCCGGAAATAACATTCTGGAAGTTATGGATTTACAGAAAAGTATAAACGGTACCCTGCTGTTTAAAGATGTTAGCTTCACCATGATGAAGGACGATAAAATCGTTTTTCTTTCACGGGATACCCGTGCCATGACCGCTCTTTTTGAAATTCTGAAGGGCCACCTTGAACCTGACAAAGGTTCATTTACCTGGGGACAAACCATTCTTAAAGCCTATCTTCCTCTTGAGTATGAAGATTTGTTCAAAACTGACCTCACACTCATTGAATGGCTTGGTCAGTTCTCAGACGATACATCGGAATTTTATCTCAGAGGATTTTTAGGAAAAATGTTGTTCTCTGGCGAAGAGGTCTATAAAAAGGCAAATGTACTCTCAGGGGGCGAAAAAGTGCGGTGCATGATCGCCCGCATGATGATACGCAATGCCAATGTAATGCTGCTCGACACACCTACCAATCATCTTGACCTCGAGTCTATTCAGGCATTCAACAATACGCTCATCAAATTCAAGGGCAATATTCTGATGTCATCGCATGACCACGAATTTATTCAAACCGTTTGTAACCGGATTATTGAAATCGGTCCCAATGGTACAATTGATAAACTGATGGATTATGATGATTATATCTCAGATCCTGCATTGAAAGAACTGAGAAATAAACTTTATTGAATGGTTCTAACGACCTACAGCATTTCTGTATCAAAATATCATCAACCTGCTTGAGATTTTCACTTCATGCCGTATGCTGTAAAACAAGTTATTACCTTTGAAAATCTGTTTTGTAAAAACTGAGCATTGATTCTGCAGAATACTTCTTCAATTTTAAAATCTATAGATTAATCAAAAGCTGATTAGGGCAGTTAACTACCTGGTGCGTCTTTGCTTATAACGCTCAATGATCTCGGCTTCGCGGCTTTTGTCTGAAATGTAAATGGTTGTTTTTCCACCATCGAGTACAACAGCATATTTTCCTTTAAGAGAGCCGCAGGCTGCAGTAATCTGGGGGGTAAGGGTTTGAACAGTTTTTTGATTCTGACTTGAAAGGGGCCTGTTTTTTTTCATCTTTTTACAATATTCCGACAAGGTACGTATTTTTATTCATTAAACAGCAAAAATATGCCTGAAAATGATTTATTTATTTTTTTTAACTTTGGGTTCGTTAAGCTTTGGGCAGTAATTAATATAATTTAAACCTGCCTGCGGATGAATTCCTTAAGTATATTTGTCGGGTTGGACGCACCCGATCACCTGCCAACCAGCCATTGATAAAATGAATCTTTTACAAAGGATATTATCCGCCTTTCTTTTTGGAATAATAAAACTGTCAGGGCATTTGCCTATGGGTATTTTATTATTCAAATCGGGTATGTTGCGATTTCTGGCGGAAAAAGTTTTCAGGTACCGGCGCGAAGTGATTATAGAAAACCTTTCAAGGGCTTTCCCTGAAAAAAGTCATAAAGAAATAAGAGCCATTTCCCATCGGTTCTACCGGCATTTTTTTGCAGTTTTCACCGAAGTCATCAAAAGCCAGGGCATGGGTCCCGAAGAAGTCAGGAAACACTTCCAGCTTCAAAATCCTGAACTGATCATTCAATTGCATGAACAGGGTGTAAATGTAATAGTTATGGGAGGGCATTGGGGCAACTGGGAATGGATAACCCTTTCACCCTTGTTTTTCAATTTCAGTACCTACACGCTCTATAAACCACTGAGCAGCAAAATTGCCGAAAATCTAATGAGCAGAGTGCGCAGCAGATTCGGATTGAAGTTATTACCCATGCAACAAGCCGGAAGGTATATACTGAGCAGGAAAGATTATCCTGCGCTCTATTATTTCATAGGTGATCAATCTCCTTCACATAAAGATCCTCAATATTGTTTCAATTTCCTGAACCAGCCCAGTTTTTTCTTTACAGGAGGTGCTAAACTGGCCCAGGCAACCCACGCCGCAGTTGTTTATCAATCTATCAGAAAAATTAAACCCGGTTACTATTTGGTTACTTACCAAACAATATCGCTACCCGGCGACGGAATGAGAATAAGAGATATTTTGAGTGAGTATGCCAGACTGCTCGAAAATGACATCAGGGAGCAGCCTGAAAACTGGCTTTGGTCGCACAAACGGTGGAAAAATAAACCTGAAAAAGTCATTGAGCAGATTGGTGTTGGTTAGTCCATGGTTAAGATGACCTACTTCAGCTTTCAGGCTTAAATAGCATCACTTCATTGTAAGACAAGGGAATAAAGTTTATAAAAAAAAGAGGAGCAATCCGCCCCCCTTCTTTTTTGTAAACGATCCCATCCATTTACTGGTTCAAGGCCATGTATTCTATTGAAATTAGTTCACCCGATTTCCCTGGCATTACCGGGCAATTATCAACGAGGCTGTTGAGTGCATCATCGCTAAGGCTTGAGGTAACGGTTACCTTGAGATTTCCGCAATTACATCCTGAATAGTCTGAAATTGATTTACTGGAAACCCATACGCCCTGATTGTGTTCATTTACACCCTGAAATTCATAAACATATTTATTACGTAGTGCTATGGTATTCAAATAATCACAGGCGTATCTGAATTTCTCCTGTGTGGCTATTGTCGTGTATTTTACATTAATTCCATACTCATCAAATTCATAAATATGAGCAACATTGGATTTGTTTTTATTGTCTGATTTCTTACAATAGTACACGATCTTATCGGCATAGGAAAACTTCTCCCATTGCTCACCTGTGTTTTCATTGTTCCAGCGGGCATATTCCATTTTTACCAATGCACTGTCGAGTCCTATCATAATTCCAGGACTTTTTGCTGTTTTTACTTTGGTTGACTGAGCGTTGCTGATCATTGCAAAAAACAGAAACATTCCGGTAATAAAGATAATTTTTTTCATGGCACTAACCTTTTAATTTGTTTTCCCTTTTTTATTCATTCAGGATTTCTGCCGATCGCCCCTTACGATTTTCTGAAATCCATTTTGATAATTTTAATTACCAAAACTGATGATACAAAAGTACAACAGACAAGAGGTGAGCGCAATTCGTTAAAATACCAATTTTTCAGTGAGCAGAGTTACCGGGTTAATGAGTAAAAATACCCATAGACCTGCATGGTGGCGCATTATTTTTGTCACAGATTTAAAAAAAATATGCCGAAGAAATCAAAACAGATTCTCCGGCATTGAGCGAAAATTATTGTAATTCCTTACAAATCAGAAGAATAATAGAACCTCACCTCATTCATACACCGTATGGATCGATCAGAAAAAAAATCAGCAGCCGGGTAGAGTAAATACGCACCCTGCGTTTTTATCCCTGACATGGGTACAATCAAGACTTCGGCCTGATCGTTACGGTTGAATATCTCACTATAAGTAAAAACAGCGCGGTAACCATCAGGTGCCGCCACCAGAATTATGCCTTGCTTAAGATTTTCTCTGGTTAAAGGATAGTGAGATACAGCATAGTCTTTAAACATTACCCCTTTAAATGGAGTTGTGCCATGGATTCCGGTGCCTCGTCCATAAAAAACTGAACCATAAGATACAAAATTTCCCTTTAGTTCACCATCTTTAAGGGTATGCAGATGTTGGCTTGAATAAAATTCAAGTTCATCCGCATACATTTCAGGGATATTCCGGTCAATCGGGAAGTGTATTTTTGATGAGCGAACAGTGATTTTTATCGGATTACTGATATTTCGCTCGGTGTAAAGATCGCAGGCAACCACAAGTTTCGATACGGTCGGTAATGGCCACAATTCCTTTGTTTTGGAGGGCACTATGCGGCGCACACCTGAAGCTATAAGGATTTCGTGCCTGTGAATGGGATAATAGATCTCACCCCAGCTTAAAACCACCTTTTCGCCATCAGCGTTTTCGACCTCTACAAATAGGTCAATAATTGGAGGAAACTCAGCTTCATTTTTCTTTTTCAGGACAATCAGATTCAGAATGTCGTACAAGGAATATCCCTGGTACAAGTAGGCTCCTTTAAAAATTCCGGCTTCACCCGAAAGACCGGTTTCTTTAACAATAACATCCCTGATCGGAAGTTTTGTCAGATCTATGATTCCGGGATTGTCAATCTCTCCGCTGATCATGATTTCATTCATTTTTAAATCATTGAGTGGAGCATCATCATAAAAATCATTGGTTTGAGCCATTGCCGTAAAACCAAGCATCATGGCTGCAATAATTGTAAGTGTTTTCTTCATTTTGTTAGGTTTGTTTTGATATTTTGAGGCTTAATTTGAACATCAGATATCACATAGCAAAACCAATGCCTGCTGTGATAAAACGGCCGGGTCCGATATTGTATTTGCTGTCGTATATTTTTACATTAAAAATATTCTGAACATTGAGCGAAAGTTGGAAATTACGGTTGAGTGGTCTCCGGAATTTCAGGTCAACGGTTAAATAAGCCGGATATTGGTCAGCTTTAAGTAATTCGTCCACAACATTCTGATCGTTGATATACATGGCTCCTGTATAGCGAAATGAAAGTCCGCTATTTACATAGCGGTTAAGCCATGTTGCTCCGGCCGTTATTATGTTTCGGGGTACATCGGTCATAGTATTACCTGAAAGATTAGTGGTATCATTCGATGCAATTTTTGTGTAATCAAGAATCGTTGCACTCGCACAGGCGTAACCGCAATATAGCGAAATTGAAGAATTAACCTGGTAATTAAAAGAAAGTTCGGCACCATAAATCTCCACTTCACTTATGTTTGCCCTTATCAGGATGGGGCGTTCACCAAAACCCATATCGATGGTTTGGCCATTGGTTACATAATACTGAAAGTCGCTGCCACGAGAATAGTAGGCAGAGGCCTCAAGCAGCAAATTTTGCATAATTTCACCACTGAAAGGGCTGAGGTCAAAGCCGGCTTCAACATTATTGAGATACTCCGGCTTCAGATCGGGACTGGCGACTTTAAAACCACCCTTAATCCTGCCTGAACGGCACATGTCGTCGAGTACAGCTGGCCTGAAACCCCTGGAATACCCAATATAAAAGCGGTTTTTATCGCTCCAACGATAATGCGCTGAAAGCCGGGGACTGAATGCACTTCTATTGTGTGCCTGCATTGCTTTGATATTGTAAATATCCATAAATGCAGTTTCCTGAGTAGGCGACTCAGTATAAAAAGAGCCGTCGTAAAACCTGGCAATATCATATCGTAAACCAGCCAGAATTCTGATTTTATCCTGCAGAAGCCCGATTTCATCCTGAAAAAACAATGACCAGGTATTCATCTTGCCGGCATTATAAACAATATCGGTTGAAGTATAATATTTATCCCATGCATCAACACTGCCATTTTTAAAATCGAAACCGGCCGTAAGTTTCTGAGACGTACCGACAGGCCTGGTAATGGAAGTCAACCAGCCCAGATCGCGCCTTGTACTCAATACTTCGTACCAGGTGTAATCATCCTTCAGGTATTCGTTGACCTTTTTATAATCTTCGTTGAGAAAATACGCTGAAGACATCAGACTGTAATTGCCAAAGCAACCCTGATAATTTAAATTTGCTCCGTATGAATCGTGTTCTGTGGTATTGCCCCTGAGCTGAAACACTTTTTCGCCGGTACCGCGGTTGTCGTTGTAATAATTCATAGTTAGACCAATGCTGTGTTTACCTTTAAAAGAATAGCGGGTACGAAAACCAGCTCCGGCCTCAAATAAATCAGACTTTACAATGTAAGGATTTGCGTTTACATCAGCATCAGACTGGGTGATATAGCCATCGCTCTGCCTATAAAAAGTATTGGCCATCCATGTCCAGCTGTCTCCTGGTTTCTTAACTTTCAGGCTTCCTCCTAAACTCAGTTTACCACCGACAGTATTGAATGAACCGTAATCCATTCCGGCTTTGACAAAGAATTTTTCTGCAGTTTTTTTTGTGATGATGTTGATAATACCACCCATGGCATTTCCGCCATAAATGGCCGATCCGGCACCTTTGGTTACCTCAATTTTCTGAACCATACCCATATCAACCATGTTCCAGTCAAAACCCCCACCATCACTTTTGTTCATTGGAATACCATCAATAAGGACAAGAACCCTTCCCTGCTCTTTTCCGCTCATTCCGCGCAAGGTGACCGTAGCTTTGGTGCTTAAAATTCCGAAAGACCGGCTAAAATTGATTCCGGGAGCCATTTTCAGCACTTCATCAACACTTTGAGCCGGCAGACTTTCGATGAGTTGCGGGCCCAACTGATTGATTCTTAACGGGGTATTTGAAATGCGCGAATCGGTGCGGGTGGCTGTAACCACAAATATTTCAATTTCTGATACTTCAGCGTTGAGAATGATACTTAACGGGTTTGATTTTATTGCAAGGGTTTTTTGAAAAGTCTGATAACCAATATAACTCACAGAAATGTGAACCGAATCGCCTTCCAGCCCGCAAAGTCTGAATTTTCCGTCATTGCCTGCTATGGTTCCATGCTTTGATCCTGCCTTAATGCTGGCTCCCGATAAGGTCTTTCCTGTGGCAGCATCTGCAATAATTCCATCAAGACAAGATTGAGCACTCAGGCTGAAAGCAGACAAAATCAGCAAACAAATGATCAGTAAACAGCTTTTGAAATCAATTTTTATCATTTGAAAAAATTATGGCTGAATTTTTATTTCCAGTAAAATTGCTCCTTCTTCAAATTCATCGGCATTTATGATTTTAATCATTCCATATTTGCCTGACTGGGTTTTAAACGGAATGACCCTTCCGGAATATGCATATTTGCAATTTCCACTGACTTTTGAGGGGTTATAGGCTGTAACCAGCAGGCTATCATTCACTGCGGCGTCAAACAGTGCAGGAGGAACCAGCATATTGTCAGAAGTATAATAATCAAACAAAGTTGTATTTTTCACCGGCCAGTTGCTCATCAGCGGATAATATCCAACGGCAGAAGTATATCCGGGGCAGGTAAGCGTTGGCGACGGAAGGCCGGATGTGAAATAAAAATACGGGAGCAAATCAATGTTTGCTTCATTTCCTGATACTGTAGTAGAATTATAAACAACACCAGACTCCAGATCGAGGTATGAATTGGCAGATGAGGCATTTTGCATCCCGACTGAAATCGGGCCAAAATGTTTAATAGGACCATAATCAACACCTTCGCCTTTGCGCACAAGTAAAGCAGCCGAAGCTGTATCACGTTCAGCATTCATTACCAGCACCCGCCAGAGTTCTTTATCAGCCAGGCCTTTGGGGAATGAAAAATCAGCATCATAACCTTCACTTCCGGCATAAATGCCCCGGTCGAGCTGAACAATTGTATCCTGTCCTGCAATCCGTTCAATGCGGATGTATGTCAGGGCAGCTCCGGCTCCTGAAGCCAGTACGCCGATATTGATTTTTCCACCTGGAGAAACCTCTGTACCTGATGCGGTATATACAACTCCGGTTTTCAGAATCACTGACGCCCGACTGATTTCCTCTTCCTGATTACAGGCCAGAAATATTAGTGGAACAATCATTAATTTGCAAAAATGCAAGGCCCTGAACAAGCCCTGCAGTTTTATCAAATTCAAAGAAATAAATTTTCCCATTTATTGTTTCTGGATTTTTACAGCAATTTCAAGAGTTCCTGACTCTGCTCCGTTAACAGCAATTACTTTAATAAGACCGGTTAAACCTGATTGAATTTTAATGGCATAAACTTCGCCTGCTGTAAGCACACTTGCTTTTTTACGAGCCTCAGTGGCGTTGTATGCATCAAGAATTATAGCATCGTTCTGAATGGCATCAAATTGGGCTGCATTAAGTGTGGTTTTGTAAAAACGGGTCAGGTTTTTGGTGGTGTAATTATCGGGTGAAGTGGCTCCGGTAAACACTCCGGTAATGTTTGATCCGGGAGAACCCAAAGACATCATATTCTGGTGCTCTGGTGTGTTTTCGAAGAAACAGAAAATATCTATTTTATCCTGATTCTGGAATGCCTGAGCCTGGAAATATTTGGTTGCCTGGTTGTTGCTGAACGACAGAAAACTCTCTGTTGCCGCGTTATCCTGAGCACCTACCAATATGGTGGTGTATGTATTAATCTGACCGAAAGTGCCGGTAATGGTAATGGTTTCTTCTTTTTTATTGCCAGCGATATCGGTAGCTTTAAATGCCCAGATATCCTGGTCGGATATGCCCTTGATTGTGTAAAAATTGTATGTAAAACTCTGCGTGTTGATGGTAGAATCAAGTAATGATTGCCCGTTAGCCTTAATTTCGAATTTCACAAGATTGTCGGTTCCGTTCGACTGAAGAATAATTCCAAATTTCAGGGTATCGCCAAAGGCCGCTGAAACATCACCCGTAATATATATGGGTAATTGGTTGAAAGCTACGGTTGGAGGAACTGGTTCTTCTTCATCTTTTGTGCAACTGCTTAACAAAAAGCCCGACAGCAGGGCAAATCCGCAAAGAATAATTAATCTTTTCATGGTTTGGTTGGATTATTTTAGCGTTAAGAATTGTCATTCATATCGCCGACAAAACTATAACATATTCTACGTTCTGCAAGGAGTTATGATAATTTAGAAAGGTTTCAAAGAAGGCAGTATTTCAGCACGGAAAATCAATCCATAATAAAATAAAAAGGAAGATAATGAAGAAGCAATATTTTTAAAATCATGATATAAAGTTGTTTACAACCGATTAATTCCCAAACAGGCATTAACAGTTATCAGGTCATTCGGGTTATCGGTCATTACCAGCAGGTCATCTCCGGGTTCAATGATGGTTGAGCCGTTGGGCGTAATGTATTTTTTATTTTTTCAATCATTACAATAAGTGCATTTTTCGGGAAGCCCAGATCAACAAGGCGTTCTCCTGATTGAAGGCTCTGTACTTATGTGAACCTTACAATATTCTGATAAACCGTTGAAAAGATGAAAGTTAGTTCCTATAAATAACTGAATATTTGTTTATGTAACATATTTATAGTCGATTTTAAAATTCTGTAAGAAACAGTTAATGATGGTCCAATGATTGTGAAAAGTATAACAGCATAAACAATTTTTCCTTAAATTCGTTTACCCAATCAAAGAAAATTCAAGTAAACAAACAGCTACTAATGTCGGGATTACTTATCTACCTTGTTATTTTATTGATAACAGCATTTTTAGCTCCCATGCTTATCAGCAGGGCAGGAAAGGCTGCACCCTGGCTACTGGGTATGGTTTCAGCTTCCGGGTTTGCTTATCTGCTTGGGTTCGCAGGCTTTATTTCAAAAGGCAACACCCTGAACTACACCATTGAATGGTTACCAGAGCTTTACCTCAACTTTTCGCTCTACCTCGATGGGCTTTCCCTTTTCTTCGCCCTTATGGTGACCGGTATGGGAGCGTTGGTTCTGGTATTTTCAGGCAACTACATGAAGCCCTATGCCATGAAGCATCGCTTCTTTTTCCTGATTTTGCTGTTTGAATTTGCCATGCTTGCGCTGGTGCTCTCAGGCAATCTGATTACTTTATTTATCTTCTGGGAACTAACCAGTGTAAGTTCTTTCCTGCTGGTTGGTTTTTATCACGAAAAGCCGGAAGCCCGAAATGCTGCCCTTCAGGCATTATTGATTACCGTTGCAGGCGGATTGGCTATGATGGCCGGTTTTATCATGCTGGGTCAGATTGCAGGTACATTGGAAATCAATCAATTATTAAAATCAGGCGACTTAATCCGCAATCATCCGCACTATCTGCCTGTTCTGTTACTGATTCTGGCCGGAGCCTTTACCAAATCGGCTCAGTTTCCGTTTCATTTCTGGCTGCCGGGAGCCATGCAGGCACCGTCGCCTGTGAGTGCATATCTGCATTCGGCAACAATGGTAAAAGCGGGTATCTATCTGCTGATGCGACTAAGTCCGGTGATGGGTGGCACGCCGGAGTGGAAATATATCCTTACCATTACCGGAGCCGTTACAATGATTCTGGGCGGGTATTTTGCTTACTCTCAAACCGATTTCAAAAAAGTACTTGCATACACCACAATCAGTGCCCTTGGAACACTGGTGCTGATGCTGGGCATTGATACTGACATTTCAATCAAGGCAGCCATTATTTTTCTCCTGGTGCACGCTCTTTACAAAGGTGCATTATTTATGATTGCAGGCTTAATTGATAAATCGGCCGGCACACGCGATCTGCGAAAAATTGGGGGACTTGGCAAAGTAATGCCAACAGCATCGCTGGCAGCGATTATTTCGCTGCTCAGTATGGCCGGGCTTCCGCCGATGATTGGATTTATCGGCAAGGAACTCATTTATGAAGCCAAATTTGCATTGCCCGACATTGGCAATCTGCTGCTTGTGGCCGGAGTACTGACCAATGTAATTATGGTAGCCATTTCATTGGCGCTTATTTTTAACCTTTTTCTCGGTCCGTTGAAATATCCCGGAGAAAAACCAAAACGCCCTGCTTTTGCCCTACGTATCGGCCCTACTTTACTGGCTGGCATCAGCCTTATTTTTGGTTTGTTTCCGGCAAGGGTTGCTGATCTGTTGCTAAGTCCGGCCATAAAATCCATCAGGCCCACCATTGATAGCCTGAAATTATCGCTCTGGCATGGATTTAACGAAGTGCTTCTGGTGAGTTTCATTACCGTGGCAGCCGGAATAACATTGTTTTTGCTCTATCGTAGAGTAAATCCTGTACTCACAAAGTTCAACAATGAAGTGATTACCTTCAGGTTTGCTGATGCTTTCAATAAAGGACTTGACATGTTTCTGCATCTCACCAAAAAAAAGACTTCATTTATCCAGAGCGGTTACCAGCGATTTTACCTGATGGCCATTTTTATCATGACCTCACTGCTGGCCTGGTATCAATTGATTTATACCTGGCCCGATATAGAAAATATCAGCTTTTCAAAACCAGGAATTTACGAGATTTTGATCCTGATTCTTATCGTATCTTCCACCCTGATTGCCGTTTCAGTGAAGTCGAGGCTTGCTGCCATTCTTTCGCTGGGCGGGGTTGGTTATGGCATAGGCCTTTTATTTGTTATTTATGGAGCCATTGATGTTGCTATAACCCTGATGCTCGCCGAAACACTGGTACTTGTGCTTTTTATGGTGGTTGTTTATCATCTGCCAAAGTTTACCAATTTCTCATCAAATGCTTCGCGACTGCGGGATGCAGCGATAGCCCTGCTTGTCGGCGGATTTATGACTGGCCTTGTTCTCAAAGCCGGGCAACTGAACCTGAATCCGAAGATTTCGGATTTCTATGTTGAGAATGCCATACCTCTTGCCCATGGAAGCAACATTGTAAATGTTATCCTGGTCGATTTCAGGGCACTGGATACGCTGGGTGAGATTACGGTACTGGTAATCGCAGCAATTGGTGTGGTGGCTCTGCTGAAACTCAAAACTAAGAAAGGAAGCGCAACATGAAATCATACATCGTACAACTTGCTGCTGCGCGCTTGCTGCCAGTCACGCTTATTTTGTCGATGCTGGTTTTTTACCGGGGTCATAATGATCCGGGCGGAGGATTTATAGGTGGCTTGATGGCCTCCGCAGGATTTATTTTTTACGCAATGGCTTTTGATACACGGGAAGCTGAGAAAAAACTCCGCGTCAGCCCGTTAATGCTCATCGTTGCCGGACTTTCCTTTGCATTTATCAGCACACTGCCCTCGCTGTTTGCAGGCAATCCGTTTTTTACCGGGGAGTGGGTTTCGCTGAGCATTCCTTTGCTTGGAAAACTCAAACTTGGAACCCCGCTGCTTTTCGATTTCGGAGTTTATCTAACCGTGTGGGGGGTAATTGTTACCATTATTTTTAATGTAATGGAGGAATAAATATGGAAGTATTACTCGCCATAGTCATAGGATTGCTTTATGCCGCAGGGGTTTACCTTCTGTTGCGCCGAAGCATCGTTAAACTTATTCTCGGAATAATGTTCTTCAGCCATGCCACCAATCTGCTGATTTTTGTTGCAGGAGGTTTGCATAAAGGACAACCGCAGTTTGCCAGCGATGGTTTAACTGCTGTTTCTGCGAATCCCACCGATCCGCTGCCGCAGGCTTTAATACTTACCGCAATTGTCATCGGCTTTGGGATTACTGCATTTTTCCTGGCACTAATGTACCGGTTCTATCAGGCAACAGGAACCGAAGATCTGGACGAACTTAAGGAAGGAGAAAATAAATGATATTGCCGGCATTACCCATACTTATTCCCCTGCTTACCATTATTTTTCTGCTCTTCAACTTTCAGCGAAGGGAATGGCAGCCATGGATCGGACTTACCGGAGCAATGCTGCAATTGGTGGTTTCAGTATTGCTGGCTTTAAGGGTAAAATCACAGGGCATTCTGGTGCTGAACACCGGAAACTGGGAAGCTCCCTTCGGCATCACACTGGTGGTGGATGCATTCAGCTCCATAATGCTGGTGCTGGCCGGCATTATCGCGGTAAGCGTGAGTATTTATTCCATTGATGCCATTGACCGGCAGCGGCAGTCGTTTTTCTATTTTCCCATGGTGCATGGCCTGCTGATGGGGGTGAACGGAGCATTTGTAACCGGCGACATTTTCAACCTTTATGTATGGTTCGAAGTAATGCTTACCGCATCGTTTGTACTGATTACCCTTGGCGGAGAAAAAAAGCAGCTTAACGGAGCCATAAAGTATGTAAGTATCAATCTTGTTTCGTCGCTTTTCTTTCTGGCCGGAATCGGTTTGCTTTATGGAAAAACCGGCACCCTGAACATGGCCGACCTTGCGCTGAAACTTTCGCTCGCCGATAACAATGTTCTGATGAACACTTCGGCGGTATTGTTCTTTGTGGCATTTTCGATCAAAGCAGCGGTGTTCCCGTTCTTTTTCTGGCTGCCGGCATCCTACCACACGCCTCCTGTAGCAATTACGGCATTATTCGCCGGGTTGCTCACCAAAGTAGGTGTATATGCAATGATCAGGTTTTATACCCTGTTTTTTGTTCAGGATAAACTTTTCTGGCACCCGCTGTTCCTTTGGATTGGCGGGTTTACCATGGTTATCGGCGTTTTGACGGCCGCTTCGCAATACGATATCCGGAAAATTCTCTCTTTTCACATCATCAGCCAGATTGGCTATATGATTATGGGGCTTGGCATTTTTACTGTAGCCGGAATTGCAGGAGCCATCTTTTATATGGCGCACAACATCATCGCCAAAACCAATACTTTTCTGGTGGCCGGACTGATCAACCGGGTAACCGGAAGCTATGACCTGAAGAAAATCGGAGGCCTCTACAAAATCAGGCCATGGCTTTCGATTCTGTTTATCATTCCGGCCTTCGGACTTGCCGGCATTCCTCCCCTTTCGGGATTTTTTGGGAAACTGATTCTCATTTCGGCCGGATTCAACGCCGGTGAATATGTGATTTCATTCATCGCGCTGGCTGTAGGTTTATTTACATTATTCTCGATGGTAAAAATATGGAACGAAGCCTTCTGGAAACCCCGCCCTGAAGGCCTTTCACCCTATGAAGGCGAAAATGAAAATCTGCCGGTTTCAATGGTAATACCTGTGGTTATTCTTGGACTTATCACGCTTACCATGGGCCTTGCCGTAAAGCCAATCCTTGAAATTGCCATGAATGCTGCCGGACAGTTGCTCGATCCGAAAATTTACATTCAGGCTGTTATGGGTTCGTAAATCAATAACCGATCATTATGAAAAAAATGCTTGTCAACATACCCGATTTCTTCATCTTTCTGCTCTTTTATGTCAGGGAAATGGTGAAAGCAAATCTTTTCCTGGCCAGGGATATTCTGAGCCCTAAAATGAGAATCAGTCCGGGCATCGTTAAAATTAACATCCGCGCAAACAGCGATAACCAGATTCTGGCATTGTTTAACCTGATTACCATGACACCGGGCAGTGTATGTATGGACATCAGTGACGACCGGAAAAGTATATATGTACACGGAATGTATGTAAATGACCGCGATTCTTTTGAATCGGAGATAAAAGAGGGCATTGAAAAAAAAGTTATGGAGGTTTTTGAATGATGACCGATTACTCTGTTTTACCTGATTGGGTTTCAATTACTGCACTTACCATGCTTTCGGCGGCCATGTTGCTGGCACTTTACCGGTTGGCCAAAGGGCCTTCATTGCCCGACCGCATTGTAGCCCTCGATCTGATTGCTTCACTTTCCATAGGCTTTACCGTTGTATTTGCCATATACACAGGCCAGGTTCGTTACCTTGACATTGCTGCCATTGTAGCTTTGGTTATTTTTATTGGCACAGTTGCCTATGCAACCTATCTGAAAAAGAAATACTATGATTAACAACCTTATAGTAGCCATTTTTGTACTTGCCGGAGCATTTTTTTCATTGCTTGCGGCTGTCGGTGTAATCCGTTTTCCTGATGTTTATACCCGGATGCACGCAGCCACCAAAGCGCCGGCTTTTGGCATTTTGTTGTTTCTGATTGCCGCAGTGTTCTTTTTTGCTGATTTCTACACATCAGTCATCAGCCTGATGATTGTTGTTTTTATATTCCTGACCGCCCCGGTAGCCTCTCACATTATAAGCAGGGTTGCCCATTTGCTGAATACTGAAATCTGGAGCAAAACAAAAATTGATGAACTGGCTAACGACACCGGAATCAATAAAAGCGTGCCCTCAAGCGACCTTCCTGCCACAATGAACGACTGACACCAGCCATTTGAATCATATCAGAAAATGTTTTTAATGGACGGGCACAAGACCCGGCTGATATACCCTGCTTCAGTTAAAGAATAGGTTTCGGAGTTTCAAGGGACTGAGAAATCCAGGTTTCTTAATAAGATTTTTCTTCATTAACAGAATTATAATGACACTGATTATTTATCCTCAAAACATGCAGCATTTATATATCTAATATGAAAATAATACCCATAATAATATCTTTGGCTTTTTTTTATTTAGAACTGTTCTAAAATTCTTAAATATAACGCTTTTTCTCTCCCCAATCTGAGTTTTTAAACTAATAAGGCTATATTTGCAACAAACCCGGGAATATCAGGATTGAATACTTAATATTAGAGGGTAATATATAATTTAAGCTTAAAAAAAACGGGCTGTTGTATTACGGCAAACCAATAAAACCATAGATACTTAGAAAGGAGGAAGCCACATTGTGGCAGGAAATGCTGCTGTAAAATCACCTCGGAACACAGACAAATTAAATAATTTTAACCGGCTTATTACCGGCTACGGGGAGTTGGCTGCCCTTACTCTGACAAGCTAACCGGCAACCGCTCCCCTGCCAACCGGTAATGAGCGCAAAATTACGAAAACTATGAACACAATGAAAAAATCAATTTTCGCGCTAATCCTGATTGCTTTTACACTTGCTGGCTGTAAGAAAGACATCGAAACGACCCAAAACGAATCAGAAAACACCGATATCCAGTTAAAAAACGGATATTTGGTATTTAAAGATTCTGCAACCTTTAATGATCATATTAACTGGATAAGGCAAAATGAAACAAATCCTGAAATTATTTACCAATTTAACAAAAATTTAGGGTTTGAATCATTCTCAGAAGTTTACGACAAAGGAATGAGAATTACCGACCCTGTTGAATTTGATAATTATAGGACAAAAAATCCCGATTGTTTTAAAAAAATTATTCTTGAAGACAACTCGGAATTTTGGGAGATGCCTATGTCCTCTTTAAAAAGCTATTTATCTGATAAACATGGGGTTTATAAGATTAAAAGCACATTGTTTAGATTAACAGAAAAAGCTGTGTTTTCTACAAAAGACGAGGTAAAATTCACAGTGTTAATTAATTCGCTATTGGCGTCAACTGACACTAAAATAAAATGTGAAGTTAATCCGCAACTATCAACCTTAAAAGATGAGCAAATTAGTTATAGAACTGTATATTTCCCAGGATGGTCAGATAGAAGGATAGTTGCAAGGCTATACCATGGATGGGATGGCAATAACAATTATGATGCAAGAACCACATCTCAACAAAAAAATTGGACTGGAGCTTGGGTTTACGCAAAAATTCCCGAATTGATACAAAGTAGCAAAGAAGGATATTATCGAATGGAATGGCTTGGTCAGTTATCCACTCCAATTTCTATTCCTCCGACTTATGATCGAAAATTAGATCATGACAACTTTAGACGTACTTTAGTTGATGGGGCAGTCTTACCTATTTCAACACCTAATAGTTCATGTCTAGTTACTCATTATGGACAGAGATATGGCAATATAGCCCAAATAATCGACAACCAGTTGTTTGCTGATTAACAAAGTGAAGAAACTTGTGTATAGCACACACAAACAATTATTTACCCAAACTTAATTAAATGAAAATCTTCGGTTATTTTATTATTTTTCTTCCTTTTCTTTTGAACCAACAAAATGTTCATGCCCAAAACATTTTTGCAAAAATCTTAAATGAAAACAGTCAATTTGTTGGAATACAATTTAACCCCTACATCAATTCCCTTGACAGGTTATGGCAAACCAGCTATTATCCCGGAAAGTCCAAGATTAAGGTATACGCCATAAGGTATGGAATTGAAGTGCCGAAAAATTTGTTTCTGGCTGTGGATTTGTCGTTTTATAATTCGAAGAATAAAGCAAATAGCGAGTACTATTTCGAATTTAAACCGGGGATTTTGGGTAGATACATTTTCTTCAGCAAAAAGAATGTTTCTATAATAACTGAGCTTGGGGGTTATTATCGGTTTATTAGTTTTGATTTTCCCGGAATTAATAATTATCCACCAGATGTAATTGAAGAGTTGAAAAAACCTAAACCAGGCTGGTTCACCTCTGCCGGAATGGGCATCAACCTCTACAAAAAAAAGGTAACGCTTGATCTGATGGTTAAATACTCACCCGATATTTGGTTTGAAGGATATCATTTTGCACCTACCTACAAACTTAACTACCATTTTAAGTAAATTGTAATCAGCACCCCGCCATTTTCAATCGGGGTGCTTTTCTTCTTTTTATGCAAAAAACAATACACTTATTAATTGCAATTTTTGTCCTTTTGTTTACTTCCTGTGAAACACCGGTTGATATGGACATTCCCCAGGCGGAAACAACTACCGTTGCCTTTACCAGCCAATCGCATAATGATACCCTGCAGCTATATATTGCCCGAACACGGCATATTTACGACACAACCCGATATAGCGGCTGCGATTCAACCGCCGAAGCTTTTGTTATTCATAACGGGAACCAAACCCCGCTGAGGTATAACGGAAAAAGATTTATTGCAGATGGTTTATCAGCTCAACCCGGCGACACCATTTTTCTTCGGGTAACCGGCACAGACAATAAACACACCTTTGCACAAACAGTAATACCCAAAAGCATCATTGCCCACAACATTGAAATTACACCATCGGCTCTTCTTATTGATGATGTTTATTTTTCAAGGGTTCAATTGAGTTTCGACGACCCTTCCGACGAAACCAATTATTACGAATTTAGTCTTACTGTCACACAAATTGTGGATGATTCGTCCACCAGCTATGGTTACCATTATTTCAGGTCGTTTGATCCCATCATGGTAAGTGAGGACATTATGCAGTACGAACCCACAACCATGCTTTTCAGCGATGCCATGTTCAATGGATCACAGGTAAGCATACCATTGTACTATTTCCTCTACTTTTTCACTGAATCTCTGCAAAAAGTGATTGTGGTTTCGGAGCTTAGAAGTGTTACCCGCGAGCATTACCTTTATTATAAAACACTTTATAAATTCATGTATAATCAGGGCGGTATCTGGCAGGGCATGACTTTACCGGTTTCAATCGATGGCAACATAGAAAATGGTGCCGGATTATTCTCACTTTTTACATCCACCCGCGATACTGTAGTTTATGAATTCAAATAAAATAAACCGATATTCAGTTTCCCGCAACCTCGTTTTGCTGGGTTTCATAATGATTTTGCTGATTCAAAAAGGTGTTTCAGGGCAAACCATCAGCGGATTTGTCTCGGATTCAAAAAGTGGTGAAAGGTTATTGTATGCCGGTATTTACGAGGCCAATACAGCCAAAGGCACAAGCAGCAATGGTTATGGCTTTTTCAGCATTACCCCGGGGTTGCCACAATGTGCACCCGTGGTGCTTGTAATTACTTATGTTGGCTACCTCAGCGACACTTTGCTGTTGAATAATCTGATAAAAGATACTTTGGTAAATATCCGGTTAAAGGCCGGCGTAGAGCTTAAACAGGTTGAAATCATTTCGGGAAATAATGCAGGAATTACTTCGTCGCCTGGCATGCACCGGCTAACTGCCCAGGTAATTAAATCACTTCCTGCGCTGGGGGGTGAAACCGACCTGATAAAGGTTTACCAGCTTACACCCGGTGTTCAGCAAGGCCATGAAGGCACTACGGGGCTTCATGTGCGGGGCGGTTCACCCGATCAGAACCTAGTTATGCTTGATGATGTTCCACTTTATAACATTAACCATCTCGGAGGTTTTATTTCAGCCTTTAACACCGATGCCATCAAAAGTTCAACGCTTATAAAAGGTGGATTTCCTTCAAAATACGGGGGCAGGCTTTCGTCGGTGCTTGATGTGAATATGGCCGACGGAAATCTTTCGAAAACCGGTGGTAATGTAAGTCTGGGATTGGTTTCTGCCAGATTTACCGTGAATGGTCCGATTCAAAAAAACAAAGCTTCTTACCTGATCAGCTTCAGGCGGTTTTATTTCGACCTGATCGCGAGACCTTTGGCCCAAAAAGTCAATCCCGGCTCAACGGTGGGGTACAATTTTTACGATCTTAACATTAAACTGAACAAAATTATTGATGCCAAAAACAAAATCCATCTGAGCTTTTACACAGGAGACGACAAAACACTTGCCGGCTTCAAAGAAAAAAAAGACGACGGAACAGATTATTACATGCAAACAAACCAATGGGGCAATACAATGGCTGCCCTTCGCTGGAACCATCTCTTCAACAGCCGGGTATTCAGCAATACCACCCTGCATTTTTCGAAATACCGGGTTAAGAACAATTTAATTTCGGAAAATACAAGTAATGAAGATAAATATATTGCAAAAAACACCCTGCTTTCGACAATCGGTGAATACAGTCTGAAATCGGAAATGGAATATTACATAACACCTGCAACCAGCATATTTGGCGGAACACAGCTCACCTACAGGTATTTTAAGCCAAATGATTATACCTACGAGACATCGGGCGGCAACAACGCTTTGCAATCTGGTCACAACCACACAATGTTGATGGAAGCTTTTGAAGGCATAATTTATGCCGGTGGAAAAATAACCCGACCGGCAGGTCACACGCTGGAATTGGGTGGGCGACTCAACACTTTTGCCATCGAAAACCGGTTTTACATAATACCGGAACCCAGGTTAAAAGCAAGTTTTCATCACAACAAAAACCTGAACAGTTTTGTATCATTTGATGTGATGAGCCAGAATATGCACATCACCGGCAACAACAGCATAGGAATGCCGGTTGAATACCTGTTGCCTGCAACCGTCAAGCTGCCTCCGTCAATAATGAAACAGGTTTCGACCGGGATTGAATTTGTTTCACCGCGTAAGATTGTGTATAGCAGCGAATTGTATTACAAGCACTTTAGTCGTCTGGCCATGCTTCAGGACGGGGCTTCGCTTTGGGAAGGCCGTGAGAATTGGGAGAATCTCTTTGCCATCAACGGAACAGGACGAGCTTATGGTGCGGAATTTATGGCAGCAAAAAATCAGGGTAAGCTCACAGGATGGATAAGTTATACCCTTGCCCGAAGCGACAGAAAATTTGAAGATGTAAATCAAGGGAAACTATTCCCTGATCAGTTCGACATAAGGCACACCATAAATCTCGCGCTTATGATCAAAATTGACGATAATATAGATCTTTCGTGTGCATGGGTTTTTAACTCCGGATATCGGCTTACCCTGCCGGTTTCAAAATACTATGTGCCGGTCACAGCCGGAGATTACACCCATATGAATGAATTGTACATTTACTCTGAACGTAATGCTTTCAAAACCAAACCTTACCACAGGCTCGACATAAGTTTCAATTTTCACAAACAGAAGAAAAGATATCACAGGACATTTTCACTGGGTGTGATCAACCTTTACAATAATCGCAATCCGAATTCCTATTATTTTTCAACGATATCTGTATTTGGGCCGGATAATACCAGTTATGAGCGTGTTGTGCTGATGCAGAGATCATTCTTCCCGTTTATGCCGAATGTGGGGTGGAACTGGAAATTTTAAGCGGCTTTATTGCAAATTGTGATGTAGAATTTAAGCTACTCAGCAACATAAAAATATTCCACAATTTTTCTCATCTAAAGTTACTTTTTTTCAAAAAGATAATTTTCTTTCGTTTCGTCTTTCGACGAAATGTGAAATATGATGATCAAAGAAAAGATTTACACCGACGAACAGTATAAAATAGCTGGAATAGAGAAGGCACTGTCGCACCCCGTGAGGGTTTACATCCTTGATTACATCGCCAATCATACCAAAACCTGTTGCTATAGCGGCGACCTGCATGAAAATCTGGACATTGTCCGCTCCACCCTGTCGGAACACCTGAAGGAACTGAAAAAAGCCGGGCTGATTCAGGGTGAGATCAATCCTCCCTACATCAAATATTGCATCAACCGGGAGAACTGGGCTATTGCTAAAGCCATGTTCGGAAAATTTTTTAAAGATTAACCAGATCACTAATTCTTAAACAATACAAAACAAATTACAATGGAAATTAAAGTACTGGGCCCCGGATGCACGCAGCCACCAAAGCCCCGGCTTTTGGCATTTTGTTGTTTCTGATAGCGGCAGTATTCTTTTTTGCTGATTTCTACACATCAGTCATCAGCCTGATGATTGTTGTTTTTATATTCCTCACTGCGCCTGTTGCATCTCACATCATAAGCAGGGTTGCCCATTTGCTGAACACTGAAATCTGGAGCAAAACAAACATTGATGAACTGGCTAACGACACCGGAATCAAAAAAAGCGAGCCCTCAAGCGACCTTCCTGCCACAAAGAACGACTGACACCAGCCATTTGAATCATATCAGAAAATGTTTTTAATGGACGGGCACAAGACCCGGCTGATATACCCTGCTTCAGTTAAAGAATAGGTTTCGGAGTTTCAAGGGACTGAGAAATCCAGGTTTCTTAATAAGATTTTTCTTCATTAACAGAATTATAATGACACTGATTATTTATCCTCAAAACATGCAGCATTTATATATCTAATATGAAAATAATACCCATAATAATATCTTTGGCTTTTTTTTATTTAGAACTGTTCTAAAATTCTTAAATATAACGCTTTTTCTCTCCCCAATCTGAGTTTTTAAACTAATAAGGCTATATTTGCAACAAACCCGGGAATATCAGGATTGAATACTTAATATTAGAGGGTAATATATAATTTAAGCTTAAAAAAAACGGGCTGTTGTAGTACGGCAAACCATAAAAACCATAGTTACTGAGAAAGGAGGAAAACTCATTGTGGCAGGAAATGCCGCTGTAACATCACCCCGGAACACAGACAAATTAAATAATTTTAACCGGCTTTTTACCGGCCACGGGGAGTTGGCTGCGTTTGCCATAGGAAGCTGATAAGCAACCACTCCCCTGCCAACCGGTAACGAGCGCAAAATTACTAAAACTATGAAAAATAAACTATTCTTTTTTGCGTTCTTCTTTGCAGTAATGTTCTCTGCTTCAATTACACAAGCACAGATGAAATACTGGACCACACCTTCTTTAAAGTTTAACATGTCAACTTCTACCCTATCATCAACTGCATTGCCAGGCCCTGGTGGTGCTTACTCTGTTGCTAACGGGGTTTATGATGATAATGGGAACATATTGTTTTATGTTCGCGATTACAATATTTATGGCCCTACCGGACAAAGTGTGGGTGTGCTGCCCGGATATGATATGAGTGCCTGCGATGAAGCTTATACAATTTTAAACCCCGAAATTAATATAGTGCCTATACCTGGTACCTGTCGTCAATTCTATGTAATTTACAGTATGGACAACCCAATCGGGTATTCTCCTGTTTTGTATGTAAAAGTAAACTGCTCAGGTACAGCACCGGTTGTTACTTATAATGGTTGGGTCTATGCCAGTTGCCCATATTACTCCGGTCTTTTTCCCATTCCATTTTTGGTTTCAAATCATGGAGGATGGGACAATACAGGTATGGCTGTTTCAAAAGTGATTACAGGAAGTGGATCGACAGAAAAGCGATTTCTGTTTTCAGTCGGTAATGGCGAAGTCGTTAGAAGTGAGATCACCAGTTCCGGAATTTCTGCTGGCATACCTGTTGTGACAGCTGCTGAACTACAGATTGATATTCTAAATTTTGAAACCTATGAAGCTGAGCTTTCTTGGGGTACCAATTATTTGGCATGGTCTTCTTATAATGGGAAGGTAAATTTAATCAGAATTTCACCAGATGGTAGTTTTGTAACAGGAAGTCTTCAAAGTTATTCCATTCCTGGTGCTAAAGGAATCGAATTCACACTGTACACTACAAATCCCAAACTTTACGTTTCTGGGCAGAATGGATTAACAGAGATTCTTACTTCGAATCAGTCACAATCGTTGATATCTACCGGCACATTTGATCTGACAAATACACAACTTGAGTATGCTAAAAATAACAGGATTTACGGAATTTCTCCAACTTATGACGGGCAAGGTAATTTGATAGCTACAACTCTGGTTGGTATTAACTGGGGCAATAATACCTTTACTTCAGTCAATGCAGGATTTGATTCCCGATATTTAGAATCAGGATCATATACCTACGGTGTATTTACTCTTCCCGACCAAATTGATGGCGAAAATTATGCTTATTTTAATGGAACTCCGGCGGTTCTAATCTCAAATTTTACCATTAACGGAAGTGTTCCTATTGGTAATTGTGATGAAGGAGGATATGGCAAGTATTGCCAGAATAGTGCATTAAGTTTCAATGCATCGTATTCATCCGGCACTCCGGTGCAATACAAATTCGACATTCAGGCTGTTGATTGGGGATGTAACTTTATTACCGGTGCGGGATTAATGAACTACCACGGAGCCTGGACGAACGGTACTCCAACGGCAAATCTCGATCTGCGTACATTGACTTCAAGCGGGGTAAACCTGGGAAACTGTCAGGGCGGACTGGTTATGATTACCTATTCTGTTAAAGATGCTTGTGGTACAATAAACACAAGATCAAAAGTTGTAAACATGTATGTCCCGGTACCTCCAGTAGTTGATCTGGAAATTTACAATAAGGATAACCCCCAGATTTACCACGACCCATCTCAGAACATAAATTCGCCTGTTCTTTGCGGAAGTGCATCCATTGGATACAGAATAAATAATAGCACCGGTACTATCACTTTTTTGACTGTTTTGATTGAGCAAGTCTCTCCTTACAAATTAATCTATAACAGAACAACCACTTTAAATGGGGTTAATAACCTCACTTATGAAAACCTGAACAATTATTGTATCAATTCAACTGTTTGGGACCAATATTCTGGATTTGCATCTTGTAATACCGGCAGCTATACAGGATGGACCGGTTATTTCGCTTACACCAATGGGTTGTTATCGTATAACAAAACTTTTAAATTAACTATAACTGTTGGCAACCAATGTGGATCAAGTACCAATTGGAGTTACCTGAAAGTAAATTCAATAGGCAATAAAATGACAACAGCCAATAATGAAACAGGCAACAATTGGGCTGAAGAATTATTGGTTTTCCCCAATCCAGCATCCGCTCAGATAACTGTTCAATTTAACAATCTTACCGAAGAGAATTATCAGATTGATGTTGTGGATATGACTGGCAGGCAGGTTTTATTGCTTCTGCCAGATACAAAAATAGAGAAGGGTATTTTTGAAAAATCTTTTGATATCTCGCTACTACGAAGTGGCATCTATTCTTATCGGGTTAAATCAGCAACAAGTATTAAAACTGGGCTGATCTCCAAATTCTAGTATTATCGGGCACATCTGATTCACTTTGAATCAGATGTGCCCTTTTAAACCAAAATTACAATTATGAAATTGCATTGGTATTCCATTATATTGCTGATTCTTTGGAGTTCCCCCAATTGTGTAATATCCCAAAACCTGGTTTACAATCCTTCATTTGAAGAGTTTACAAATGATTGCAATTCCGTGAATTTCGGTGCTATGCAATCGAGTTTTACAAATCTACCAAAATGGTACTCTATTTATTCCGGTACATTTTTTTTAAACATGTGCGCAAATGATGCTGCATTATTTTATACCGTACCAAGAAATACTTTAGGGTTTCAATATCCAAAAACTGGTAACGGATACACTTGTTTTATAGCTTATTACTACGAAGATGCTGGTGATTTTAGAGGTTATTTAAGAGGAGAGTTCAATGATTTATTGCAAATGGATACTGTTTATTGTGTTGAATACTATTTAGTTCTTGCTGAGTTCGGTTCCAATGGAGCCATTATGAATGTTGACGCTTACCTGAGTGACACCATCCCTGCTTATCCTCCCTGGCTGCCCCCTGAATTATTACTGGAATTACCAGCTCAGATCAGGTCAAAACAAATATTAAACGATAGCATAAACTGGATGAAGGTAAGTGATCTGTATAAAGCCAAGGGAGGAGAGCGATATATTACCATTGGCAATTTTATGTCAAGAGAGAGAACCACAAAAGAAAGCTGGAGCCAGACGCATTTCACCGTCGTACATTATTTTCTGGATGATGTAAGCGTAGCACCTGCCGGAGTTAAAGCCCCCGCGATTGGGGTTGATACAATACTTTGTCGCAACGAAATGCCTTACAGACTTAATGCACCCGATGGATATGACTCCTATCTGTGGAGCACCGGACAAACAAGCCAAAGTATTGATGTTTACAATCAGGGAAAATACACACTTACCTGTTCTCTTGGCGATTGTGGTAGCCTGAGCGATGAAATTGTTATAACATTTGATACTCCGCTGCTCAGTCTTACCAATGAGAAAACTATCTGCAGGGGTGATACAGCAACTATTTCCGCCCCACCGGGCTTTGCGCAATACCGCTGGAGCAATGGCGATACTACTCAGATATTTCGCACTACACTTGGGGGAACCTACTACCTTATAACCACTGACCGCTGCGGCACACAGCTTGACTCGGTAAAAGTTATGGTTGATACCATCCCAACCGGTATAATTAAACTTGGCAACGACACCACCCTTTGCCAAAACGGAAAAGATTATCCCATTTTGCTTTCAGCCAATACCGAACTGCCCAATTACTTTTGGAGCAACGGAGACACAACCATGCAAACCACAGTTGACAGCAGAGGCATTTATAAATTAAGCAGCAATTTCAACTGTGGTGAGGTAAGTGACGAAATTTTTGTGGATGTGTGCCCGCCGGTTATTGACTTCCCGAATGCATTTACCCCAAATGGCGATGGACTCAACGACACATTTGGCCCGGTACAAACCAATATGTTTATACAAAGTCTTCTGATTTACAACCGCTGGGGAGAACAAGTTTTTGAAGGCAGATCCCCCGGCTATCAGTGGGATGGCAATTACCTTTCCAAACCTGCACCTTCCGGCATATACGCTTACAGAATTTTGTATTCGCCCTATGATGCCAGTGGAAAACTCTTTACACAAAAGGGGTATGTTGTGTTGATCAGGTGAAATTTGTAAAAGGCCGTTCAACAAGCAATAAATTATTCCACATTTTTTTCTCACCAAAGTTACTTTTTCTCAAAAAGTTGATATACTTTTGTTTCGTCGTTCGACGAAATGCGAAATGATTATGACAAAAGTGAAAATTTACACAGACGAACAGTATAAAATTGCCCGTATTGCCAAGGCTTTGTCGCATCCGGTAAGGGTTTATATCCTGGATTACATTGCCAATAACACCAAAACCTGCTGTTACAGCGGTGATCTGCACGAAAATCTGGACATAGCCCGCTCTACCCTCTCAGAACATCTGAATGAGCTGAAAAAAGCCGGCCTGATACAGGGAGAAATCAACCCACCGTACATCAAATACTGCATCAACCGGGAGAACTGGGCTATTGCAAAAGCCATGTTCGGAAAATTTTTTGAAGATTGATCAGATCATACAATGCTAAACAACTCAAATCAAATAACAATGGAAATTAAAGTGCTGGGCCCCGGATGCCCGAAATGTAAAACCCTCGAAAAAGCCACCCGTGAGGTTGTTGAAAAAAACAACATTAGTGCAACCATCACCAAGGTGGAAGATATAATGGAAATAATGGCCTTTGGCGTAATGTCAACTCCTGCCCTTGTGGTAGATGGCAAAGTGATGGTGAAAGGCCGTGTTCCATCAAATGATGAAATTGCAAAACTCTTATTAGGTTAACTAACAATCCATTGAACCCATGAAAAAACTAATGATTCTGATGCTGGTTGTAATCAGCCTGCCATTTATGGCCTGCAGCTCTTCTGGTAGCGAAACTGCAAATGATGCTACTGCAGTTAAACCTGCGAAAATTGAGGTTTACTACTTTCATTACACCCGCCGTTGTATGACCTGCAACGCTGTTGAGGACGTTACCAAAAACGCACTGAATGAAATGTATGCAGATAAGATGAAAAGTGGTGAAATTACTTTTCTTTCAGTAAATCTTGAAGAAAAATATGGTGAGGCTATTGCAAACAGACTCAAAGTTGCTGCTCAGGCACTGATAGTTGTGAACGATGGAAAACAAACCGATCTGACTGACAAAGGTTTTATGTACGCCAAAAGCAGTCCTGATAAGCTTAAGTCAGAATTGAAGAAAGCCATAGATGGGAAGTAAGTCGGGATTCCGGATTTCGGATTTTGATCCCGATTGCTATTGGAACTATCGTAACCGCTACCAATTTCAGATTGTTCGTTTTATCCTTCGACTCCGCTCAGAAGGACATCGTATAGGTTTGATAACGTGTGTATTAAATAGAATCATTGCCAACCTAACACGAATGTCATACTGAGCGGAGTCGAAGTGTTTTTGACGACTATTCATCTTAGGAATTTCCCCTGCAACCTTATCACGTAATGTTTTTCTGGTACAGATTAATCTTGTGATCAACGTTCATTCACAATAAAAAATTCAAAATGGAATTTTTCAACACCATTCTCGAAAACTCAAGTTATGGAGCGCTTACGGCCTTCATACTCGGGCTGATGACCGCCATCAGCCCCTGCCCGCTGGCAACCAATATTTCTGCTATTGGATTTATCAGCCGCGACCTGAGTAACCGTAACCGGGTATTTATCAGCGGATTGGTTTACACTTTAGGACGTGCCATTTCATACACTGCCATCGGGGTTATCCTTTTCTTCGGTGCCAGTAAATTTGATGTTACCCGTTTGTTTCAGGGCTGGGGCGAAAAACTGCTGGGGCCTGTGCTTATTCTGATCGGCCTGTTTATGCTGGATTTTATCCGGATTAATATTCCGGGATTCAATCTTGCTGAACGCATGGAAAACCGGAAAGGGCGTGGATTCTGGAGTACACTGCTTCTGGGAATTGTATTCGCACTTGCTTTCTGTCCATACAGCGGCGTGCTTTACTTCGGAATGCTGATACCCATTACCATCGCCAGTCCAACAGGGCTGTTCCTGCCGGTGATATTTGCAATTGCTACAGGTCTTCCTGTTATCATTTTTGCCTGGCTGCTGGCTTATGCAGTTGGCAATGTGGCACAGGCTTACAACAGAATAAAAACCTTTGAACTCTGGTTTCGCAGGGTGGTGGCTGTTTTATTTATCGGAGTCGGAATTTATTATGTGGTCATCTTTTTTCTCTGATCAATCTCAACCTCACCCTGTCTGACAGGCTAATGTGATCTAACCATGAACATGAATTAGTCAGCCAGGCAGGCTCAACCTCAACCTCAACCTCAACCTCAACCTTAACCTCAACCTCAACCTCAACCTTAACCTCAACCTCAACCTCAACCTTAACCTCAACCTTAACCTTAACCTCAACCTTAACCTCAACCTTAACCTCAACCTCAACCTCAACCTCAACCTCAACCTCAACCT
>JAHYJC010000027.1 GCA_019429275.1 Lentimicrobium sp. | reverse complement strand
CGTGTTATAGCTACTTTCCGTTTCTCGTATTCGTCCATTTTTTATTTGAACAATACGAAAAAAATATGTCAAAGAACGATTTTTGAAAAAAGTGTCAACGATGTTGTGCTACGAAAAAAAGTGTCAATTATGTTGTGCTATTTATCAATTAGACATTAGAAATTTTAACTTCCTAATACCGATAATGCTCCGGTTTAAAAGGTCCTTCTGCAGGCACGCCGATATAAGCAGATTGTTCGGGAGTCAGTTTGGTAAGTTTAACACCCAACTGCTCAAGGTGCAATCTGGCAACTTCTTCATCAAGTTTTTTAGATAAACGGTAAACTCCTATCTCATAGTTGTTTTTCCATAAATCCAGTTGCGCCAGGGTTTGGTTTGAGAACGAGTTGCTCATCACAAAAGAAGGATGACCAGTAGCACAACCCAGGTTTACAAGTCGTCCTTCAGCAAGAAGGAAAATTGCCTTTCCGCCCGGGAATACATATTTATCAACCTGAGGTTTAATGTTGACTTTTTCTATGTCATTGGCTTCATTCAGCGGATCTACCTGAATTTCGTTGTCAAAATGGCCTATGTTACAAACAATGCTCTGATCTTTCATCAACCGCATATGGTCAAGTGTAATGACATCGCGGTTGCCGGTCGTTGTTACATAAATATTACCTTCACTCAGGGCTTCATCAATGGTGGTTACCTGAAATCCTTCCATGGCAGCCTGTAGCGCACAAATGGGATCAATTTCTGTAACAATTACCCTTGCACCATACGAACGCATGGATCGGGCACAACCTTTTCCAACATCTCCAAAGCCTAGTATAACCACAACTTTGCCGGCAATCATTACATCGGTTGCGCGTTTTATTCCATCAGCAAGTGATTCGTGGCACCCGTAAAGGTTGTCGAATTTCGATTTGGTTACTGAATCGTTTACATTTATTGCAGGAATCAGCAATTCGCCGGCTTCCATCATCTGGTAAAGCCTGTGAACGCCGGTTGTCGTTTCTTCCGAAACACCTTTAAGTTCCGCAACGGTATTGTGCCAGTGGGCTTTGTCTTCTAAAAAAGCTTCTCTCAGAGTTTTCAGAATTGCAGCTTCTTCTGCATTTGAAGTTGCTGCTTCAAGCAATGAAGGATTTTTCTCGGCAGCAAATCCTTTATGCACCATCAATGTGGCATCGCCGCCATCGTCAACAATCAGGTTTGGTCCTTTTCCTCCCGGGAAGGAAAGAGCCTGAAGGGTGCACCACCAGTACTCTTCGAGGGTTTCGCCTTTCCATGCAAAAACCGGAATTCCTGCTGCTGCAATAGCTGCTGCTGCGTGATCCTGCGTTGAAAAAATATTGCAGCTTGCCCAGCGAACATCAGCGCCAAGTTCGGTAAGGGTTTCAATTAATACTGCAGTTTGAATGGTCATGTGCAGCGATCCGGTAATGCGTGCTCCCTGCAGTGGTTTTTCTGCTGAAAATTTTCTGCGGATTGACATCAGACCCGGCATTTCCATTTCAGCAATTTCAATTTCCTTGCGACCAAATTCTGCAAGGCTTATATCTTTAACTTTGTAAGGCAATACTTCGGCCATGGTTTCTTTCATATTTGATTTGTTGTTTTTTATCCGAAAAAGGGCTGCAAAGTTAAGCATTGTTTTTAAACGGCTGACTCCGGAATGGAATAACCTTTCTGCATGATTGATTTAAAGTCTGAAGATAGATTCAAATGTATTTCATAAGCCGGAATGGGCAATTCCCATTTTTTAACCAAATATTTCTTCTTTGGTACTTCAAGGGAATTGTGTATCATTGTAAATCCAAAATATAATAACTATATGCTTGTTTATGAAAGTATTACAAAAAAGATGCAGACCGGGCGTAAGCAGTTGGCCATTCTTATTGATCCTGACAAAACTGAGGATAAAGCGCTCGATTCCATAGTTCTGCAATCTGTTGATGCCGATGTGGATTATTTTTTTGTGGGCGGCAGTCTGCTCATCAACAACCACATGGATGCTGTGATTGAAATTCTGAAGCAGGCCAAAGACATCCCTGTTGTGCTTTTTCCAGGCAATACCTTACAGATGAGCTGGAAAGCTGATGCCATTCTTTTTTTATCGCTGATTTCAGGAAGAAATGCCGAAATGCTGATTGGCAGACATGTAATATCGGCCCCATACCTGAAGCTAAGCCCATTACAGGTGATTCCCACCGGATATATGCTTATTGAAAGCGGACGGCCAACTGCAGTTTCGTATATGAGTAACTCCGATCCCATTCCGGCTGATAAGGATGATATTGCCATGTGCACCGCCATGGCCGGTGAGATGCTTGGACTTAAACTAATCTTTATGGATGCCGGCAGTGGGGCAATCAATCCGGTTTCAGCCAAAATGATCAGCCATGTTAAACAAAGTATAGGCGTTCCATTGATTGTTGGTGGAGGCATTAAAACGCCTGAGCAGGCAATTGAAACCTCAACGTCGGGGGCAGATGTTCTGGTAATTGGCAATGCAGTCGAAAAAAATCCCTCACTGATAAGTGAAATATCAAGCGCCATAAGGCCATAACTATAAATTTACAATCTTTTTGTTCATGAAAAAACTGTTTTCAATTTTTACTTTAATTCTAATAGCTGCTCAATTGTCCTTTTCGCAGAACAAAATGCTTGTTCTGGAAGAGATTATGACCAACCGGAAACTCTATCCGACAGGTCTCGCAAATCTTCAATGGAGAGCATCTTCCGATAATTACACCTGGCAGGATGCCGGTGTTTTGCTTCAGGGAAACCTGAAATCGGAGACGACCGATACACTGCTGACCCTTTCTGTTTTTAACGAAGCAATTACCGCAAGTGGATTTGCCGAATTTAAACGTATGCCGGCAATTAACTGGAAGAACTCCGGAACTTTTGGTTTTATCAAAGATGAGCATTGGCTGGAGTACGACCTTGAAAGTAAATCTGTGAAAATAATAAACTCATCCGATAGCCTCGCTGAAAATGCTGAAATGGCTCCTGAAACAAATTTCATCGCCTATACAATCAAAAACAATCTTTATGTTTCGACACCAACCGGAAAAACTGCAGTTACAGCCGATGAAAATCCCGGAATTGTGAACGGACAGACGGTTCACAGGAATGAATTCGGGATTAACAAAGGTATTTTCTGGTCGCCGAAAGGCAATCTGCTGGCTTTTTACCGTATGGATGAAAGTATGGTGACTGAATATCCGCTGGTTGATGCAACAACCCGGGTTGCAGAAACAAACATGATAAGATATCCAATGGCCGGCATGAAAAGCCATGAGGTTACGGTTGGAATTTACAACCTGATCAGCAATAAAACAGTTTTCCTGAAAACCGGACTTCCGGCTGAGCAATACCTGACCAACATCGCATGGAGCCCCGATGAAAAATCACTTTACATTGCTGTGCTGAACCGCGACCAGAATCACATGAAATTAAATCGCTATAATGCCGAAACCGGTGAATTTGAAGCAACACTTTTTGAGGAAAAGAATGAGCGGTATGTAGAGCCACAGAATGCAATGGTTTTTCTTCCGGGAAGTCCCGATAAATTCATCTGGCAGAGTCAGCGCGATGGTTACAACCACCTGTATTTATATGGTGCAGATGGCAACCTGATCAGGCAACTGTCATCAGGGCCTTGGATTGTAAAAAAAATGACAGGTTTTGACGAAGATAACAAAGGTTTGTTCTACATATCAACCGAGGTCAGTCCGCTTGAAAATCACCTTTATTATCTTGATCTGAAATCAGGAAAAACAACCCGTTTGACTTCTGAAAAAGGGGTTCATAATCCCATCCTTCGCGCTGATGGCAAATTTTTTATCAGCCGATACAGCAATCGCATAGTTCCGGCCGAAATTGTTATTGCAGACAAAAAGGGCAAGAAAGTGAAGTCCATTCATGCCTCGCCAAATCCTCTTGCCGAATACAAATTGGGTGAAACCAGTATTTTTATGCTTAAGGCTGATGATGGAACTGACCTGTTTTGCCGCATAATCAAACCGGCTGATTTTGATGCTGAAAAGAAGTATCCGGTTTTTATTTACGTTTACGGCGGACCTCATAATCAGCTGGTTACCGAAAACTGGCTGGGTGGTGCCAATTTGTTTCTCAACTATATGGCTCAGCAGGGATTTGTGGTTTTCACGATGGACAACCGCGGAACAGCAAATCGGGGCTTTGAGTTTGAGAGTGTGATTCACCGAAATCTGGGCGTGCTTGAAGTCGCCGATCAGATGAAAGGTGTTGAATACCTGAAAGCTTTGCCATGGGTAGATCCTGATAAAATTGGAGTTGACGGATGGAGTTACGGTGGATTTATGGCCATTTCACTCAAGCTGAAACACCCCGGAGTATTTAAAGTTGCTTCTGCCGGTGGACCGGTAACCGACTGGAAGTTTTACGAGGTGATGTACGGCGAACGTTATATGGATACCCCCGAACAAAATCCTGAAGGTTATGAAGAAGCCAGCCTGCTGAATAAAGTGGATCAACTTGAAGGCAAACTGCTGATTATTCATGGTGCACAGGATAATACGGTTGTATGGCAGCATAGCCTGGAGTTTCTCAGGGAAACCATTATAAAGCAAAAGCAGATCGACTACTTTGTTTATCCAACCCATGAGCACAATGTGAGAGGCAATGACAGGGCGCATCTTTTCAGGAAACTATCAGAGTATTATCTACAGAATCTTTAACTCATTTCTGAAGTGTAAATGCTCTTTACAACATGCGTTTTATTTCAACGTGTGAAAGATTTTTGTGAGCACATCTAAAAGGAATATATGCCATATCTTTGCGCGGCTTTTTGACAAGCCCTTTGCCAACATTAAAAATATAAATTCGATTGCAGATGAAGAAGATAGCAATGGTTGACCTGAAAAGTCAATATGAAAAAATTAAGCCTGAGATTGATCAGGCCATTCAGGATGTGGTTAATTCTACCGCTTTTATCAATGGCCCTGCAGTTAAGGGATTTCAGGAAGACCTGGAAAAATACCTTGGAGTTAAACATGTTATTCCCTGTGCAAACGGAACTGATGCGCTTCAGGTGGCTATGATGGCACTGGGTATTAAACCCGGCGATGAAGTTATTACCACCAATTTTACTTTTATTGCTACTGCCGAAGTTATTGCTTTGCTTGGCTTTACTCCTGTGGTTGTGGATGTTGATCCGCATACTTTTAACATCGATCCCGAATCTGTGCGCAAAGCGCTTACACCCAAAACCCGCGCAATTGTTCCGGTTCACCTGTTCGGACAATGTGCCGATATGGATGCCATGATGCAGATTGCAGAAGAGTATAATCTTTTTCTCATCGAAGATGCATGTCAGGCCATTGGTGCTGATTATTTATTTGCTGACGGAAGCCGCAAAAAAGCAGGAACCATTGGCCATGTGGGATGTACATCATTTTTCCCCAGTAAAAACCTCGGATGTTACGGAGATGGCGGCGCCATTTTTACCAACAACGATAAACTTGCCAACCAGCTTCGGTTTGTTGTAAATCACGGAATGACAGTGCGTTATTACCATGATTTTATTGGTGTAAACAGCAGGTTAGACAGCATTCAGGCTGCAGTTCTCCGCGTTAAACTTGCCCGCCTCGATGCGTATGCTGAGGCCCGCAACCATGCTGCTGACTATTACGACCATGCTTTTAAAAACCATCCAAAACTTAAAACTCCTGCAAGGTTTGAAAAATCGACCCATGTTTTTCATCAATACACAATTGTAACCGAAGGGGTCGACCGCAATGCTCTGCAGCAGTTCCTCGCCGACAAACAGGTGCCAGCCATGATCTATTATCCAATTCCGCTGCATATGCAAAAGGCATATCTCGATCCACGATACAAAGAAGGTGATTTTCCGGTAACTGAACATTTATGCAAAACTGTGATTTCCCTGCCTATGCATACCGAACTTGATGAAGAGCAATTGCAATATATTACCACATCAGTACTTGAATTTGTAAATAAATAAATATAGGTAACCTGAATATGTAAAGCCGGATAATCTTCCGGCTTTTTTTGAGTTGTAATAATAACATTTTACTACATTTGAACCTGGTATTCAGGAATAGACCTGTAATTTGTAATTTATTAAGTTGCCCTCAAAATCAACACCATGGAAAAAAACTTTTATGCTCACGAAACTGCTGTAATTGACGAGGGATGCGTAATCGGCAACGGTTGCCGCATTTGGCATTTTACTCACCTTATGGCGGGTTGCGAACTTGGTGAAAACTGCAACCTTGGACAGAATGTGGTGGTTTCACCTGGTGTTAAACTTGGCAGAAATGTTAAAGTGCAGAATAATGTTTCCATTTACACTGGAGTTATTTGTGAAGAAGATGTTTTTCTTGGCCCTTCAATGGTGTTTACCAATATTACCAATCCGCGGAGTGCAGTTGTGCGCAAAGGATTTTATGTAACCACTGTGGTAAAAAAAGGTGCATCTATCGGGGCAAATGCAACCATAGTTTGTGGGCACGACATTGGCGAGTATGCATTTATAGGAGCAGGAGCCGTTGTTACGCGGAATGTTCCGGCTTATGCGCTGGTGGTCGGCAACCCGGCGAGGCAGATCGGATGGATGAGCGAATTTGGCCATCGCCTGAACTTCGATAAAAATGGTGTTGCAGTTTGTCATGAAAGTAAAGAAAAGTACCGCTTGCAAAATGGTGTTGTTACAAAAAGGGCCTGATTTATAAATTTACATATGAAAATACTCGTTACGGGCGGAACCGGTTACATCGGATCGCACACAGTTGTTGAATTGCTCAATAAAGGCCATCATGTTGTAATTATCGACAACCTTTCAAACTCACAAGCCTTTGTTGTTGAACGGATTGAAGAAATAACCGGCAGGAAGCCGGAATTTCACCGGTTCGATCTTACTGATAAGGCAGTGACCGATGCATTTTTTGCTGCCCACCATGATCTGGATGGAGTTATTCATTTTGCAGCTTTTAAGGCAGTAGGGGAGTCAATGACCGATCCGTTAATGTATTATCGTAATAACCTTGATTCCCTTATCAATATCCTTCAGGGGATGAAAGACAACGGGATAAAGAACCTTGTTTTCTCCTCGTCGTGTACTGTTTATGGTCAGCCTGATAAACTTCCTGTAAAAGAGACTTCGCCTGTTAAAGAAGCCTGGTCGCCTTATGGCAACACCAAGCAAATGTCGGAGCAGATGATAAAGTTTGCTGTGCAGGCTTATGGGTTGAAATGCATTGCTTTACGGTACTTTAATCCCATCGGTGCTCACGATTCAGCTTTGATTGGTGAATTGCCTCTGGGTGAGCCCAATAACCTTGTTCCTTACATCACACAGACTGGTATTGGAATCAGAAAATCATTACAGGTGTTTGGTTCTGATTACAATACGCCCGATGGCACGGCTATCCGTGATTACATACATGTTGTGGATCTGGCTAAAGCTCACGTAGTTGCCGTTGATCGCATGATTTCTGAGGTTGGGAAAGGGGATTTTGAAATTTTTAATCTGGGAACCGGAAACGGATACAGTGTACTTGAAGTAATCAAATCGTTCGAGAAGGTTAGTGGCCTGAAACTAAATTACCGGATTGTTGCCCGCCGGCCCGGTGATATTGAAAAAGTTTGGGCCGATACAAGCTATGCAAATAAAGAATTAAAGTGGAAGGCCGAAAAATCATTGGATGAGATGATGAGAACTGCGTGGAACTGGGAGAAAGCACTATCAGAAAAAAAATAATTCATTTAAAATAATAGAAATGAGAACTATACTTATTACCGGAGGCGCCGGATTTATCGGCTCACATGTTGTGAGGCTATTCGTAAATAAATATCGTGATTATAAAATAGTTAACCTCGATAAACTGACCTATGCCGGAAACCTGACAAACCTCAGGGATATTGAGCATAAACCCAATTATATTTTTGAAAAGGGAGACATCACAGATAGCAATCAGATTCAGAAGTTATTCGATAAATATAAGTTTGACGGGGTGGTTCACCTTGCAGCAGAATCACATGTCGATCGCTCCATTTCAAATCCTATGGAGTTTATCATGACCAATATTGTAGGTACGGTCAATCTTCTGAATGCTGCACGGTCAATCTGGAAAGATGATTTCAACGGCAAGCGTTTTTATCACATTTCAACCGATGAGGTTTACGGATCGCTTGGAGAAGAAGGCAAATTTCTTGAAACAACACCCTATGACCCCAGAAGTCCTTATTCTGCCAGTAAAGCCAGCAGCGATCATCTGGTGAGGGCTTATTTTCACACCTTTCATTTGCCGGTTGTGATTTCAAATTGCTCAAACAATTATGGCCCATATCAGTTTCCTGAGAAACTTGTACCCCTGTTTATTCATAACATACGCAACAACAAGCCTTTGCCGGTTTACGGAAAGGGCGAAAATGTACGCGACTGGCTGTACGTTGAAGACCATGCAAAAGCCATAGATCTGATCTTTCACAATGGCCGAGAGGGAGAAACCTACAACATTGGCGGTAACAATGAATGGCAAAACATTGAATTGATTAAAAAACTCATAGAAATTGTAGATCGCAAACTCGGCCGTTCAGAAGGTGAATCCCTTAAGTTGATTACTTACGTGAAAGACCGTGCCGGCCATGATCTGCGGTATGCCATTGATGCCACAAAAATAAAGGAAGAGTTGGGATGGGAGCCGACAGTCAAATTTACTGAAGGGTTTGAATCAACGGTTGACTGGTATCTCGAAAATGAAGAATGGCTGAATAATGTTACTTCGGGCGATTACATCAAATACTACAATGAACAATATGTTAAAAGGTAGGCAGCAGGCAAAACAACTGAAAGCCGATTTTTAAGAACTGACCCAACTTAACATTAATCAACAAATTTTATGTATTATGAAAATCAGTGCACGAAATCAGATAAAAGGAATCGTTAAGGAGATTAAACCGGGAATAGTAACTGCCCGCGTATTGCTCGACATCGGAGGTGGAAATGTGCTCAGTTCAGTGATTACAATGGAGAGCATACAGGAATTGGACATGAAACCCGGTGATACGGTTTATGCCATCATTAAATCGACCGAAGTGATGATCGGAAAAGAATAATAAAGAGGTTGTCTCAAAAGTCTGATCAGGCTTTTGAGACAACCTCTTCTAAATTTTACTGAAAAGAAGATTATGCACTTGCTGCTTCTGCTTCAGGAGCAATCTTTTTTACGAGACCCTGTAACACTGTTCCCGGACCAACTTCAATAAAAATTTTGCCTCCGTCTGCCACCATGTTCTGTACAATCTGAGTCCAACGGACCGGAGCGGTAAGCTGTGCAATCAGGTTTTCGCGGATTTGTGCGGGTTCGGTATAGGGTTTACCTGTAACATTCTGATAAATAGAACAAACGGGAGTGTTAAAATGGGTAGTATTGATGGCAGCAGCCAGTTCAACACGGGCAGGCTCCATTAAAGGAGAGTGAAAAGCACCACCGACCTTTAGCGGTAAAGCGCGTTTGGCTCCGGCCGCTTTTAGTTGTTCGCAGGCCACTTCAATTCCTTTTATTGAACCACTGATAACGAGTTGTCCGGGGCTATTGTAATTGGCAGGAACCACCACTTCGCCGATTCCGGCAAGAACCTCTTCTACCTTTGCATCATCGAGGCCTAGAATAGCAGCCATTGTTGATGGTTCGGCTTCACAGGCCTTTTGCATGGCCATGGCGCGTGCATAAACGAGCCTGAGTCCATCTTCAAACGATAAAGCACCTGCAGCAACCAGTGCCGAGAATTCGCCAAGTGAATGTCCCGCTGTCATTTCGGGTTTGAAATCGTTGCCCAGGGTTTTGGCAAGAATTACAGAATGCAGAAAAATGGCCGGCTGTGTTACCCTGGTTTGCCTGAGGTCTTCGTCGGTGCCATTAAACATAAGATCGGTAATTCTGAAGCCAAGAATTTCATTGGCCTTTTCAAACATCTCTTTTGCAATGGGGTTGTTGTCATAAAGATCTTTGCCCATGCCCACAAACTGGGCGCCTTGTCCGGGAAATATGTATGCTTTCATGCAGATTTTATTGGTTTTGAAGGATGCAAAAATACAAAAAAATGGGATTCTGACTCAGTGCTGACAGACCCAGTGAGAGCAGATCCGGATTTTCAAGGACTTTAGCAAGAAAAACATAGTATATAACGTGTTGTGCGGTTGGAATTGTTAAGAAGTTTGTTAGTAACTAAAACAAAAATAAGTTATGCATAATACAGATAAACAGTAAAATAGATGTATTATTTACCACAACAAGACATCTACTTTTGCATAACTTACGCTCAAATTTCTATAAATTTTTTGACCTGACAAAATCTGTATTCAAAGATAGAATCAACAGTTCAGATAATCTAAAATATTACTCATATAAGCCAAAAATAACTGATTGTGAGATCATTGCATCGTCTCTCACAAGTGAATCATTAGGAATTGATAGTGAAAACTACTTATGGGTCAAGCTTAAATGTGATCATTCCAGTGTCTTTCCAAATCTAATCGATCGGTGTAACCTCAATCGAATGTGTAAAAAGTTATACCCCCGTATTGAACTCTTGAACCAAACAGTTGCTGCAAAACAACAAACCTTTGAACCCTCTGGAGTACGCTTTAGCATCATGAATCTAACCGCACAACACGTTACATATATATATGATGTATATGATATTTTTGTGATTTAATTTTATTTATTTGTAATTAGTCTCAATAATAATTGAATATGAAAATTGGTTTTATACTATATTTCTTTTTCATTATAAAATATTATCACCATTATTGCAGTCTAATTGTCAATAGTCCGTTAAAATATTGTCCCTTGCAAGGACGCTATGACGCAATCAGTTGATTCTGAATGAATTAAAATTTTGGTATTTTTTCAATATCCTGAATATCAATTGATTAAAAATATCTAATATGGTCGGAATATGCCGAAGAGACCTAAAATCGAAGGAGGCTCTAAACTAGAACTTACAAACAAATGAAAACATTAAGATTAATTAGTTGGCTACTTGTAGTAGCAATGTTTATGGTAAGTTGTGAAAAAGGGTCAAAAGAAACCAAAACAGCAGATGATGAGAATACCGGTACTTTAAGAACATCTCTTGTCTCAGCTGCAAATCCTTTAAATGAATATGATTATGTTGGTCAAGCACACAACGCTCAATTAATAAAATTAATAGATTCAGTAACGCCAATCTTACCTATTGACTCTACGGATATCTATAATTACTTTTATGTCTTGGGTCTTCCTTCTTTTTCTGATTTCAGTATCATGAGAGCACAGAGAACTGTTGAACCAAAGGACTATGTTGATCTTATGTCCTCAATTTATAAAGAAAATTCTCTTCTATTTCCTTATATTGACGTAATAAATTCCATTGTAATTAGCAGTTCTCTATTACAGGAAAAAACAAATGCACTGATAAGTTATGAAAACACAATAAATTATTCTAATTTAACAAAGAAACAAGCAATGGCACTTAAGGCAGCTATCAGTGTAGCCCGGTATTCCTCGGTGTTGTGGGCATCTAAAGAAGGTGGTGGTCTCGGCTACTATGAAAATAATTACAAATCAGGTAGTAAAGATATAAATCCTATTGTTGCCGAAGATATTTGGGGTACTTTAGGTGCAGCGCTATTTACTGGAAACCCATTCACAGCCAAAGCTGGTGGATTAGTTAGCTCCGGAATTTATTGGTTAGGGAACACCAACTAAAATTAATTGAAAATGAAATCATTCTTTTATGAACCTGAAAACAGTCGGGAATACTTCAAAGTATCTATGACAAGGACTGCAATATTGTACATTTTATTGTATATTGTTTTCCACTTCACACAAATCTGGCCGAATTACAATAATAGCCTTCCTGTAATAGGTGGTATTGCAATTATTTACCACTATTATGTATATTTTATGAAAAGAAGGAAAGAAAAGAAGCAAAGACAAACCAATATTGAGTAATACTTCCAATCAAAAATTCAATTTTGTTGTCTTGAAGGAGCTTTCAATTTATTTGATTGCTCCTTCATTTTTATTGACAATCAAGCACAAACTGTACTTTAATTGGGGATAAAGGTTATCTTTCAAGTGAGTGTCAATCTGATTTATTCTCATGTAGTCAGGTAAAGTTGCAGACGCCCAACCTCTCCAATCAGAAGAATCATCTTCCTTTTGAACCTATTTATCATAGAGTTCGGAAAAGAATAGAAACACTTTTCGCTCAACTTTGTGATCAGTTTATGCTCAAAAGGAACTATGCAAAATCAGTGATCGGGTTTATCGGTAAGATTGTTGACTAAAATTAACGGAGTCACTTTATTGCAATACTTCAACTTGCAAAACAACAAACCTTTGAACCATCTGAAGTACGCTTTTGCATTATGAACCTATCCGCACAACACGTTAGTATAATTTAACCCTGCGTAACGACAATTTTTGCTTGTCTGTTATGTTCCCGGATTCCCGGATTTTACAGAATTCTATTTGCAGATGTTATCCGTGTAACCTCGATCCAATGAGATGAATAAATTCCGCCCTGGTTTTATCAACCAGAAAAGCCCCCGTAAAATCAGATGTTGTGGTTACAGAATTTTGTTTTTGTATGCCCCTCATACTCATGCACATGTGCTGAGCTTCAATTACAACGGCTACTCCCAGCGGTTTTAAGGTGTTGTTGATGGCATCTTTTATCTGGGTGGTCAATCGCTCCTGAACCTGAAGACGCCGTGCAAAAGCATCAACCACTCTCGGAATCTTGCTGAGCCCGACAATGTGTCCGTTTGGAATGTAAGCAACATGAGCTCTGCCAAAAAATGGAATCATGTGATGTTCACACATCGAATACACTTCAATGTCCTTTACAAGAACCATCTGCCTGTAGTCTTCCTTAAACATGGCCGATCTGAGAATATCTTCGGGAACCAGATCGTAGCCGTGTGTGAGAAATTGCATGGCTTTTGCTACCCTTTCAGGTGTTTTTTCAAGACCTTCTCTATCAGGATTTTCACCGATCAACTTTAAAATTTCTTTATAATGTAAGGCCAGTTCCGAAATGGTTTTTTGGTTATAAAGATCTCTTTTTTGATAACCATCTTTAATTTGATAATCATCCATCATGTTTTCGATGATCATGTCTTTTACTATTTCACTGCTCATGACTTAGTTTGTTTGTGTTCCGTAATATTCTACAAAATTTCGTTCAGTCTCAAAAAGTTTAATACAGTGCAATTGAGCACCGGCTTTCGTAATGGGTTCTTCTAATTGTTCCCAGATTGCAATGGCAAGATTTTCTGATGATGCCAGTTTTCCGGCCATAAAACCAACTTCAAGATTTACGTTTTTGTGATCTAATTTTTCTACAACAAATACATTGATAATTCTGCTGAGTTCTTTAAGATTGATCAGAAAACCTGTTTCAGGATTCACCTTGCCCTTTACAGTAACAAATAATTCGTAATTGTGTCCATGCCAGTTTGGATTGGAGCACTTCCCGAAAACTTCGAGATTTTTTTCATCATTGTAGTCTGCCCTGAATAGACGGTGGGCTGCATTAAAATGTTCTTTACGGGTAATGTAAATCATCTCTCTGTAGATTATACCCAAAGGTAAGGATTAATTGAAAGTTAAAAACTAAAAAAATTGTTTAATTAATCAATAAAAATATCAAACAAAAAATTTTAAATTAAGTTTTTTCTGCTCTGAAATTATTTCGGAAAGTGCGTTTTGGATGATTGCAAGCAATTGAATTATAAGACAATAAATTATTTCTGAAAATTGCCTGTCCTTTTGGTAAGTTTAAGAAACTGAAAAACTTCAAACCCTGTAAAGACAAGGTAAAGGATAAAAAAACCAATGATAAATTTTATGGCATCTGTTCTGTATAAAAATGCATAGGAGACAATGATTATCAAATAAAGCATCATTCTGATTACTGAATGTGCAAGAAATCCTGTGACAAATTTACGCGGTTCATGGATGGCTTTTTTCTGGAGTATTTTAAAAGAAATTACTGAAACTGCCATAAAAAATGCCAGCAAAAACGGAAGTGCCGGGCTGATGTAATGAGGTTTAAAAAGGTAGAATAAAACGATGAGAATGGCAGTGATGCCGGTCAGAACCAGTATCTTTTTCAGAAAATCATTGAAAAGGGTGCTCATTTTGTTTTATTTTTTTTCGAAACCTCACGAATTAATATCCAAATGGCTGCAAATACAGAAATCAGCGAAAGCAGAATGGTAAAAACAGGAAATTTGAATGTGGTCCATGTATCAAGTTTGTATCCGCCCAGTGTGCCTGCAAAAATTATAATTCCAGCCTGAATACCGAGTGCTGAATATTTGGCATAGGAAGAAAATCCTTCGTTTTTATTCTTCTTTTCCGTTTGAGACATCTGAAACAGGGTAATCAGGACTTGGGTTTTCCATGCGGCAGGTACCTGTAAATCTGGCACCTGGCTCAATGGCAAGTTTATCGGTGAAGATTTCACCTGTAACCAGGGCCATGGATTTTAAAGTAAGGAGTTCTTTAACCTTGATTGTGCCCTTTACATTTCCTTCAATATCAGCATTAAAGCAGATGATGTCTCCTTCAACCGAACCGGATGTTCCAAGTATGACCTTTCCTCCCGTATTTATTGTTCCTTTCAGGTTTCCATCGATGCGGATGTTGCCGTTGGATTCAATGTTTCCGATAATGGATGTACCAGCCTGTATCAGGTTAGCCGATTGAGGAGTTTCAGGAATAGTATTTTTTGCCATCACAATAACTTATTTTTTTAGATAATTTTTTTCAAAAAAGAGCTTATAGGCCTCGGTATTTTTTTCTTTGAAAAATACGGGATAATTTTCGGCAGAGATCAGAAACTGCTCATAGGTGCCAGGCTGAAAACCAGAGAAAACATAGGTATCATCTTTAATGCCGTTTAAAAATCTCATGGCTTTTTCCATTTCATTGAAACTGTTTACTGTAACAAGATGTCGGTTGTTGTCGAGTAAAACACTGTTGACCTGGAGATTTTCGACACCGAAATTCTTTGTGTTAAAGTCGGTTATCCTGACTTTTGTTCCATAAACATTCACAGTAGTTCCATCAACTATCAGAGCATAAAACTGGGTTGACTTTGGATTGAATTTGTACATTGAGTAGTCGGCTGCTTTAATGGCTGATGTGGCATCCTCGCCTGATTTTTCACCTGCCAAACCAGCAGTTTGTGCCGATTCGCCCAATATTCGCCTTGCAAAATCAACCATTGCACTATTGGGATAATCTTCGATAAGCCGGTTCAGTTCTATTCGCATAGTATCCTGACTTTCGGTTTTCCCGAGTGAAACTGCTTTCAGGTAGGAGAACATTGGCAAATAGGTTTGATCGGTATAATTTGCCAAGGCTTCGTTGCTGTAGATTATTGCAGTCCGGAACTGCCCCCGGTTAAAGGCAAGATAAGTTTCTTCGTACAACGATTTTACCCTGTTTTTCGTTGCTTCGAGCTCCTGCATATAGTCAGGATTGGCAAGAATTTTGGCATAATCGCTGTCGGGCCAGTTTGCAGCAATCATATCTTTATGTCGGGTCATTCCGGCTTCATCGCCCAAATCCCGGTATATCCTGTAAAGGTGGTAGTTTGCTTGAAGTGCATTCTCATCTTCGGGGAAACGGTTTATAAGGCCTGAAAACATGTCCGCTGCTTTCGGTTTCTCGGTAAGCTCTTCAAGATAAATAATTCCTGAATTGAACATTGCCTGACTTATTTTTCTGTTGCTTGATTCCATACTCTCGGGAGTGAGCGGAATATTTGCCAGGTAAGTTTCTTTCTTTCTCAGATCTTTGGATGTTGAGTCAGCCACTTTGCCATCTCTGAGGGAGTCGGATTTCATATCAGAACCATCTTCGGCAAACTGATCAAAGCTGACCTCCCTTTTATTGCTGAGCCTCCAGTTATCCTCCAGTTTTCTTCGGCCCCACTTTCTGGTAAATTCGCTGAAACCCATACTTATGGCGCTGGGATTATAAAAATACCATCCACCTCCACCCAGGGCTGAGGTTCCCCTTAATGGATCAACTATCTGGCGGGCATTTAATCCGGGCAGCATCATGTCGGCCATTTTTTGTTCTTCTTCTTTTCTGCGGGCCTCTTCTTCTCTTTTTATATATTCAGCAATGGCTTTTTCGATAACTGCATTTCTTTGCGCCTCGGGCATAGCCGCCAGAACCTGTAAGCTGTCCTGAACATGAATTACCAGCAGATTCTCCACCAGTCGGCTCAGGATTTCGGTTCGTTTCTCGATCTTCTCAACATCAGGAAAATCTTTAGGAAGCGACATCAGTGTAGTGTCGTAATAGGCGCTTGCATTTTTGTAATCTTTTCTGGCATAATAAAGATCAGCCAGTCTCAACGAGGATGTTGAACGCTGATAATCATTTGAAAGGCTTGTGGCTACTGATTTGCGAAGGTGGCTGATGCCCAGGGTGTCGTTTTTATTTTTTAATGCAATATCTGCCAGGGCATAATAAATCTGATCCTTAAAATCGCTGTTCTTCATATCCTTGAGCATTTTCTCAAGTTCGCGGACGATGAGTTTTTTGTCACTACTATTGGCATTGTAAACCATTGCCAGGTTGATGCGCGCGTTAAATGCCATTTCAAATGAAGCCGGGCTTTTAAGCACCTTGGTAAAATATTCACTGGCTTGTGAATCTTTTCCTTCATGTTTGTAAATCTGAGCAAGGATGTAATTCAGGCGTGTCTGGACTTTGGCATTTCTGTTCATGGGCAAGCCCTTTTTAATCTGATCTTTGGCAAGGTTATATTTTTGCTGCGAAATGTACATATTTGCCAGTGCCAGAGGTAATTCTTTCCTGACTTTCCAGGGAAGCAGGGTTTTAGCACCTTCTTCTTTTAATAGATCAAACTGGTTGATGGCCTTTTCATATTGCTTTTGCTGTGTATAGGTTTTTGCCAGCCACAATTGGGCTTCAAATCTTATGGGTTCATTGGAATACTGACGATTAACATATTCAAAAGCACGACGGGCTGCGTTGTAATCCTGTTTGTAAAAATTTGCTTTTCCTATGAGCAGATAACTTTCAATTACCCATTTTACATGCTCTTTTTTATCGAAAACCATTGAGTGTCGCTGTATAACCTTCGATGCTTTTTCAATTGAGCGGTCCATTTTCGGATTTATAGTCAGAGAATTGGCAGCCGTTCCGTAATTTTCAACCAGCAAAATGGAATTGTAATTGTCCTTCACGGCTTTTTTCAGGTCAGCAACGCCTTCTTTAAGGCTCTCATTACCATTCCAGTATGCATTATAGTGGGCGTTCAGATTGTGATACACCCTGCGTGTAAGCGTGTTCTTCTTTGTTGAACACGAGGTTGCGATAAGGGCAAGAAAAATACCCCACAGGATTAGCCTTCGGAAATGAACAGTATTTTCGGTCAAGTATATGCTGGATTACAGTTTCAATAATAACTGATAAAGTGCAAAATTATTTTATTTTTTTGAAAACCATCATTATCTGACCTAAATATTCGTAATCAATTCATTATTAAGTTTAAAGTTGTTGGAATTTAGTTATTTCATTGCAAAAGTTTCAATCAATGGAATGTAAACTAAGGTCTGATTCATTAGCCAATAAAAGTTAATATTGAATCAGAGGCCTGATTATATGGCATTTTTTACGATATTTGCACCCTGTAAATATTTGATTGTTCTGTCCAATGGCAACTTCAAAGCGGCCCCCCGAAGCAGGTAACGAAACCAGATTGCGCTGGTATCAGAAGCTGAGGGATAAATACCGGTTAATTATCCTGAATGAAGATTCTTTTGAAGAAAAGTTGTCTATTAGGTTGTCGCGTCTGAATGTTTTTGTAATAACCGGTTCACTGGCAATCATTCTTGTTTTTTTTACTACCTGGATTATCGCCTTTACCCCACTTCGTGAATATATTCCGGGATACAAGGATACAGGAATCCAGAAAGAACTCTACGAACTTCAACTCAGGGCCGACTCTATTGAAACTGCTCTGATGCAAAAGGATTTGTTTATCAATAATATGCAAAGAATGATCAGTGGTGAGAATATTGATTCAGTTTATAGTCCTTTGCCTACAACCGATTCGGCTACCCGTGAAAATTATTCCAGAATTGTACTCTCAAGATCAAAAGAGGATTCCTTACTCAGGGCTGAATATGAAAAGGATAATCTTTATAATATCAGACCCACCGATGGAAGGTCCGGGCGAAATTCATCGCTCAGCACTATCAGCTTTTTTACCCCGGTTAAGGGTATTATAACCAGTCACTTCGATGCATCAAAAAATCATTATGGAATTGATATTGCTTCGGTAAAAAACGAGGCCGTAAAAGCAGCTTATGAAGGAATTGTGTTTTTTGCTGAATATACTGCTGAAACTGGAAATGTAATAGCCATCATGCATCCCGGAAACATTGTTACAGTTTATAAACACAACGCCGTTCTGCTGGGTCGACAGGGAGCTTTTGTGAAAGCAGGGGAGAGTATAGCCATTGTCGGGGATTCGGGTTCTCTTACTACAGGACCTCACCTGCATTTTGAGCTTTGGATCAATAGTGCACCGGTTGACCCTGAATTGTATATGACCTTTTGATTTATATGGAAAAAATTCAGACAAAGCGGCTTGCCATATTAGGATCAACAGGGTCAATCGGATCTCAGGCATTGGATGTTGTGAGGCAGCATGCTGATATTTTTTCTATTGAAGTGCTGACGGCTTTTAATAATTCGAAATTACTTATTGAACAGGCAATCGAATTTAATCCCAATGTGGTTGTAATCGGATCGCCTGCTTTGCACGATAAAGTGGCTGCTGAGCTTGAACCGTACAATATAAAAGTATATTCGGGCGAAAAATCCCTGCTTCAGGTGCTTGAGATGGAAACCATTGATATGGTTCTTGTAGCTTTGGTTGGATTTGCCGGGCTGAAACCTACCCTAAAGGCTATAGAATCAGGGAAACCACTTGCCATTGCCAATAAGGAAACTTTTGTTGTGGCCGGCGAACTTGTGACGCGTTTGGCCCGCGAAAAAGCGGTCAACATTTATCCGGTTGATTCCGAACATTCTGCCATTTTTCAATGCCTTGCCGGCGAATTTCATAATCCGGTCGAAAAAATATATCTTACAGCCTCGGGTGGGCCATTCCGGGGAGCAAACAGGGATTTTCTGAGCCGCGTCACCAAAGAAGATGCACTCAGGCATCCCAACTGGAGCATGGGCTGTAAAGTCAGCATCGACTCTGCCACACTTATGAACAAAGGCCTCGAAGTAATTGAAGCCCGGTGGCTTTTCGGATTGAAACCTCAGCAAATAGAGGTAGTGGTTCATCCACAATCGATCATTCATAGCCTGGTTCAGTTCGAAGACGGCTCAATAAAAGCTCAACTTGGCCTGCCCGATATGCGGCTGCCCATTCAATATGCTTTGTCGTACCCCAATCGCCTAAAATCCTCGATGCCCCGTTTTGATTTTTTGAATTATCCTGAATTTACCTTTGAAAAACCCGACAGGGAAACCTTCAGGTGCCTCGATTTTGCTTATACCGCGCTGGAAAAGGGTGGTAATATGCCTTGCATCATCAATGCAGCCAACGAAGTAGCTGTGGGTGCATTTCTGAAAGATAAAATTAAGTTTCTTGCCATTGCCGATGTAATTGAATCGTGCATGAATAAAGCTTCGTTCATTCATCATCCCGTTTTGGACGACTACATCAATTCAGATCTTCAGGTTCGTGAAATTGCCAGGAGCTTGATCGGTCAGAGATTTACTCCGGCTCAAAACTAATTTGGGAAAGTATTGTTATTAATCATCTGTTAAACGTTTACTTATCAATGGAAATTCTGGTTAAAGTCGCTCAACTGTTGCTTAGTTTGTCAATTCTTGTTATTTTTCATGAATTTGGTCATTTTATAACTGCAAAACTTTTTAAAACACGGGTCGAAAAGTTCTATCTTTTCTTCAATCCCTGGTTCTCACTCTTTAAATTCAAAAAAGGTGAAACCGAATACGGAATGGGCTGGCTGCCACTGGGTGGCTATGTCAAGATTTCGGGTATGATTGATGAATCAATGGATAAGGAGGCTATGCAATTGCCGCCTCAGCCACACGAATTCAGAAGCAAGCCTTCATGGCAACGACTCATCATCATGCTTGGCGGTGTTACTGTCAACATATTGCTGGCATTTGCCATTTACATTGGAATGTTGTGGATTTGGGGAGAACAATACCTGCCAACCTCAGAAGTGAAGTATGGAATTGTTGCCGATACGGTTGCCCAGGAGATGGGTTTGCGCGATGGAGACAAGATTCTGTCTGTTGATAACGAACCGGTTGAAGATTTCTTTAAGATTCCGGGCAGGATTATCCTCGATAATGCAAAAACCGTGCAGGTTGAACGAAACGGAGTTCCTGTAAATATTGCCATACCCGAAGGATTTATTGGCCGTTTGCTGAAACATCAAAGTGCTGATTTTATCAATGCCCGCATGCCTTTTGTGGTTGCAAAATTTACACCTGAGTCGGCCGCTGAAAAAGGCGGTGTATTGGAAGGCGACAGAATCATCGGCATCAACGATTCATTGGTTGAGTATTTCGACCAGTTCAGGGCGCTGATTCCAACCTATAAAAATTCGGATATCAATCTGAATGTGGTCAGAGGTACCGATACCCTGTCATTTGGCCTTAATATTCCTGAAGCCGGCGTTATTGGGGCTTTTCCGGCAAATCAATTCAACTTTAGAGTAAAAAATTATTCATTTTTTTCAGCCATTCCTGCGGGTGCAAAACGAACCGTAAAAGGAGTGGGCGATTACCTGAAACAACTACGGCTTATCTTTTCGCCTGAAGTAAAAGCCTATGAATCGGTGGGTGGATTTATCACCATCGGAAACATTTTCCCCGGCACCTGGGACTGGACAGCCTTTTGGGGATTGACAGCATTCCTTTCCATTATGCTTGCAATACTCAATGTATTGCCCATTCCTGCGCTTGATGGCGGCCATGTTATGTTTCTGATGTATGAAATCATTACCGGCCGCAAACCATCAGATAAGTTTATGGAATATGCCCAGATAGTGGGTATGGTGCTGCTTTTTGCACTGCTTATTTTTGCCAATGGCAACGATATTGTGAAACTTTTCAGATAAATATTTTTGTAATTGTTAGTGCAACGCCTGCTGATTCAACGTCAACAGGCGTTTTTTTTCTTAAACTAAAGGGTGGAAGTGAAATTCAAGAGTTAAGTGGAAGGTGATTCATCGATTGTCATATCTCTTTTATTGATATTTTGTACCTTTGCTATACCGGATTAAAAACCCAATAATATTTTAACCCAAGTGAATATGAAAAAACTTGTATTGCTTCGCCATGGCGAAAGTGTGTGGAATAAAGAAAACCGCTTTACCGGTTGGACGGATGTTGACCTTTCAGAACGAGGAATAAAGGAAGCCCATGAAGCCGGAAAAGTGCTTAAAGAAAATGGCTTTTTCTTCGACCTGGCCTATACATCATTCCTGAAACGGGCCATCAAAACCCTGAATATTGCACTGGAAGAAATGGATCAGCTCTGGATTCCCGTAAAAAAAAGCTGGAGGCTCAACGAAAAGCACTACGGAAACCTGCAGGGACTCAACAAGGCTGAAATGGCCGAAAAATTTGGAGAAGAACAGGTTCTTGTCTGGAGGCGGAGTTATGATGTTCCGCCTGCAGCAGTGGAGTTAAATGATGAACGCAATCCCCGCCTCGAAGCAAAATACAAAAAGGAAAATCAGGATCTGATTCCCCTTACCGAATCACTCAAGGAGACGGTTGAGCGCATGGTTCCTTACTGGGAAGGCGAAATCCGTGAGTCATTAAAAACAAACAATCAGATTTTGGTAGCTGCCCACGGCAACAGTCTTCGTGCAGTAATTAAATATCTCAAAAACATCAGTGAGAAAGATATTGTCAGCCTGAACCTGCCAACCGGTATTCCTTATGTTTTCGAATTTGACGATCAGCTTAACCTGCTAAAGGATTACTTCCTGGGCGATGAAGAAACCATCAAAAAACTGATGGAAGAGGTTGCCAATCAGGGGAAATCAAAAAAGTAGGCAATGCCAAAACAATGGGTAATACCTGATATTCATGGTTGTTATTACAGTCTGAAGGCACTGATCGAAGATCAGATCATGCCTTCGGCGGATGACACGCTGATGTTTCTCGGCGATTTTGTAGATCGCGGACCTCAATCAAAGCAGGTGTTAGACTATGTTATGGGCATTGAACAGCAGGGCTGTTATATTGTGGCATTAAAAGGAAATCACGAAGATTTTTTTATAAAAGCATGGGATGAGGAACGAAACCGCAAGAGCTTTCTTTTTTTCAAACAGGCCAACTGGTCTAAAAACCTGTGGCTTAAGCATGGGGGAAAGGAAGCGCTTGAAAGTTTCGAAACTGACGATTTGAGCGCCATTCCTGAACAATACATCGAATGGATGCGCAAATTGCCATTGTATTACGAAACCGGAAACTACGTCCTTGTCCATGCAGGATTAAATTTCAAAAACAATGATCCTTTTCAGGATGAATGGGCCATGTTGTGGCTGAAAGATTATAAAATTATACCCTCCAAAATCGGGAACCGCCGCCTCATCCATGGCCACACTCCTGTGAATCTTGAATTTATTGATATTTCTGTAAAAAATTCAAAATACCCTTTTATCGATCTTGACAACGGATGCTATATGACCAATCGTCCGGGATTTGGTAATCTTGTTGCGCTGGAACTTCACTCTATGGAGCTGAAAATACAGCCAAACCTGGATATGGAATAAATTCGGTGCATTCATTGCGGCATAAGCTGATTCAGGTTTTAGATGATTATTGACGAACCCTGTAAGACAATAGATTTGTAATCAAGGTTATGTTCGCTGATATCTGATTCCGCAATACGGAAAAATGAAAAATATACTCCTTTTTTTTTGGGTTTAATCTTCCTGTCGCTTTCAGCACAGCACTGGTACCGTGGAGCCAATCAGCCGGCCTGGCTTTTTACTGATGAGGTTTTAGTGGAGTGGGGGTGATAGAAGACTGTTTGAGAAAGACCCGATATTTGAGCGATAGAAATGGTTATATGTAATTTAAAAATGATTGCATTTTTTGCATCCGGGCACAATTATAATATGAGCAATTCACAATGGTAAAAATTAAATCTGAAAATAAAGCGGTTATAAATTTTAATTAATATATTTGATTTATGCTTAGTTAGATAGAATTATATTTCAGATTATTGAATTGAGTATTCGGTATTTGGTTGATAATCAGTATTTATAGCACTTGACAATTAACGCCTGAGAATAAAAAAAGGCGAGTTTCCCCGCCTTAAATGTGTTACTCACAAATTAAATCTGAATAAATGGTGTTCGTGAAACATTTAAAAAGAAAGCCCCCGTATTGAAAGACGAGGGCGGCTTAAATGTTTTCACAACGGAATAATCCTTATTGTGAATTGCTTTGAATTGTAGCGCAAATATAAGATCAAAAACTCAAAAGTCAATATAATTATGAAAAAAATCTTAGGATTAGATTTGGGAACCAACTCTATTGGATGGGCGTTGGTGGATCAGAATTTTGAAGAAAAGCAAGGAAATATTCTTGGGCTTGGAAGCAGAATAATACCCATGTCGCAAGATATATTAGGGGATTTTGATAAGGGGAATTCTATATCGCAAACAGCAGAAAGAACTGGATTTCGCGGAGTAAGAAGATTGCGGGAGAGACATTTACAACGTAGAGAAAGATTGCATAGAGTTTTGAACCTATTAGGATTTTTGCCACAACATTATTCCGATAAAATTGATTTTGGTAAAAGAATGGGGAAATTCTTGCCTGAAACTGAAACTAAACTGGTTTATAATGAGCAAAACGATTTCATTTTCAAAAAATCATTCGAAGAAATGCTTCATGATTTTAGAAAAAGTCAACCGGATTTAGTTACCAACGGAAGAAAGGTTCCTTTTGACTGGACTATTTATTATCTGAGACAAAAAGCACTGACTGCAAAAATTGAAAAGGAAGAATTAGCATGGCTCTTACTGAATTTCAATCAAAAAAGAGGCTATTATCAGCTTAGAGGTGATGAAGAAGAAGAAAATCAGAATAAGCTGGTTGAATTTCATTCATTGAAAGTAGTTGATGTAACAGCAGACGCGCCACAGAAGGGAAAGTCGGAAATCTGGTATAGTATTATGTTAGAAAACGGCTGGATCTATCGCAGGGCAAGTAAAAATCCAATGTTTGATTGGAAAAATAAAACGAAAGATTTTATTGTTACCACTGATCTGAACGATGATAAAACGGTTAAAACTGATAAGGACGGAAAAGAAAAAAGAAGTTTTAGGGCTCCGAATGAAGATGATTGGACATTGCGAAAAAAGAAAACGGAATCAGAAATTGAAAAAACCCGGGGAACCGTAGGTCAATTCATCTACAATACATTACTGTGGAATCCAAATCAAAAAATAAAAGGGAAACTTATTCGTACCATTGAAAGAAAGTTCTATAAGGAAGAACTGAAGCAAATATTGACAAAACAGGTTGAGTTTCATCCTGAATTAAAAAACACTGATTTTTACAATGCCTGTATCGAAGAACTTTATCCGCATAACGAATCGCATAAAAACAGCTTGCAGAATAAGGATTTTGTACACCTTTTTATCGAAGATATCCTTTTCTATCAACGTCCTTTGAGAAGTCAGAAATCTTTAATTAGCAATTGTTCGTTTGAATACAGAAGCTATGTTGTTGAAGGAATTAAAAAATCAGAACCGATTAAATGCGTTTCGAAGTCGCATCCAGTGTATCAAGAGTTCAGGTTGTGGCAATGGATTCAAAATTTAAAAATTTACACCCGGCAAATGGATGAGAATGTCACTCCGGAATATTTATTTTCAGAAGACGATTATGTCAGACTATTTGATTTCCTGAATGAAAGAAAAGAGGTAGAACAGAAAATACTTCTTAAATACTTTAAAATAAGCGAAAAAACACACAGGTGGAATTTTGTGGAAGAGAAAAAATACCCTTGTAACGAAACGCATTCGATGATAAAAAGCCGGTTGGAGAAAGTAGAAAATTTCTCACCGGGTTTTTTAACTCCCGAAATTGAAGAAAAATTATGGCACTTAATTTATTCGGTCAACGATAAAATTGAATACGAAAAAGCACTGAAATCATTTGCAGTAAAATACAAGCTCAATGCGGAAAGCTTTCTCGAAAACTTCAGGAAATTTCCTCCGTTTAAGAATGAATATGGCGCTTATTCTTTAAAAGCAGTCAAAAAATTATTGCCTTTGATGAGAATGGGTAAATACTGGAACAATGAGAATATAGACAGTAATACCAAAGTTCGTATCCAACATCTTTTGACAGGAGAATTTGACGAAAGCATCAGGGAAAGAGTGAGGGATAAAGCTATTACACTAACCAATGAGTCTGATTTTAAAGGGCTTCCGCTTTGGCTTACAAGCTATATAGTGTACGATCGTCATTCGGAAAATGCTGAAATAGGCAAGTGGAATTCAGTGAAAGATTTGGAGAATCATTTGGCCAGCTTCAGGCAACACTCATTGCGTAATCCAATTGTTGAGCAGGTAATCACCGAAACGCTGCGGGTTGTCAAAGACATTTGGAGCCAGTTCGGAAGTGGAGAAAAAGATTTTTTTAACGAAATCCATATTGAGTTAGGAAGAGAAATGAAAAACCCTGCCGACAAGCGGAAGAAAATGACAGAAAGGATTGCGGAAAATGAAAACACCAACCTGAGAATCAAAGCATTATTAATGGAAATGCTCAATGATTCAAATGTTGAAAACGTCCGGCCATATTCGCCCATGCAGCAGGAAATTTTGAAGATTTACGAAGAAGGAGTTTTAAATTCGGATACCGAAATACCCGAAGAGATTGAGAAAATCAGCAAACAGGCCCAGCCTTCAGGTTCGGACCTCATGCGTTACAAACTTTGGTTAGAGCAAAAGTACCGCTCACCTTATACCGGTGAAATAATTCCATTAAATAAGCTTTTCACACCTGCCTACGAAATAGAACACATTATTCCACAAAGCCGCTATTTTGATGACAGTTTGAGTAATAAAGTTATCTGTGAAGCCGCCGTTAACAAAGAAAAAACCAATCAAACCGGATTGGAGTTTATTAAAAATCATCATGGACAGATTATTGAAACCGATTCGGGTAAAAAAGTCAGAATCTTTTCCGAAGATGAATATCAGGAATTTGTAAAACTATATTATAATAAAAACCGAGGCAAACGAAACAAACTTTTATTGGACGATATTCCTGAAAAGATGATTGAACGGCAAATGAATGACACCCGTTACATCAGTAAATTCGTAATGCAGCTTTTATCAAATATTGTCCGGGAAGAAACAAGCAAGGATGATGGCGTAAACTCAAAAAATGTATTAGCGAGTAATGGACAAATAACATCCGTTCTTAAAACTGACTGGGGTTTAAACAACATTTGGAATGATTTGATCATACCACGCTTCGAAAGATTGAATGAACTTACCAAATCGCAAAACTTTACTACTTACAACGAGCGCTACCAGAAATACCTTCCGGCAGTTCCTCTCGAATTGCAAAAAGGTTTCCAGAAAAAACGCATCGACCATCGCCACCATGCAATGGATGCCCTGGTTATTGCCTGCGCAACCCGAAATCATATCAACTACCTGAATAATCAGAACGCATTGGACAAGAAGAAATCCAAAGATCAAAAACAGGTTGCAAGGGAAGATCTGAGGGCCATCTTATGCGATAAAAAATACAATAATGGCTCAAATAGCAACTACCAATGGGTTTTCAAACAACCCTGGGAAACTTTTATACCCGAAGCAAAACAAAAGTTAGAAACAACAGTGGTAAGTTTTAAGCAAAATCTGAGGGTTATAAACAAGACCACTAATAAATATGAGAAGTATATAAACAAAGAGGGCAAATGGCTCAAAGAAAAAGTTGAACAAACCACAGGAGATAGCTGGGCTATACGAAAACCGATGCACAAGGACACGGTGGCAGGTCATGTGAATTTGCGGGAACGGAAAAGAGTAAATCTTTCGGCTGCGATCGATAAATGGGAAATGTTAGTTGACAAAAATCTTAAGACAAAGATTAAGCAACTTATAAATGAAGGTTTTGATAAAAAGAAGATTGTCAAATTCTTTGCTGATATTGAATACAAATGGATGAGCAAAGATGTATCGAAACCAGAACTATATTATTTCAGCGATGAAAAAGAAATGCTTGTTGCTTCAAGAGTAAGCCTCGATGTATCTTTCAATGAAGCAAAAATTAATAGCATTACAGATACAGGCATTCGGAAAATTCTATTGAAACATCTCGAACAAAAACAAAACAATCCTGAAGTTGCATTTTCGCCGGAAGGAATTGAAGAAATGAATCAGAATCTTACTGATTTAAATGATGGCAAACCACATCAGCCTATTATTAAAGTGAGAACCTTCGAGCCTAAAGGAAATAAATTTAGTGTAGGACAATCCGGTAATAAAAAGGAAAAATATGTAGAAGCAGCCAAAGGAACAAACTTGTTTTTTGCCATTTATCTGGATAAAGAAGGTAAACGAAGCTACGAAACCATCCCATTAAATATTGTAATTGAAAGACAAAAACAGGGACTTGCACCATGCCCGGAGGTTAATGCTGATGGGCTTAATCTACTTTTTTATTTGTCGCCAAATGATTTGGTTTATGTTCCTACTCAGGATCAATTAATTCAACAAGGGGTTATTCTAGAAGATGATATTTTGCATAATCGTATTTATAAATTTATGGATTCGAGCGATACTATTGCAAATTTTATCCCTAATTCATTTGCAACGACAATTTTCAAAATAAATAAGAATGAGCAATTAAAATTAGGGATTAAATATCCAATTCAAAATGAGTTAGGAGTTGGAAGCCCACAATCGAAAAATCAAAAAGCCTTGACAGGTGAGATGATCAAAGATGTATGTATAAAATTAAGAGTTGACCGTCTCGGCAATATTTCACTTTAAATCACAGCGCCAATGATGTACCAGCCTTTTCATGAATTGTTTCCTGCGATAGCAGAAAAAGAAACAAGGGTTATTACGTTATTCAAGAACAACGACTACGGTTTGCCACCTGATGATTATATGTTTATTGAACTTTTTTGTAACGAACCGGATTGCGACTGTCGCAGGGCTATGTTCCAGGTTTTCTCGTTAAGCAACAGTCATGACTTAGCTACTATATGCTGGGGTTGGGAATCAACTTCATTTTATGTTAAGTGGCTGGGATTTAACGATAAAGATCTTTTGGCAGATTTGAAAGGTCCGGCATTAAACAAGGGAAGTCATCAAACCAGTAAATCTACTACCTTATTAAAAATGTTTAGTGATATTCTGTTGACCGATTCTATGTATATTCAACGGGTTAAGAGGCATTATTCTATTTTTAAACGAACCAAATAAAACACAAATAATTATTGTCAAATCATTTACAGATATGTCAGACAAATAAAACTGATTGCAATGAAAAAACAAAATCAGTCAATATCTGAAAATTATACATGGAAATGAAATTATGATAAAGCGCACCCTCTATTTTGGCAACCCCTGCTATCTGAAAAAGAAGGACTTGCAGATGAATATTGAATTTCCTGATAAGGAATACAAACCGCCTTCAACAATAGCCATCGAAGATATTGGAATTGTAGTGCTTGATCATTCTCAGATAACACTGACCCATGCGCTGATCTCTGCTTTGTCTGATAACAATGTTGCCCTAGTTAGTTGTGACACAAAGCATCTGCCTTATGGTTTAATGCTTCCCATGTTTTCACATCATGCGTTTACCGAAAAAATGTACGAGCAATTGGAAAGTTCTTTGCCTTTAAAAAAGAACCTTTGGCAGCAGACGGTGATTGCCAAGATCAGCAACCAGGCAGCCATGTTGCAAAGCATTGGCAAAGATGACACGAAAATGCAGTATTATATTAAGCTGGTAAAAAGCGGCGATCCGCAGAATGTGGAAGGGCGGGCAGCTGCATATTACTGGGAGCATCTATTCGGGGAGAAAAGCAATTTCATCAGAAACCGGGATGAAGACGGTATCAATGCCATGCTCAATTATGGCTATGCCATTCTGCTGGCGGTTGTAGCCCGTGCGCTGGTATCCAGCGGACTGCTTCCGGCTGTTGGGATTCATCACCGAAACAAATACAACCCCTGGTGCCTGGCTTCGGATATTATGGAACCTTACCGGCCTTATGTTGACCGGATTGTGCTGCAGGTTTCGGAAGAATTCCCGGAATCTGATGAACTGACGCCTGAAATTAAAAGAAAATTACTTCAGGTGCCTGTGGTTGACATTGAAATCGAAGGGAAAAAAAGCCCGCTGATGGTGGGCTTATCAAGGACTACCGCTTCATTGTCAGCCTGTTTCGGAGGTGATGCAAGAAGAATTTTATACCCTGAATTCAGTTAATAACATTGGCCACGACTAAATTTGACAGACTAAACCAGTACCAGATTTTGTGGATTTTTGTATTTTTTGATCTGCCCACCGAAACCAAAAAGGACCGGAAAAACTATGCCAAGTTCCGGAAAAATCTCCTGAAGGATGGTTTTACCATGATGCAGTATTCAATTTACGTTCGCCATTGTAATAGCCGTGAAAATGCCGATGTCCATGTAAAAAGGGTAAAATCGTTTTTAGCCCCTAAAGGCGAAATTATTTTGTTTTCGCTTACCGACAAGCAATTCGGCATGATGGAATTTTTCAGGGGGCTAAAGGAAACCCAAAAACCCGGAACGCCCCAGCAATTGGAATTATTCTGAAGCAGGATAAAAAAATCCTTCTGCCCTGTGGCGGAAGGATTTTAACTGAGCACTTTTTTTCTTTTCTATATTAAGCCTTAAAAAGTTGGTTGTTAGACCATTGAGCAGGGGTATGTTGTGCTCAATATTTCAAAGATACAATTCAAAAGCAATTCACAACTCCTCAGGTTTTTCGATACTACCGACAAAAGTTGTGCTCAATATTTCAAAGATACAATTCAAAAGCAATTCACAACACGAACCTAAATTAGACTTTTAACATGGAAGTTGTGCTCAATATTTCAAAGATACAATTCAAAAGCAATTCACAACTCATCTTACCAATGGTGGTAGGATGTACGAGTTGTGCTCAATATTTCAAAGATACAATTCAAAAGCAATTCACAACTTGGTATTATGTGTCAAAAATACGATAGGTGTTGTGCTCAATATTTCAAAGATACAATTCAAAAGCAATTCACAACGGCAGTAGGCATTTGTTTGTGTTTAGGAGTGTTGTGCTCAATATTTCAAAGATACAATTCAAAAGCAATTCACAACTGCTCAGCACTGAAGCGGGTAATCAGTTCGGTTGTGCTCAATATTTCAAAGATACAATTCAAAAGCAATTCACAACAGATATTATGACGGTACTAATTGGATTCAAGTTGTGCTCAATATTTCAAAGATACAATTCAAAAGCAATTCACAACATATTATCTGCTCCTGTTATCGGTGAATCAGTTGTGCTCAATATTTCAAAGATACAATTCAAAAGCAATTCACAACTATTGTCGAGCGGAATAGTGTCATAGATTGGTTGTGCTCAATATTTCAAAGATACAATTCAAAAGCAATTCACAACGGTACACCTACTTCCGTTAAAATTGATTGAGTTGTGCTCAATATTTCAAAGATACAATTCAAAAGCAATTCACAACTATTTGCAGCAAAAGCCTATGCCAAGCCCAGTTGTGCTCAATATTTCAAAGATACAATTCAAAAGCAATTCACAACGTATCGTTCATTTAATAAAATTTTATCGTTGTTGTGCTCAATATTTCAAAGATACAATTCAAAAGCAATTCACAACTACTTGTCAAAGGTGCTTACCGTACCTGTAGTTGTGCTCAATATTTCAAAGATACAATTCAAAAGCAATTCACAACACAATTCATAATTAACTAAATTTTAGTTTAGTTGTGCTCAATATTTCAAAGATACAATTCAAAAGCAATTCACAACCAATAGTGATATTAAGCCTGAATTAAACTGGTTGTGCTCAATATTTCAAAGATACAATTCAAAAGCAATTCACAACGCCATCCAGCCACTTTTGAATATTGGAAAAGTTGTGCTCAATATTTCAAAGATACAATTCAAAAGCAATTCACAACTAAAGTAAAATAGCCATGAGATACACGACAGTTGTGCTCAATATTTCAAACCTGCCCGCCATAGTTTGGGCAAATTAGCAGGGCAGGCGGGGATACAATTCAAAAGCAATTCACAACCATGTGTCAATTCTTATATTGGTTAACCCAGGCAGGCGGGGATACAATTCAAAAGCAATTCACAACCTATAATGTATATTGAGTGTATTATAAGGCGTTGTGCTCAATATTTCAAACCTGCCCGCCATAGTTTGGGCAAATTAGCAGGGCAGGCGGGGATACAATTCAAAAGCAATTCACAACACAATCTGAGTTGGTTTTCGGTTTATATACGTTGTGCTCAATATTTCAAAGATACAATTCAAAAGCAATTCACAACACTTTGATTGGAGCTTCGCCAACTTTAGTAGTTGTGCTCAATATTTCAAAGATACAATTCAAAAGCAATTCACAACAGGGCCATACTGAGGCTAAACAGAAACATAGTTGTGCTCAATATTTCAAAGATACAATTCAAAAGCAATTCACAACTAAGCACAGCAGGCAGCAACATTAAGGTTGGTTGTGCTCAATATTTCAAACCTGCCCGCCATAGTTTGGGCAAATTAGCAGGGCAGGCGGGGATACAATTCAAAAGCAATTCACAACAACCCTGCCCTTTTTCTGCTGGTTTTATGTGTTGTGCTCAATATTTCAAAGATACAATTCAAAAGCAATTCACAACTCTTCGGAGTCCTGTACAAAAGCAGCTTTAGTTGTGCTCAATATTTCAAACCTGCCCGCCATAGTTTGGGCAAATTAGCAGGGCAGGCGGGGATACAATTCAAAAGCAATTCACAACTATAACAGATATTGGGAGCCGTATAATGCTGTTGTGCTCAATATTTCAAAGATACAATTCAAAAGCAATTCACAACCTCAGTTTTTTCCACGCCTGTTGAGACGTGGTTGTGCTCAATATTTCAAACCTGCCCGCCATAGTTTGGGCAAATTAGCAGGGCAGGCGGGGATACAATTCAAAAGCAATTCACAACATCGATTTATATGTTATAGTATTAATAGAGGTTGTGCTCAATATTTCAAACCTGCCCGCCATCGTTTTGGGCAAATTAGCAGGGCAGGCGGGGTTACAATTCAAAAGCAATTCACAACACATCCGAACAGATGGTTCTTATACATTGATTGGCAGTTTTTACGCATTTCGTTAAATTTTCGTTAATTTTTATCACTTTGAATTTTGGGCCTTGTTATTCACTATTTTTGTACTTCAAATAAGCCACCATGAATCCAGCAACTGCTGTTTTTACTTCCTCCTTTTTCACATCATGGTCATGGTGGTGGCCAAACCAGGCCTCCTAACTTTATCTCAACCCCCGTGGGAGTGTTATGCTCCTTTTCGATTTCGGAATTCTGATTTCTGATTTCGGATTGCTGATTCTGCCTGTCAGCTATTTACTTATGCGAAGTCTTTAACTTCTCATTGTTCATAATTATTCTGGGCAATTCCGATCATTTTACATTTTATTTCTTCTTAAAACTCAAAAAAATGCAACGTAAAATTAACCTTACCGAACAGGAGATCCCCCGTTTTTATTACAACATTGTGGCAGATATGCCCAACAAGCCCTTGCCTCCATTGCATCCCGGAACACGTCAACCCATTTCACCTGATATGCTGGAGCCTCTTTTTGCCAAAGAGTTGATCAGGCAGGAGGTATCATCGGAGCGCTACATCGAAATTCCCGAAGAGGTAAGAAAAATTTATGCACAATGGAGGCCAACTCCGCTTTTCAGGGCCATAAATCTTGAAAAAGCACTGAATACTCCGGCCCGTATTTATTATAAATATGAAGGTGTAAGCCCTGCCGGTTCGCACAAGCCCAATACCGCCGTAGCACAGGCTTTTTACAATAAAATGGAGGGCATCAAAAAGATTACCACCGAAACCGGTGCCGGGCAATGGGGAACAGCGCTTGCTTATGCCTGCCAGATGTTCGATATGGAATGTGAAGTGTTTATGGTTAAAGTAAGTTACGATCAAAAGCCTTACCGCAGAATTATGATGAATACTTTTGGAGGCAAAGTTCACGCTTCTCCTTCCGTGCTCACCGCTGCAGGTCGCAGCATTCTGGAAGCAGATCCGCTTTCATCAGGCAGTCTTGGCATTGCCATTTCCGAAGCCATGGAGCGGGCAGCTTCTGATCCGACAACGCATTACGCGCTCGGCTCTGTGTTGAATCATGTGCTGCTACATCAGACAATCATCGGCCAGGAAGCCATGGTGCAAATGGAAAAAGCCGGTCAGATGCCCGATATTGTTGTTGCGCCTTTTGGCGGAGGCAGCAATTTTGCGGGCATTGCCTTTCCGTTTCTCAAACTTAATCTCACCGATAATCAGAATATCCGCTGTATTGCAGTTGAGCCCGACTCATGTCCGAAACTTACCCGTGGGGAGTTCAGATACGATTTTGGTGACACCATTGGTCTTACACCTTTATTGCCAATGTACACGCTGGGTCATGATTTTATGCCATCTCCCATACACGCAGGAGGGTTGCGTTATCATGGGGCGGGTGTAATTGTAAGTCAGTTGCTTAAAGATGGATTGATTGAAGCTGTTTCGCAAAATCAGCAGCGATGCTTTGAAGCCGGAATGCAGTTTATTAAAACCGAAGGCATAATTCCTGCACCTGAGGCTACCCATGCCATTGCAACTGTAATCGACGAAGCCAATCGCTGCCGCGAAGAAGGTGTTTCCAAAAATATACTCTTCAATTTATGCGGACATGGCTACTTCGACATGGCTGCTTACGAATTGTTTATGTCGGGCAAACTGAATGGCGAAAAACTGGTGAGCAATGAAAGCATAAGGCAGTCAATTAAAGCCATTGAAATGTTGCAGCCTTAAAATCTGCCGTAGGCTCCCCTTTTTTTGATTGAAGAATTGGGGAGCCCGGGGTCGGATTATTCTGCCATCAGCATTTTTTTTGCATCTTCAAGCTTTGCTTTTTCGCTGTCGGGAAGCACAGGGTAATCTAACTGAAGTTCGAGCATGCGGTTGATGATGATGTTACTGACTGCATAACGCATAAACCATTTGCGGTCGGCCGGAATCACATGCCAGGGGGCATATTCGGTTGAGGTTGCGGTCAGCATATCGCTGTATGCTTTCATGTAATCTTCCCAGTACTGACGTTCTTTAACATCGTTTGATGAGAATTTCCAGTTTTTGGCAGGGTCATCAATGCGCTCAAGAAAACGCTTTTTCTGCTCTTCCTTTGATACGTTCAAAAAGAATTTAAGAACGATGGTTCCGTTTTCGGTAAGATGCTTTTCCATATCATTGATCTGGCGGTAGCGATCTGTCCAGAAATCTTTGCCAATATGATCAACAGATTTAATTCCGGGCAGATGCTGGCCAAGGATAAACTCAGGATGCACCTTCACCACCAGCACTTCTTCATAATACGAGCGGTTGAAAATTCCGAAGTTTCCCCGTTCGGGAAGGCACTTGTAGGTGCGCCAGATGTAATCGTGGTCAAGTTCTTCAACTGAAGGCGTTTTAAAGCTATAAACCTGGCATCCCTGAGGGTTCAGCCCCGACATTACATGCTTAATGGTTCCGTCTTTTCCGGCTGCATCCATGGCCTGAAATATCAACAGAAAAGAGTAGCGGTTATGAGCATAAAGCTTTGACTGCAACTCTCTCATTTGAGCAATGTTTTCTTCCAGTAATTTTACTCCGTCTTCTTTTCCGTTGATGATGCCTTTATAAGAAGGGTTAAAATCAGAAACTTTTATTTTTTTGCCCGGCTTTGCCAGAATGTCAGTGTCGTAAAGGAGGTTTTTCTTTTTCATATCTGCTGATGTTAATCTCTGTGTTAAGATTGTTAAAGATAATAACAAATTTCAGCGTGTCAACTTGATTTTTGTCGTTCATATAAATTGTAAATATAATTTATTAAAACAAAAAAAATATGAACAAAAAATGTTACTCAACTTATTGTAATATATTGATATACAATTAAATAAAATCATAGAAATATAAGAACAATATATATAATAATATATTCGTAATCATTATAAATAAATATTAATTTGACAGAACCGTAAAAAAGCCGTATCTTGCGAACCGAACAAAACACAATCTAATATGACTTATCAGTTAAATGTATACAGCGCAGTTAAAAAACCAGACATTAACGACAAAAATGAAATTACTGATTTTCTTTATGAGCATCTTGATCAGTTTGGAGACAGGAAAGAAGATATCATGAAAGCCATTGACTTTTCGGTCAAAGACCGGACTTCTTTCGGTGGTTTCACACTGACGGCTCGTGTTGATCAGAAAATTATTGGGGCTGTTGTGGTGAATCAAACCGGCATGGAAGGCTATATTCCTGAAAATATACTTGTTTACATTGCCACTCACCGCGATCTCCGGGGCAAAGGCATAGGCAAAGCCCTGATGAAGGAAGCCATCAATCTGGCTCATGGTGATATCGCCCTGCATGTAGAACCTGACAATCCAGCAAGACATTTGTATCAGAAGCTAGGATTCGACAATAAATACCTTGAAATGCGCCTTAAAAAAGAAACCGTCTGATGGCTTTTATTACGCTGGAAAGGCAAAAGCTAAAAGAAAATTACCTTTATTTAGATGAGCTTTTCAGAAAGGAAGGCATTCAATGGGCTGTAGTTTCTAAACTGTTATGCGGCAACCAATTGTACCTTCAGGAACTTTTAAATTTGGGCATTAAGCAGTTTTGCGATTCGCGTGTCTCAAATCTGCGTGCCATAAAAAAACTTTTTCCTGCGGCTGAAACCATTTATATAAAACCGCCTCCGGCAAGATCTATAGCTGAAGTGGTTAAGTATGCCGATATAAGTTTTAATACTGAATACAAAACAATTAAGCTAATCTCCGATGAAGCCTTAAAGCAGCAAAAGGTTCATAAAGTCATCATTATGATTGAAATGGGCGAGTTGCGTGAAGGAGTGATGCGCGATGATTTTATTGATTTTTATGAAAAAGTTTTTATGCTGCCAAATATAAATGTGGTAGGTATAGGGACCAATCTTAACTGTTTGTACGGAGTGTTACCAAATCACGATAAACTTATTCAACTCAGCCTTTATAAACAGTTGGTTGAGGCCCGTTTTAACAGACAGATTCCTTATGTATCAGGTGGGTCATCGGTTTCTATTCCCTTGATTTATGAAAAACTTTTGCCTAAGGGAATAAATCATTTCAGAGTTGGGGAAACCCTGTTTCTGGGTACCGATGTTTATCACGATTCGGTGATGCCCGGAATGCATAACGATATTTTCAGACTCTACACCGAAATTATCGAACTCATTCAAAAACCAATTCAGCCTAATGGTGAGATGGGTACAAATGTTGAAGGCCATTCGTATGAGTTCAACAGTGACGATAGTGGCAAATCATCTTTCAGGGCAATTCTTGACCTTGGGCTTCTTGATGTTGAAAATGAACACCTTACGCCAGTTGATCCGGGTATTTCATTTGCAGGAACAAGCTCTGATATGATTGTTGTAGATCTGGGAAAGAATGAACGGAAATACAAAACCGGAGATCTTATTGAGTTTAGAATGGACTATATGGGTGTACTGAGAATTATGAATTCACGGTATATCGGTAAACAAATAAGGTAGATACTGTTTTGTATCGAAAAAATAATGATATTTGTGCAACAAAAGCCCTTTTCGGGCTTTTGTTTTAACTTCTTTATTGTAAAATCTAAATGTGATGCCGTTTTTAGTAGTTGACCTTGAAATGAGTGGCCCTGAGCCCGGCTACCATGAAATCATTCAGATCGGAGCGGTTTTACTTAATGATAATTGGGTAGAACTGGGGACTTTTCTTACCAATGTTTATCCCGAAAATGAAGAAGCCTTTACCTCAGCTGCTGAAAAAATTCATGGCCTTTCGTGGGATGAATTGCAGGAAGCACCTATGATTTATGAGGTTCTTGAAGATTTTGAAAAATGGATACGGAAATTGCTGAAACGACAAAGCGGCGACCTTAAAAATCTGATTATCTGCGGACAAAGTGTGATTTTTGATGTCAACTTCCTCAAATTTGCCTATTCCGGCGAAAACCTTGACTGGCCTTTTAGCAATAAGCTCATCGATTTGCATACCATTGCCTGGTACACATTCCGGATTCTCGAGGCCAGTGGGAAAACGGTTCCTCGCTCTCTCAGCCTCAAAGCCATTTCGGCATGGTTTGGTTTTGAACGCGAAGGTATTACCCACAATGCATTGGAAGATTCACAACTCACCATGCTCTGCCTTCAGAAATTTTTTCAGATGGCGGCCAGATTCAAAGTGATAGATTAGGAAAGTTTTTATCTCTATTGTTTTTCCACTTCCAGGCTTAAAAATATATTCGTAAAAGCCGGAAGTTGATTTGATTGTTGTTAATTTTGAAATCCAAAATTAGGGTGGAATTATGTCGCTTAATGATGATGACTTAAATAAAATTGCTTCTCTGATTCTTCAGGAGAGCAGGCATCTTTTTCCATCAACCTATCCTGATATTCCTCTCAATATCACCATGTTTAAAAGGGCGCTTAAAAAAAGTGGCAGTAAGGTAAGCGAATCTGAAATAAATGAAATAATGAATGCTGCAGAGCTTAAATTTGCAGCCATAGCACCCCTTAACTGGAATAATTTTGGTACCATTGCCATTTTACTGAATCAGAAATTTCCAGGCGAAGATCCTGCTGCCATCAGCCACAAAAGAATCGCAGAAATGGTGAGAAAGTTTCCGAATTTCAGCGATGAAAAGGATCCGGATGAAGAGACGCTGAACTCGGTTATTTATACCTGGGTCAGTCTTACTGAAGATGATTATAAAGAAGATTATCCTGAAATTGCCGATGATGATACCTGGAATTGATGCTTTGACTTTGAATCTTATCCTCTATACCTCTGAGTTATGAAAAGAGCACTGTTATGTTTTATAATTTTAATAACCGGGTTTTCAGGAATCCAGGCTCAGAAAAGTCAATTCAATCCTCCTGACTTTAAAAAGATCGGTAAAACAATTAATAAAACAGGGAAGCCCCTGAATTATCAGAATTTATTGCAAAGACTAAATCAAAACGATACTTTGCTGAGTCTGCGTGAGTACCATTTGCTTTACTATGGCTATGCGCTTCAGCCGGGATTTAACCCACAGGTAAATCATCCTTTGGCCGACAGTCTCATGCTGATTCTTCATAAAGACTTGCTCAATGAATCAGATTATCAACACATTATAGGGCTGGCATCCGATCTGATTTTTCATAGTCCTTTCGAAATTTCATTCCTCGATCCCCTGATATTGTCTTATCGCATGCTGGGCAATGAGGATATGGCTGCCCGGCTCGAGTTCAGGTTTGGACGCATCATTGAAACCATTTTCAGCTCCGGCGATGGCCTGACACAGGAAACAGCCTTTCATGTGGTTTCGGTGAATCATGAAAGTGATATGCTCAGGGCACTGGGCTTCAGCTATGGAGGGCAGCGGATAAAATCAGGAGATGGAACAGATTACCTGAAAGTTGCGAAAAATGATTTCGGAATTAATGGCTTGTTTTTCAGGATTCCACCGGCAAGAAATCTTTAACTAATTTCCGTTCAGATTTTGTTTAATTATGGAAAAGACAGAATTTTCTGATCAACTTCATTATTTATTTTTTGCCTGTTTTGCCCGCCTGACCATTACGGTTTAAATTACAGAAATATTTTCTGATAAAATTTTTCTAAAAGAAACTCATTCTCACTGTAAAATGATCTTCGTAATTTATTCCGGCGCTACTCAAACATTTATGCCTTTGTCTTGTTTAAGCCAATGCCTGAGTGATAAACGATTTTTAATATTCTTAGGGAATCTTACTTTTCCGCAAGACTCCCTATGAATTATTTCGCTATTATTGCAAGTCAGGAAAATTCGCAGTGGTTATAATTTAAATGATCTGTTTTGCTAGGAATGGGAAAGTTTTACCTCGTATTCTTATTATATTTTTTGTCGTTTCCGGCAGTTTTTTCAGCCGGTAATCCCCAAGGCAAAAATTCAGGGGAAGAAACCACTGAACATGCTGAAGAGTTTAATGCCGGGGTAATGATCATTGATCACATCATCGACAGCTACGAATGGCACATCGCAACCATCGGGCATACCCACATTTCAATTCCTTTACCGGTCATTCTTTTCGATCAGGGAAAACTTCACGTTTTCAGTTCTTCACGTTTTCATCATGGGAACGATGCCTATAAGGGATTTAAAATTGAAACCGCACAGGGAGCCAATCGTGGAAAGATTGTTAAAGTTAAAGAAGGTACAACAGAAACCGATCCTGAAGTATCAAAACCACTTGACTTTTCAATTACCAAAAATGTAGTCGGGGTTTTTGTGAGTTTCATTGTGCTGTTGCTGGTTTTCTTTTCGGTTGCGAAAGCTTATAAAAGAAATGCCGGTCATGCCCCCAAAGGAATACAATCCATACTTGAGCCGCTCATCCTTTTCATCCGCGATGAAATTGCAAAGCCTTCCATAGGCCACAGTTATGAAAAGTTTATGCCTTTTTTGCTTACCATGTTTTTCTTTATCTTTTTTACCAATCTTATCGGGTTGATTCCCATTTTTCCGGGAGGTGCAAATGTAACGGGTAACATAGGCGTAACCATGGTTCTGGCACTTTTTACCTTTTTCATGACTTCGTTCAGTGCCAATAAATCATACTGGCTTCACATCTTTAACACACCCGGAGTGCCCTGGTGGCTCAAATTTCCGATTCCGCTTTTCCCGATCATCGAAATAACCGGAGCCGTTGTAAAACCTTTCGTATTGATGATCCGTTTGTTCGCCAACATAACTGCAGGCCATATCATTGTCCTTGGTTTTATGAGTTTGATTTTTGTGTTTGCAAAGATTAGTCCCGGACTCGGATATGGAGTTTCTCTGGTATCGGTATTTTTTGCCATATTCATCAGCCTGCTCGAATTGCTGGTAGCTTTTATTCAGGCTTATGTTTTTACGCTTTTATCGGCTTTGTATTTTGGCATGGCTACCGAGGAGCACTCACATGCCGAAGATCACCATTAAAATTTTGTAGAAAATAAATTTTTGATTCATCCTTAAACCCAACAATTATGACAGTTTTATCAGTACTTCTTCAGGTAGCAACCGATCTGGCTCCTTTGGCCAAAATGGCTGCTGCTTTCGGCGCCGGAATCGCCGCAATTGCCGCTGCGTTTGGCATTGGCAATATCGGCCGTGCAGCTCTTGAATCCATTGCACGCCAGCCCGAAGCTTCAGGTGATATCAGGTCAAACATGATTGTATCGGCAGCTCTTATCGAAGGGGTTGCTTTCTTTGCCATCGTGGTTTGTCTGCTTATCCTGTTTATTTAACCTGAAACGGATTAACTACCGGTTCAACGGTTGGTTGCGCCGGTAGTTTTGTTTACTTATCATAATCGAAAAAAAGGAAATATTATGGAATTAGTAAATCCTGGCATTGGGCTTATTTTCTGGATGGCCTTGTCGTTTGGATTGTTGCTGTTCATCCTGGGCAAGTTTGTGTGGCCTCCGGTCATGCGTGCCCTGCACGAACGCGAGAAAAACATTGAGCTGGCACTTCACGAGGCTGATAAAGCCCGTGAGGAGATGAAGCAGTTGTTGTTTACCAACGAAATAATGATGCTCGAAGCCAAAGATGAACGCGACAAGCTGATTGGTGAAGCCCGTGTTATCAAGGAGTCACTGATTGAAGAGGCCCGCCTGAAAGCCGGTGAAGAAGCCAACCGAATGATCGAAAATGCCCGCGAAAGGATACATTTCGAAAAGATGGCTGCCATAACCGAACTCAAAAATCAGATTGCAAATCTTTCCATCGAGATTGCTGAAAAAGTTATCCGCCGCGAACTCTCCGATCCTGTCCGTCAGGAAGAGATTGTGCGCAATTCGCTCAACGAAATCAACCTTAACTGAACCTGATGAACAACCCAAGGGTCAACATACGTTATGCCCAGGCAGTTTTTGGTCTTGCCATCGAACGAAACGAAGTCGAGTCGGCAAGGAAGGATATGAATCTGATTGAAGCTGTAATCAGTGAAAATCCCGGACTGATGGTCATGATGAAAAGTCCGGTAATTAACAGCGACAAAAAGATAGCTGTAATTCACAAACTTTTTACAGGCAAAATTGATAAGCTGGCAATGGGTTTCGTGGAGATCATTATCCGGAAAAGGAGAGAAGCGAATTTGTATCATATTGTTCAGAAGTTTGAAGACCTTTATCTGGAATACAAAAACATCAGAAAAGCACAGGTAACTTCAGCGGTTCCACTCAGCGAAAGCATCAGGAAAACCTTAAAAAGATTGCTTGAAGATCAGACAAAGGGTACCATTTTGTTGGTTGAGGAGGTCAATCCCGAAATTATCGGAGGATTGATTGTAAAAGTTGAAAACCAGCTCTTCAACGATAGCATTCGGCACCACCTGCAAGCCCTTTCCAAAGAGTTTAACATCAATACTTACATCAGAGAAATTTAACAAATACAACCCATGGCAGAAATAAAACCTGCAGAAGTATCAGCAATATTACGGCAGCAACTGGCCGGGTTCAGCACTGAGGCTGAATTGGAAGAAACAGGAAGCGTATTACAGGTTGGCGACGGCATTGCAAGGGTTTACGGACTCACCAACGTGCAGGCCGGAGAACTTGTTGATTTTGTATCGGCCGATGTAAAGGGAATTGTTCTTAACCTCGAAGAAGACAATGTTGGGGTGGTTATGCTTGGTGAATCCTCAGGAATTAACGAAGGCGACCTGGTTAAGCGTACCCGCCGCATTTCTTCAATTCCTGTTTCGGAAGGCATGCTTGGGCGTGTTATCAATACCCTGGGTGAGCCCATCGATGGCAAAGGGCCTATTCTCGGTGAAATTTTCGAAATGCCGCTCGAGCGCAAAGCCCCCGGAGTTATTTACCGGCAACCGGTTAACGAACCGCTGCAAACAGGTATCAAAGCCATTGATGCCATGATTCCGATCGGACGCGGCCAGCGCGAACTGATCATTGGCGACCGCCAGACCGGAAAAACGGCAATTGCGCTCGATACCATCATCAATCAGAAAGAATTTTTCGACAAGGGCGAACCGGTTTATTGTATATATGTTGCCATCGGGCAAAAAGGAAGTTCCGTTGCCGGGATTGTTCAAACCCTTGAACAGAAGGGTGCCATGCAATACTCAGTGGTGGTAGTGGCTACGGCAAGCGATCCGGCAGCCATGCAGTTCTATGCACCTTTTGCAGGAGCAGCCATCGGTGAATATTTTCGCGACACCGGACGCCCTGCCCTGATCATTTTTGACGATCTGTCGAAACAGGCTGTGGCTTACCGCGAAGTTTCGCTTTTGCTCCGCCGCCCACCCGGACGCGAAGCCTATCCGGGGGATGTGTTCTACCTGCACTCCCGCCTGCTCGAAAGGGCGGCTAAAATCATCTCATCGGATGAGATTGCCAAAAATATGAACGACCTGCCCGACTGTTTGAAAGGCAAAGTAAGGGGAGGCGGATCGCTGACTGCTCTGCCAATCATTGAAACGCAGGCTGGTGACGTATCGGCTTATATTCCAACCAATGTGATTTCTATCACCGATGGTCAGATATTTCTCGAAAACAACCTGTTCAATTCCGGAATCAGACCGGCCATCAATGTGGGAATTTCGGTTTCACGCGTCGGTGGGAATGCCCAGATAAAATCTATGAAAAAAGTGGCAGGAACGCTGAAGCTTGATCAGGCTCAGTACCGCGAACTCGAAGCGTTCTCGAAATTCGGTTCCGATCTGGATGCAGTTACAAAGTCAGTTCTCGATAAGGGGGCACGCAATGTTGAAATTCTGAAACAGGCACAATATTCACCAATGCCTGTTGAGCAGCAGGTTGCCATTATTTACTGTGGTGCAAAAGGATTGCTTCAAAAAGTACCTGTGCGCAACATTCATAACTTCGAAGTTGAGTTTTTGCACAGACTTGAAGTCACTAAAGCTGATCTGCTCGCACAATTGCGCAAAGGATTGTTTACGCCCGAAATAGAAAAAGCGCTTGACGAAGCTGCATTGGAATTAGTGAGAAAGTACGAAGTTTAAAATTTCAATATCAGCCCAATGCCCAGCCTCAAAGAAGTCAGGATCAGGATTGCATCTGTAAAGTCAACGCAGCAAATTACCAGTGCTATGAAAATGGTTTCTGCGTCAAAGTTGCGCAAAGCACAGAACAATATATTGCAGCTCAGGCCCTTTGCTGCTCATCAGAAACTCCTGCTTCAACAACTTGCCTCAGGAACCGACAGTGAAAATGCCGGTAAATACAGTGAGCAAAGGGAAGAAGGCAAGGTGCTTTATGTGATATTTTCCTCAAACCGGGGACTTTGCGGGGCATATAATGCCAACGTAATCAAGCAAATGATTGCCCTTGCGGACCAACATCGTACCGAAAATAACAGAACTCCTTTTGCTTTGGTGACCATTGGCAGAAAAGCCTCAGAGTTTTTTGCAAAACAGCCTGTCGAAGTCTTGTCATCGCATGATGAGCTTTACGATCAGTTAAGTTTTGCCAATGCTGCTCCTGTGGCTGAGAATCTGATACAGTTGTATCTGTCAGGTGAGTACAGTAAGATAGTATTTGTATATCATCAGTTCAGAAATGCTGTGGTTCAGTATCTTCAGACCGAGCAGTTTTTACCGGTTGAAAGTCCTGAGCCAGATACTGAACATGAACATGGTGACATTGAATACATTTTTGATCCTTCAAAAGAGGAAATACTTCAGCAACTGGTTCCTCAGATTCTAAAAACCCAGTTTTACAAAGCCCTGCTCGATTCGTGGGCTTCGGAACAGGGGGCCAGAATGACTGCCATGTCGCAGGCTACGGATAATGCTTCGGAATTGCTGAAGGATTTAAAACTTACCTACAATAAAGCTCGGCAGGCTTCTATTACCAAAGAAATTCTTGAAATTGTCGGCGGAGCCGAAGCTTTGAAAAACAGTTAAAAAATTAAAACAAAACTTCAGAAATAACGTTAAACTGATAACTAAAACATAAAAATTATGATTTCAAAAAAAGTTGAAGAGGCCATTAATGTTCAGATCATGAAAGAAGAACATTCTTCAAGAATTTATATGGCTATGGCTTCGTGGTGCGAAACCAATGGATACCGCGGTGCTGCTGATTTCCTTTACAAGCAGAGTGATGAAGAGCGCATGCACATGCTCAAATTTATCAAATTCGTTAACGACAGGGATGGTTATGCCGTACTTTCCCCTATGGAAACTCCACCTGCACAATACAAATCGCTTCGCGACGTTTTCAACCATGTGCTCAGCCACGAAGAATTCATTACTGCATCCATCAACCAGGTGTATGAAGTATCGCTGAAGGAAAAGGATTACACCACCGGAAACTTCATGCAATGGTTTATCAATGAGCAGATAGAAGAGGAAAGCACCGTTCACGGTATTCTTGACCAGATGAAATTGCTGGGTGATGATAAGGCCGGCATGTTCCATATCGACAAAGAACTGGGAGCTATGGCAGCAGCCAAGGTGGTAGCTCCACTTGCTGAATAGTCAAATTTTCTTTTACGGATGAGGCAATCCTTATCCAAAAAACATCAAAAGGTCTGTCTTGCTGAGCGATGGACCTTTTTTGTGATTAAGAATGTTGAAAATGATGTGAAATATGAAGGCTGGCTAAAGAGTTCCGGGATAAACTTATTTCTTTTTGCTGGTTTTTTCAGCGATGCTTTTGGTAAGTTTATTATACCATTTTTCACCGTATTTTCTGATCAGTGAATCCTTCAGAAAGACATACACAGGCACATTCAGTTTTTTGCCATGCTCCTGTGCCGGGCGGCAGATGTGCCATTCATGGTAATTTACGGCATCAAAATCGTTGTATTTGCTGATGCGTACCGGGTACAGATGGCAGGATACCGGTTTCCGGAAGTCAGATTTTCCGGCTTCCCAGGCTTTTTCAATGGCGCAGGCGGCAATTCCTTCATCATCAAACACAACAAAAACACATTCTGCGCCATTGATGAGCGGAGTAACGTAATGCCCGAAAGAATCAAAGTCAAACACTCCCATTTGCTCTACAGCCTTAACTCCATCGGGCCGCATAAAGGGTTTTATATAATCAAGATTATCTTCAAGTTCTGAAATTTCGTGTTCTTCAAGCGGAGCACCGGCGTCGCCTTCAACACAGCAGGCCCCTTTGCAATTTGAAAGGTCGCAGACAAAACATACCTTGTGCAGGTCGTCTGAATTCAGGGTATTGTCAATAGCTATCATAGTGACAAAGATAATTGTAAATTGTTTTCGCCTGCATCTTTAAAGAAGTCCTTTCAACCTGAGTGTTATGTTTGATTAAAAACCAGAGAGCCTCTTTAATTGAAAATTTTCCAGAATCAAAGTCGGACTCATTAATAAGGGTAGCAGTTTTTTTTACTTTTAAACATTATTGAATCTTAAATCATGAAAAAAGACAGAAATATTTTTTACTGCAAGGGTATGCCATTAAATAGTAGTACAACGAAATCTAAAGACCGCAAATAAATTGGATTTATCAGTATAAACAGCATTTTCACATGTAAGTTCAATTAGTAAATGCAACTTTTAGTTGCGAGCAAGGGTCGAAAAAATATGGAAATTAATTAAATATCTGCAATATTAATTTTATCTTTGCGTTTCTGTTAAATTATTTAACATTAGTCAATAAAAGGCAATCATTTAATTTGTTAATTCCAGATAATTTTTAAAATATCTTAAATCATAAGATTATTAAATAAACCCGAAATTTTTACTTTAGTCCCGACTCCATATGAATTCTATAAAAATCGTTACCTTTTTTGCCATAGCGTCAATGGTTGTCTTGACAACTTCCTGCAATAAAGAGAAACATGAATCAGCATTAATAGGCATGAGTAAACAAGAGCAAACAACGTTAAAGCTATTAAATTTTAAACAAAAAATTCAGATAAAAAGTGGAGATATGATGGAGGCAGACAGTGCTGTATGGTATCTCGAAGGTTTACTCAATTATGAACAGGCTAACAACTCTCATGAATTTCAAAAGGTTAAGTTTTTATATGATACATTACAATGGCCTGCCAGCAATGGTTCTATAAGCTTTCAAGACCTTCAGCAACTATATGTCTCTGTTAATGAACTTGCACAGCATATGGCTCAGCAAAACGAAAATTCTGAATTTACTTTTAATGTAATAGACCTGCAGTTAGATGAAACCGGTTTCAAAAACGGAGAACAAGCTGTAGTTGTGACGCTCTCAGGTGGATTGCTAGCCACTATTCCAACCTATTTGCCATTTGACCTTACCGATTACTGGCGAAGTGGTGACTTGCTGGGAAAATGTGATGAATTTACAGGTCAACACATTGGTCGTGATGCAACTACAGAGTTGGAGAATAGGTTTAAAATCCCATACACTCAGCCCGGTTATTTTGTTTCTATCGCTTCAAGATACATCACTTGTTTAGATAATTTAGCTAACGACAACCCCTATGGTTACTTTATGTTGTGGTATGAAAACATCAATCATTCCAATCATTGCCTTAGCCCGGGAGAGTTGAACTATTATCTGGGGAAATGGGAGTATCTTAAAAATAAATACAAACCGGAAGGTCTCACTTTTTGTTCAGCAGATGTAATATTTGATATTATAATGAGCACTGATCCCCGAAGGTGCCACTCCTATGATGTCAAATATGGAGTATTTATTGGAAGTAATCCAAACTAATTATAAGAATCAGGAAAGATCAGGATTTTATTTCTTCTCTGCTTTATTCATTTGAGTTATACTTAATGTATTATTTTAAAAATTTAAGAAACAAAATGCTAATCAGAAACAACTTTTTGACACTTATATCGCTACTATTCTATTTACAATCAATTTATTCACAGGATACTTTTCTTAGAATATATCCATCGGCACATGAAAAAAGTATTTACAGTATTATTGAAACCGATGATAATTACCTGTTTTTATGCGGAAGTATTAATTTGAATCAGGGCAACTACAACAGAACCGGAACGATGTCAAAATTAACATCAACGGGTGAATTGGTTGCCTCCAGAAATTATAATTATTCGGGAGGCAATTCAAATTATGCAAAAATAATCACTGCCTCAACGACTGGTTTTTTTTATTTACTCGGTTCCCGGGATTCTGTGTCAAATAATCAAACAATCAGCAAGGTCATTCTTCAGAGAATTGATGATGAAATGAATACAATTGACTTACTTGAGTTTGGCCCCTGGCCTGATTATAACAATATGGCCTGGGATTTTGAGGTTATAGGAGATTCAATTGCCTATATTTTATCAATTCTGGTACATCAGAATACAGGGGCATATAATTACTTAATATTAAGGGCTGATCTTACCAGTGGGAATTTCGAATATTATATACCTGAAGATAATATTGTTAAAGCTGCCTCAGGTTTTATTATCGACGAAATTAACAACCTGTTAAAAGTCAATTACCGGATTTTTAATTCATCCATTTATCCCTGGAATCCGGTTGCGAAAATAAGCTATGATTTAAGCAATATTGAAGTTGTAATGCCTGATAATGAGTTTTTCTCGCAAACCAAAATAAGCATAAAAAATGAAACAGCATATTTGCTTTCGGGTGCTTTTATTGATGATTACACCAATCAAAGAGACCTGGGCATTGCTGAATATAATCTTCAGGATTCCCTTATGAAACAAGTAAGATTACCAGGTGGCATTGACACTATAACATACCCCGGTTCAGGGAGAAAAAATATTCTTGTAACTTCTGATTATATATGGGTAATGGGATGGTACAATTGCCTGGCTTCAATGTCTCCTTGCCAGAATGAATCAACTTATATTATGTTAAATAAGCTCACTCATGATCTGGAGTTAATTGAACAAATATTTTATGGAGGCGATGGGGTTTATGATCCTAACGATATCATTGAAACCAGCGACCATCACATAGTGGTGGCAGGTGATTTTTTCAACAATCTGGCTGTGCCGTTCAATTGCCATTTCGACCCTTTTATTTTAAAAGTTAATAATGAAGGATTAATAGTAAACTCTCAAAGCCACGATTTGCCGGTGGCTCAGGAAGCTATTGTTTTTCCAAATCCTGGCCATGATTATCTGCAGGTTAAGCTGGCTGTACAGCATAAAACCGCAACACTGGAACTTTTTGATTTAAATGGCCGCTCTGTAAGTTTTGTAGAAATCAAAGCCGATATGCAGCAGGTAAACACTTCAACTTTGTCTGCCGGCATTTATCCTTACCGCATTACTGCAAATAATCAGTTGATTGGTGTTGGAAAATGGGTAAAAGAATGAACTAATAAACCACAGTATTTTTTCTAAAGGCATAATATTACAATATGAACACTTAATTTTAATCTTTATAAAAACAAACCTGAAACTTATTAAAAGCCTTTTCTTAATTTCTACTCTAGCAATGATTACTTTAGCAACTTCCTGCAAAAAGGAAAAACACGAATCAGCATTAATTATCAAAAATGGCCAGGGGCAAACAACCTTAAAGCTATTAAATTTTAAACAAAAAATTCAGATAAAAATTGGAGATATGATGGAGGCAGACAGTGCTCTATGGTATCTCGAAGGTTTGCTCAATTATGAACAAGCTAACAACACTCATGAATTTCAACAGATTGATTTTTATTATGATACCTTACCGTGGCCTGCCAGTAATGGTACTATCAGCACTCATAATATTCAGCAGATATATGCATCTTTAAGTGAGCAATCACAGTTAATAGCTTACCAAAATGGTGATCCGGCATATACTTTTAATTTAATTGATCTGAATTTATTAGAAACAGATTCAAAAACCAGTACACAAGCTTTGGCAGTGACTTTATCAGGGGGATTACCCGAAGCTATTTCCTCTTATTTGGCTTTTAGTGAAGATGATTACTGGATAAGTGGCGGACTGCTTGGTAAGTGCGACATTTATGCCGGCCAGTGTGTTGGCAGAGATGCCACCACAGAACTTGAATATTTTTTTAACCTTCCGAAGACAAATCCAGGTTTTTACGTGTCGATTGAAAGTGTTGATGCCCATGCCTTTGATTACCCGGCTTCAGACAATCCTTATGGGAATTATAAAATTTGGGCAGAGAATATTAATCATTCCAACAATTGTCTGGATCCTGATGAATTGAACTATTATCTTAGTAAGTGGGAATTCATCAGGAGTATTAACAAACCAGCAGACAAAACATTTTGCGCTGTTGATGTACAATGGAATATAGTTGTTGGTAAGTTATCCAATGAAGGGTTTCACACCTACAGTATATCATATGGTGAATATGTTGGAAGTAATAATAATTAAATTTCAAATTCAGAGAGAAAAGTATAAATCAATATTTGCCAAATCTCTTACTTTATCTGATCTTTCAAATTGCCATTTAAAGAACTAACCTTTTTAATTCTAAATCACTCAAAAATGAATAAATACAATTTCTTAATTTTAAATCTTTTGCTTCTCTTTTTTCTTCCGGCCGTTGTCGCTCAGAATACTTTCCTCAAGAAATATCCATCTTCTGAAAATAAAAGTATTTACAGCATCATTGAAACCAATGACAATCATTTTATTTTTTGTGGTGCAATTACCCCTTTTCCAGACTCAAACGAAGGTATTGGTACTTTGTCAAAAATAACCAGCGAGGGTGATCTCATTTTAACTAAAAATTACAATATGAGAGAGGGTAATTCAAACTATGTCGAGTTACTAAAATCATCTGCAAAAAGTGGGAATTATTTTTTACTCGGCTCAAAGGACTATATGGATGGCAGTCAGACACACAATTCAGTATTTGTAAATACAATTGATAACGACTTGAATTTTGTTACTATACGTGATTACGGATTTTGGGCAGATACACTGAATAGTGCCTGGGATATGGAAATATTAGGTGATTCAATTGCATTTATTCTTTCGACCTTTGAAACCCAGAATTCTACTCTATGGAGGAATTATTCCCTTATTAAAGCTGATTTGTTGAGTGATAATTTTAGTTATTTTGTTCCTGATGACAGTATCGTAAAAGCTGCCGCGAGTATAATGATTGACTCAATCAATGCAAAAGTAAAGGTCAATTATATGATTTTTTATCTTACCGGGAAGCCCTGGAATCCGGTAGCAAATTTTAGTTATGATTTCACAAATTATGAAGTAGTAATGCCAGACAATGAGTTTTACTCTCAAACCAAAATTGGTAAAAAGGACGATACAACTTACTTAATTTCAGGAGCTTTTAATAATTATAATTCTCTGAGAAATTTAGGCGTTGCACAATATAATCTTCAGGATTCTTTACTTATTCAGGTGATGTTTCCTGCTGGTATAGATTCAGTTAGTTTCCCCGGTGCCGGTAAAAAGAACATGCTGGTAACCAATGATTATATATGGGTTATGAATTGGTTTAATCTGGTACAGTTTGGTTTTCCCTGTCAAACCGAACAGACTTACATTGTGTTAAACAAGCTAAATCATAATCTCGAGTTATTGGATCAAATATATTATGGAGGTGACGGTGTGTATTTTCCAACGGAAATAATAGAAACCAGCGATCATTGTGTTGTTGTAACAGGTCATTTTTTTAATAACAATGCAGTGCCGTACAATTGCCATTTCGACCCTTTTGTTTTAAAAGCAAATCATGAAGGTTTAATAGTAAACTCTCAAAGCCACGATTTGCCGCTTGCTCAGGAAGCTATTGTTTTTCCAAATCCTGGTCATGATTATCTGCAGGTTAAGCTGGCTGTACAGCATAAAACCGTAACACTGGAACTTTTTGATTTTAATGGCCGCTCTGTTAGTTTTGTAGAAATCACAGCCGATATGCAGCAGGTAAACACCTCAAATTTGTCTGCCGGTATTTACCCTTACCGCATTACTGCAAATAATCGGGTGATTGGTGGTGGAAAATGGGTAAAAGAGTAAGAAAAAGATGCCTGAGCAAAAACAGGGTATGTATAACAGGATTAAAAGGAACTGATTTAATGCTTATCAAAAACTGAGTGCAGGCTGATCTACACTCAGTTTTATTATTCTTTTTCAGGTAGTTTTATATCCTTAATGTTGAGTTGCAGGGATTTCTGGTTATTCCAGTCGTTTTCTTCAATATGGTAGCAAATGCTGAAAGGTTTTCCCTGGCTGATATAATTGAAATGATCGCCCTGCTGAAAAGCAATGGCCGGAAAAGGTGCTGATGCAATTTCGTGATGGCCGATGGTAAGTTTCAGGTGGTTTTTGCCCACAATTCTTCCGTAACCATTGTCGATAACCCCATCGGTTTGAAAAACGGGCGACATATTTCCGGGGCCAAAGGGTGCAAACTGTTTCAGCACTTTGTAAAATCCGGGGCCTATTTCATTGAGATTGATTTTCAGGTCAATTTCCACTTCGGGCGATAACATCTCTTCGGTCAGACCTTTTTTGACCACTTCTTCAAACTTTTCAATAAAAGCATCAAGATTTTCAGGTTTTAGAGAAAGACCTGCCGCATATTTGTGGCCGCCAAAATGTTCGAGCAGTTCACTGCATGCGTCAATGGCATCATAAATGTCAAAATCCTTGATCGATCGTGCCGAACCGGTAACCAGTCCATTGGAAGATGTAAGGACAATGGTTGGCCGGTAATAAGCTTCAATGAGTCGTGAAGCTACAATTCCGATTACACCTTTGTGCCAGTCTTTATTATAAACTACGGTTGAACAGGCTTCGCGGAGGCGGGCATCTGTTTTAATGGCATCCAGCGCCATATCGGTGGTGTTTGCGTCAAGGTCGCGGCGGGTAGTGTTAAAATCGTTGATTTGGCAGGCAATGGTGTCGGCCTCTTCAATATTTTCGCAAACCAGCAGTTTCACCGAGTTGCGCCCGCTCTCAATGCGCCCGGCAGCGTTGATGCGTGGACCTACCAGAAATACCATATCTGAAATGGTAAGTTCACGGTTAAAAATGCATGGAGGATCTTCCCAGCTTACCCCATTGCCGGTAGCAGGAGCAGAATTTACTTCGGTATTCTCTGATTTTCTCAGGATGTTTGAGTAGCGGAGTATGGCTTCGAAGCCGGGGCGCGGGTTTTGATTGATCAGGCGCAGGCCGAAATAGGCCAGAATCCGGTTTTCACCGGTTATCGGAACAATGTCGGATGCAATGCTGACAACTACAAGATCAAGGTATTTATGCAGGATTTCAGGGTCTATGTTTTTTTGCGAAGCAATAGCCTGTATCAGTTTAAAACCTACACCGCATCCCGAAAGTTCCTTGAACGGATAATTGCAATCGGGGCGTTTGGCATCGAGTACAGCAACGGCTTCGGGCAGTTGATCATCGGGCCGGTGGTGGTCACAAATGATAAAGTCAACCCCGTATTCGTTGGCTTTTTTTATTTTTTCGATGGCTTTGATGCCACAATCCAGCGCAATTACCAGACTAAATCCTTCGTCATTTGCGAAATCAACCCCTTTGAACGAAATGCCGTAACCTTCCGAATACCGGTCGGGAATGTAATAATCCACTTTTTCGTGGCCAATTTCTCTCAGAAAATTATAAACCAGCGAAACGGCTGTAGTTCCGTCAACATCATAATCTCCGTAAACAAGAATCTTTTCTTTACTGTCAATGGCTTTAATTAACCGTTCAACAGCCTTGTCCATATCCTTCATCAGGAATGGATCATGCAACTGATCAAGCGAAGGCCTGAAAAAATTCCTGGCTTCCTCAAATGTATATACCTCCCTTTGTACAAGCAACTCAGCCAGTACAGCACTTATCTTTAATTCAGCGGCCAATGCCGCAACCTTTCCGGGATCACCCCGCTCCTTCAATACCCAACGTTTCTGCATCTTTACTTTTTTCGAATGGTAAAAATAAGAATTATGCAGGTATGAATTGAGGGAAAAATTATTTGCGGTTGAAAAAGAAAATGAATCGGGGTTTAAGCACATTGTTTTTCTGGCGTTAACCAAGCTTATTTATGTTCATGTTCAACTTGATAACTTTCTCAAAATATTTCTTTGAATTTTAAAATCATGAATTATATTTGACACCATAAATAGCCAGTGACATTAGCAATCCCAATCATATTTACTCCAGAGCCATGAACTTGATATATAATACTGAATCCTTTTTATCCCCGAATACAACTTGGGGGGGGGTATTCGTCTGTATATCAATGCATTGCAATTCAAAAGAAATTTGTACAACCTTGTTCATTCTTAATATTTATTCATTTCCATTATCGTTTAGGGTATCTGCAAAGATTCCCCCCTTAGTTGCTTTGATTGCATTACGACATTTGGAATTCTCTGGGAGGGGACAAAACAAGTGTAACACTTCAAAGCAAACAACATGAAAAACAATAATGACAGAATAAATTGTTCTGAATACGCCTTATCCTGCGGCACACAATCTAAAAGCAGCATCAGGCAACATTACCCGGGTTTATTTAAATATTATCCGGCTCTTCTAATTTTGATTTTATTTTTTATTAACCAGCTTAGTTTTGCACAAGAAAACTGGATGGCCCGATTCAGTCATTTAGGTAATTTTTACGATATAAAAGCAGCGACAGAACAATATTTTAGTGAGGATACCAGTCGGATTAACAACAAAGCATGTGGTTTTAAAGACTATAACAGATGGTTGTATTTTATGGAACCCAGAGTTGATGAAAATGGAACTATGTTCTCTTATAGCAATGCTTTGGAAAATGAAAGAACAAGACTGGCCGAAGCAGATAATGGTCAAGGAATACCAGTAGTATGGGATGCAGTCGGACCAATATATCACAGCGCACCAGCAAACGAAAAAGCACTACTTGGGCTGGTAACTTCTATTTGGGTTGACACCAGTAATTTCCAGACTATTTATGCAGGAAGTAACTCCAGCGGACTTTTTGTGACTTACAACGGAGGTGACAACTGGCAAAGTCTTACTGACAAATACATGATTCCAGGTGTTGATGTAATTATCAAGCATCCGGCGCAACCACGAACAATTTATATTGGCACTGGCTTTTTTACCTGGGGCAAAGATTATGGAGTAGGTGTTTTAAAAAGCAAAAACAATGGAGTAACCTGGGATACAACGGGGCTGAATATCAGAACATTCAGGAATGACCCCAATTATTCGCTACGGAATATCGGTTACAGGATTGGGGGCATGGTACAACATACCAACAATCCGGATGTATTGCTCGCACTGGTAGTTTTTGAGTTTGATAAGGAATCAAAAATAATGCGTACAGATAACGGTGGACTTACATGGACAGAAGTTTATAAAGTTACCGCTGACGGAAATAAACAATTGTTTAAAATAGAATCGCATCCGTTAAATCCTGACTATGTACTTGTAAGTGGATCTCATGTCCTGAAAAGTACTGATTTTGGATTAAATTGGGAACAAATTGACCATCGCCTTATTGACACCTCCACATATAGATTTTTAAGGTCATCAACAGCCATGCACCCTAACGACGCATCCAAAATACTTGTAATAACTGCCAATAGTGAGATTGCTAACCCCAATTCTGGCTATAACAGGCTGTTTCTTTCAACTGATGCAGGCAACAGTTTTGAAATTGTGAAATGGTATGATGAATCAAACCCACTTGGTTATGAAGATTTCAAGCAACTTACACAAGTTGGATATTATAAAATGGAGATTGAATGGTCAAAAACCAGAAATAACTCTTTTTATATAGGAGGCAAATTAATCTTTCCATATTCATTTGTCGAACCGTTAAGGATACAAAGAGATTCATTATCTGAAACCAGCACATACCATGTTGACATCAGGGATATTAAAACCTATAAACAAAGGAAACCAGATGGCTCAATTAACGGCTGGGTATATCATGGCAATGACGGAGGAATAACCAAAGGGCTTGAAGCAGATACAGTTCAATGGACTGATATATCAAGATATGGTTTAAATATTACACAGTATTACGGCATTGGAATACCTGGTGACGGGTCAGGGCTAATTATAGGAGGAACACAGGATGGCAATTATGACTATTTGTGGAATAATACCTACAAGCAACAAGTTGGAGATGCCGGTGATGTGGTTTTTGATCATGAAAACCCTCAAAATGTATATCGGGTTAGATTTATGTCCGAATATTATGGGATAAAATCCATTAACAGCGGAGAAACATTTCTGCACGCGGATACATTTAATATCACTGACCCGAAGCGAAGAAATGATGCCCCAATAGAAATGAGTAAGAATAACTCCAAAAGGTTATATATCGGCGGTTTGGATGTTTGGCGGACGAATAATGGTTTTGAAACAACTCCGCAGAAGATAAGCGACCTTGTTAAAAGTGATTCAGCTCATATTGCGCTTAAAACAATCAGAGAGGCAAAATCAAACAGTAATGTTTTATATGTTGCCAGGGAAAATCCACACTGGAATTGTGATACGGGTAATAATGATTGTGACCGCCGCAGGCTTTTTAAAACCACAAACGGCTTGTCAGCTAATCCGCAGTGGGTTGACATAACCCCACCAACCACTGATGTGCCGATTGATGGTGCGGCAATTTCAGATTTGGCAGTCAATCCTTACAATGCCCACGAATTTTACATTGCCATGACCCGTGGTATTCCCGGCAAACAGGTTTACAAAGGTTCTGGCACAGGTGCAATTAGCTGGGAAAATATTTCAGCAGGATTACCTGTGTTGCCGGTCAACTGCCTGCTTTACAGAGACGGATCAACACTTAATGAACTTTTTGCAGGGACTGACGCCGGTATTTATTATCTGAATGATTTACTTGATTCATGGGTTCCTTTTGGTAATGGTATGCCATATACTGTTATCAGCGATATGGAAATAGATTACTCAACCAATGAATTGTATGCCGCTACTTTCGGAAGGGGAATATACAAGGCCAGTCTGTGTTTTGACCCGAACAATATTGGCCCGATCAATATAACAAATAATCAGGTTTGGAATAACAGGATTGTTACTGATGATATAATAATCAATACGGGTGCTCAACTTACAATTCTTGGTACAGTTCAGATGGGGCCAAATAGGCAAATCATTGTACAACAAGGAGGAAAATTGATAGTAAATGGAGGGAAAATTACAAATGGCTGTAGTAATCATCCATGGAAGGGTATAATCGTTCAGGGTAATTCTTCGGGATACCAAAACCCATCAGACCAGGGAATTGTTTCCCTAAGCGATAGTGCAGTTATTGAAAATGCATACATTGGCATCCATTGTATTAACCCGGCTATTATGCCCATTGACGGCGGTGGTATCGCGGAAGATCCGAGCACAAGGGCCAGAGGTGGGGGAATTGTGTTCGCTTACGACAGTAAATTCGTTAATAACCAGATAGCTGTGCAATTCGAGCCATACAGCAAAAATAGCATCAGCCATTTTGAACGCTGTTCTTTTGAAATTAATACTGCATTGCTTTCTAATTTTAGCCCTGCATATATGGTCAGGTTTAATCAGGTAAATACCATAAATATACTTGGTTGTTCCTTTATAAGCAGATACCTCGACCACCAAATAAATGGCATTTATTCTTACCATTCATCTTTTGTGGTTAGCCGAAAATGCAGTAGTGTTATTTGCAGCGAATCAATACCGTCCTCATTTGAGAACCTGAATTATGCAATTTATTCGCTATCAAGAACCGGGGGGAAAACGTTTTCGGTACAATACAGTAATTTTACTAAAAACAGAAGAGGTGTATATGCCAATGCAACAGATAACCTGAGAATTAGCCATAACAATATTACCATGTACAGAAAAAATCCACTTATGGACGACAATATATCCGGTATCTACCTTGATAACTGTACCGGTTATATTGTTGAAGAAAACGAACTGCAAAACATGGAAACCTACCCTGGCTATTCCACTTACGGCATCTACATCAACAATAGCGGTGAAACAAACAATATGGTGTATAAAAACAACATATCAAATTGTTCCTATGGCATAACCGCACAGGATAAAAACCGGAATATAAATGGCAGTGCTGGCTTGTTGCTAAAATGTAATCAGTTTAACAATGTGAAAATGGATATTTCAGTATTAAAAACCAACCCTACTGATATCGAAATGGGCATTGCCGGTAGTCAGGGGTCAAATGGCACTACCTGCGATACTCCTGCCGGAAACCTCTTCTCCAATCTTGCACCTTCAACAGGCTATTATAGCATCCATAATAGTGGCGAGTTTGTAAATTATTTCCACCATGCCGGCACTCAAAATGACCCTTGGTATCCGAAAATTGTAACAGAAAGTTCTGTAAGTAGACAGCCAACCGGACATAATTATTCCATTGGTTGCTGTCCTCCAAGCCCTACGGGAGGAGGTGGGTCTTCAATTATTGATGGAGAAACAGCTTTTTATAAATCTGAAGCTGAGACTACAAAGGCAACTTTGAGCAGCCTAATTGATGAAGGAGAAACTTCCGATAAAGTTCTTGAGGTTAACCTTGCATCGCCATCAGAAGCCCTGGATGTTAGAAACTCAATACTACAATATTCGCCTTTTGTCTCTGACACCGTACTCAAATCTTCCATTAACCGCGAGGAATTGCTCAACAACGCCATGATCCGCGACATTATGGTTGCCAACCCTCACAGCGCTAAATCGGAAACCCTCATGCAGGAAGTTGATATGCGTCTTGAGCCAATGCCTGATTATATGAAAGACGAAATTCTGGAAGGTGTGTTTGTACTCTCTGCCAAAGAGTTGATGGAAGCTAAAAGGGACATGGATATGCAGTTTTACAATTATGGTTTCAACCGCTTACTTTCAGTTTCATTAACGGATTCCATACCTGTTCCTGCCGACACCCTGATGGCACTGCTTTCTGCTGACGGCAGTGTTGAATCACTGATGCGGCAGGCCTGGCTGTTGCTTGAAAACGGGGATACCACTTCAGCCTTAAATAAATGGAACAACATTAGTAACGAAATTCCACTTACAGAAGCAGAACTCACTGAACTTAGCCAGCAACAGGTATTTATGCAATGGCTTATTGAGAACCAACCGATTGACACCCTTGATACGGAGCCACTAAATAACTTTCTTCTGTATAGCAGCCCATCTGTTACCGCAGCGGCACGAGGGATATTGGTTGCCAACAACCTGCTTGAATACAACGAACCATACCTAGAACCGGATTTAACCAAAAGTATGGAAGTAAGAAAACCAGGGGTGAAACCGGTAAATCAAGAGATTGCATATCTGAAGGTATACCCCAACCCGGCTAAGGATTTTATCACCATTGAATATAATACTGGCAATGATAAAATTCAGGGTGTAATTGAGATAATTAATGAATCTGGCAGAAAAGTATATAACAAAAACCTCGGTCGCCAATTTGACCAGATTATTCTTGATACAAGAAATTTTAAATCTGGCAGTTACATTTTCAGATTAGCTTCCGGGGATAAGTATATTGGCAGTTCCAGTGTCATCATTTCTCATTAAAATAAACATAGCAAGAAAACCGGATTTTGTATCCGGTTTTCTTGCTAAATAAGGAAGCGTTATGAGAAAATTACCTTTGCTCTTATTGGTTATAATCAATCAATTCTGTTTTTCACAGAATTGGGAACATACTTTTGGCATAACCAATCGTAATGAAGTATTTCGTAGTCTTAGTGAAGCTTATGATGGAGGTTTTTTGGTACTTGGTGCCTACCACTTTTTCCCCGACACCCGTGGATGGATCATAAAAACAGATATTAATGGTCACATCCTTTATGATATAACCATTGGAATGCCGGGGCCGGGATTGGGAAACCTTAATTATCCCTCCTACATATCGCCAACCTCTGACGGTGGCTTCATCTTATGCGGAAGCCACGACCGGTGGACCGTAAATGACATAGGGATTACCAAGCACAATGCTTGTGGTGATCTGGAATGGTGTAAAGTATTCAGGACTGATGATGACCCTGATTGGGGAGTTGAAATTAAGCAATTGGAGGATGGTGGATATATCATGTTAACAATGGGTTATAATTACACATTTAATAATCCAAGAATTCATTTGTTCAGGCTAGATGAAAACGGTGAAGTGCTATGGATTGAACCTTACGCCACAACAGCCAACCACCCCTACATTAGCTACAATGAACCTTATGATCTGGTTGTAACATCGGATGAGGATTTTTTTATCAGCGGCTTGTGTTACTGGTGCGATGATTCAGTTGGCACGGGAGGAGTAAATAACCGATGCAGATTAAAAACAATGGCCATCCTTGCCGACAGCTCCCGACAGGAGGAATGGGTAAGCGTGTACAAAGCTAACGACACTTTAGCCTATTCCTTAGCCGGTTGGGCAACACAGCATGAAAGCGGCAACTTCTATGTTGGTGCAGTAGATCGAGCTACTGAGGCAGCTCCATCTAATTTATTAGTGTTGGATATCCTTGGAAACTTCGTACATGATTCTATGCCTCAATTCCCCATGGCCGGCAATAAATGGGTGGAAGGTTTTATGGTAAATCCATCTTTTACTGCGGATGGCAGGTTGTTCACCAATATTTTGTATGCCGACAGCACGAATTATTTTCCAGGCTGGTTTGGCCTGCATGAATTGGATTCGCTGGGAGGCTGGCATAATTCGTTTATGCATCCATCAGCCCATGCTGAGTCCCGGATTATTGTTACGGATGACGACAAAATCTTGGCCGGTGCAGTGGTAGGCAGCGGATTTGATCAGGACATTATCCTTATGAAATTCAACACCAGCCTTGAGTACGATAGTATATATACTGCACCACGGGAATACGATTACCTGTGCCCTGAACCTATTGTTTCTAAAACCATTGATTTAAGCAGTTGCGAGGTAATTGTTGATGTAAAGGACATACCCACCCGCAAGGAGTATGAGGCCCGCATCAGTTTGATACCCATTACGCCTGCACCCAACCCTGCCAGCGATTATGTGCGCTTTTTGCTTGAAAATACGGAGTACCACAAGAATATACGTGTTGTCTGCTACGATATTTATGGCAGGCAATTGGCTGAAATGAAAGTTAACTCAGGCGTAAACGAAACCTGGCTCAGCATTTCACACTGGAGGCCGGGGCTGTATATGGTGGTGGTATTTGCCGGTAATAAGCAGATGGGTAAGGCGAGGTTTGTGGTGGAGTGAGAGGAGTGGTGGTCTCGGCTCCGCTCGACCACCGACGGCTTGGTTCGACGAAAGCTCACCAACCACCGCTCGACCACCGATAATCCGGTGCTTGAGCGGAGGAGCCGAAAGCATCCGGAAAAAT
>JAHYJC010000066.1 GCA_019429275.1 Lentimicrobium sp. | reverse complement strand
CGGATCGGTGTTTTTCTCCACGGCAGTAGATTCGCCAGTGAGTGGAGATTCTTCCACCCTTAAATCTTTGGATTTAACCAGGCGAATGTCGGCCGGGATCTTATCTCCGGATTTCAGCATGACCACATCACCGGGAACCAGTTCTTCGGCATCTACAGTTTGTTTTTTACCGTTGCGGATCACAACAGCTTCGAGCGAGAGCATCTTGCGGATGCTTTCCAATGACCTTTCAGCTTTGCCTTCCTGTAAGAAACCAATGAGGGCGTTGATGATCACAACGGCAAGGATCACCCAGGTGTCAATCCAATGATCCATCAGCGCGGTAATTATGGCAGCGGCAATCAGCACATAAATGAGTACATTGTTAAACTGCATAAGCAGGCGCATCCACCATGTTCGTTTTTTGCCTTTTGGGATTTCGTTTCGGCCATATTTCCCGAGGCGTTCTTTAACCTCGTTGTCTTTTAAACCTTTTTCCTGGTCGGTTTTTAGTTTTTCGACCACATCGCCGGCTTCCATTGAATGCCATTTATGCGTGTTCTGGTTGTCTTGTTTCTGAGTCATGTTATATTAATCAGATTTTTTCAAATATACGGGTTGAGTCCACTCCAAAAAGTTGTTTAATGGGGCTAAAGCCCCGCAACTTGCTGTTATTCAATTACCGTTAGCTTAAGCCAACGGTAATTGAATAGGTTAAAAATTAAGGCTTTAATCACATCAAGCGAATTTGGTATATTTTTTCCGAGTGAACTCAGGGTTACAGACTTTTGCTGCCCAGCTTTTCTTTGTACATCTCAATATTTTCCAATATACTGCTGTCCAGTAGTGGTTCAGTAATATCAGTATATTTTACCATTTCCTCATAAATGATTTTTGCCACAAGATACCTTGCCATAGGTTTATCGTCAGCGGGAATAATATACCATGGCGCATGCGGCAATGATGTAGTATTGATGGCTTCCTCGTAATGTTTGATATACTCGTCCCACAATTTTCTTTCTGTTATATCACTGGGTTCAAATTTCCAACGTTTATTCTTTTTTTTCAACCTTCTCAGCAACCGCAATCTTTGTTCTTCCTTGCCCAGGTGCAGGAAAAACTTAAAAACAACGGTGCCGTTTTGTGTAATGTGATCCTCAAAACACCTGATCTGCTTAAACCTTTTATCCCAGAAATCTGTCGGTATATCCTCTTCTTTTTCAATGCCGGGAATATTCTCAAATAGCAAAAATTGTGGATTTACCCTTGTAACCAATACATTCTCATAATGGCTGCGGTTAAAGACCGCATACTTGCCTTTTTCGGGCAATGCTGAATAATGCCTCCACAAATAATCATATTGAAGTTCACTTCGGGTGGGTGTCTTAAAGCTGTGAACCACAACTCCACGAGGATTAAATCTTCTGAACACTTCCCTTATCAGGCTGTCTTTTCCGGATGTATCCATGCCTTGAAGGCATACCAGCACGCCATAACGATTGTGAGCATACATCGTATCCTGCAGCTTGCTAAGCTTTTTCCCGATCTTTTTAATAGCCTTTTTCTTTTCCTTTTTGGATTTATCTATATCCAAACGGGTGGGAATTTCGGCAAGACTTACCGGTTTGCTTACTATGTAATCCGAAGATGTTATATTTTCCATAAATTAAATTTTAATTGAGGCTTAATAGACAAATATTAGGCTAGAAACCTCTGAAACCATTGTTATTATTAGCTTTGACACAAATCAAAGTATATGAATAAAAAAAGTGCTTTTATTGTAACAGTCCCATTACTAAGAAAAATGGCTTGGTTAAAGGGGTTCAACTTTACAAGTGTCATGCATGTGGGCGACAATTCTTAGGTGGTACAAGAATAAATGCCAAGCAGTTATGGGATGAATATGTTTATGGAAAGCAAACATATTCACAGCTTGCCAAAACATATGGTTGTTGCCCGAAAACTATCCAAAGGAAGTTGGATGGTTATTTAATACATGCACCAACAAAGAGTCGAAGGGCGGTTATAATATTGATGGATACGAGTTACTGGGGAAGGAACTTTGGGGTTATGTGCTTATTTCAACCGAAAAGTATACCAGTAATTCAGGCCAAAAGTATACCATTTTAATTAAATAAAAAAGGCAGTACTCTTCTGAACGGGGTACCCCGTTCAGAAGAGTACTGGCGCGCGGATTTTTCGGTATTGGTTTTTCATTTTTTCATCATTTCTTTTGTTTCCCTTAAGCGGTACGATTCACCATTCATGTTTACCAGATGTGCCTTATGGGTCAGCCGATCTACCAAAGCAGCAGTAAGTACAGCATCTCCAAAAATCTCCTCCCATCGGTCGAACCCCAGATTTGTTGTTATAATGGTTGACTTGCGCCCTGCCCGAAGCGAGAGATGATTAAAGAGCAGTTCGGCTCCTTGTTTGTCAAAAGAGATATAGCCAAACTCATCGCAGATTACCAGATCATATTTTTCAAATCGCAGTTCCATCTGCCTCAGGGTTCGCTGGGCGTGTGATTCACGTAATTGGGTAAGCAGTCCGTGCACGGTGGTAAAATAAACCTTGTACCCTTGCAGACAGGCTTTTAGGCCAAGTCCTGTAGCAATATGGGTTTTGCCTGTTCCAGGATTTCCTGCCAGTATAATGTTTCTTCCGGAGGCCACAAAGTCAAGCCGTTCGAGCATGGTGAGTTTTTCTGCCGCATCAACAGGGAGCAAATCACGCTTTAAGTCGTGAAGATGCAGTTTGGCTGGGAAACCAGCCTGCCTGACCTGTGCTTTCTTCCGGTTCTCCAGGCGGGTACCATACTCCCGTTCCATTAACCGCAGAAGGAATGTTTCATAGTCTGCATTTTCTTTGGCCGCATCACGGGCCACCTGTTCAAACTCGTTGCGGAAAACAGGTAACCTGAGTTCTTTGCTGTACCGGATGATTTCTGTTTTTATTTCGTTTTGTAGTTTCATTTTTCGATTGTTTTAAGTCATTAATAATGCTGTGACCTGTTTGAGTTGTTCCTGTGCCATATAAGCCGTATGGTTATTTAAGGCCACCGGTTTGGCACCTTCCCTGGGTTTATTGCCCAGAAGTGCCGTTAGCTTCTCTGTGGTTATACTTAGGGCACAAAGGTTAACCAACCTGGACACGGTGGCTTCCAGGTTTTCTTCACTGATTTTATGCTGGCGGCAATAATGCAGCAGGTCAATAAAATCGCGGGGGGCACCCATGTAAAATTGCTGGTATAGTTGTTTCAGGTATGGGCGGCATGTTAGGGCAACACTCCCGTTCAATGCACCGGGCTTTTGCCTGAGGGTATCCAGATAATGTTCAATGTCAATGACCCACTGGTGTTTGCCGTAATCGCGCTGGTGCGATGCTACTTGTTTGTTTTCGAAGTAAGCTTCAATGGTATTGCTAAATATTTTAACATCAACAAAGCACCCAACCAGCTTCTCAGATACCGAATAACGGTTGGTGAAGCAACTGATTGTGGCGTATTTATCAACCCGGAGCTGTGCTGAATCAGAGCATGCCAACGCACCGGTGTGTTGCCATAAAAGGCCTTTCTCTTCAGTAAACATTTCAATTGCAGTGCGTCCGGTCAATTGCTGTTTGACTTGGTTTAATTTGCTGATAATTGTTTCGAGATATTGCCGGGCCTGTTCAAAACTGTCAAAGTCGTTTTTAAAACCAAACGCTTTTCTGCGGATGTATTCCACGCTGCGTTCAACATGCCCTTTTTCGTTTCCGCTGTAGGCATTGCAAAACCGATGGCTAAACTGGTAGTGCCCCCTGAGATGGAGTAACGCCCTGGTGGGCTCTTTTTCGTGTTTGCCTGCAAATTTGGCAACGGCAACGCGCATATTGTCGTAAACCATCTGGTGGTAAACCCCGCCTGTGTGTTCAAAAAATGAAACATGTGATTCCATAAAAGCCAGGGTATCCTGACGTTTATAAATCATGGCATAACGATAATTGCTGTAAGCCGATGTAAATACAGCAAGTTGAAAACGGGACAGTTGTCCGGCTATGTTTAGTTTTATCTCGCCCCAGTCAAACTCACATACTGAACCGGGTTCATACTGCTGCCGGATAAAAGCCTCCTGCGGGGTGGCACATTTCCCTAACTTTTCCCTGATATAATTACATACGGTGGTGTAGCCAATACCAAAACCTTGTTCTTGAAGTAATTGCAATATGTCGATGTTTTTCAGTATTTGCTTGCGCATGCCCTGCCGGACTTTCTTATCGTTTGCTTCAAGCTGGGAATCGATAAAGGACTGGACTTCCCGGGTCAAACAAATTTTGCTTCTTTTGCCAGTACGATAAACCGGAGGATTCGACAGAAAAGCCGAAAGTGCTGTTTCTGGCTGTGATGACCCCGATTGAAGATGTTCATAATCCTCAATATACTTTTTTATCGTCTTGCGGTTTATCTGTAATTCCCGTGAGATTTGTCGCTGACTTTTGCCTTCCCGGTGGCTTCGAATAATGATTTCTTGTTTTGTATACATACTTATCATGCTTTATAAACGAGTTTTTTTACTCGTTCTGTTAATGACTAAGTGGTATACTTTTCGATTGAAAGGTGGGGTACTTCCTGGTTAAAATAAACAAAAGTGATTATATCGCTTTACGTAATATTGCACTTGACTATACCTTTCCATTTAACTTTTCCAAAAAAATTGGGCTAAATGAATTGGTGCTTTCGGTGTTTGTAAACAACGTAGCCTATTTGTATAAAGATGCGCCCAATACAATACCAGAATCTTCGAATGGTACTGGCTGGGGTGAAAGCTCTTACGGAACAACTGCATTACCTTCGCAAAGGTCAATGGGTTTGGCAATCAAAGTTAAACTTTAAAAAGCATAATAAAATGAAAAATATATTATCAAAATCAATTCTTTCTCTTTTGATATTGGTGGCAACTTTTGGCTGTCAGGATGAACTGGAAAGATTATATCAGGATCCGGATGGTTTTTCGAAAGAACAAGCGGATAAGGCCGGAGTGAGTGTAATTGCAGGATATTTTACTTCGCAATGCACACGGGGATTTCTTCTCAGAGGTGACTACGGAAGTGCTTATCATCAAATGAGAAGTGGTTCAAGAATTATGGGTACTGGCGTTCAGCTATACTATACGACCAAAGAATATGGAATGTCTTACACCCTTAGAGATGTTGAAGGTGACTGGGGGTCTAATGCATTTAATCAGGGGGTTTTTAATAACATTAATAACAACTGGATTAAGCAGGTTCTATGGGCACAAAAAGAATTCAATAAAATGACCGAAGAAGAACAAACAAAAATGGATGTTCTTTTTATGAGGCTTTTGCACGTTTTAAAGGCAGTTGCTTATCAACGTGCTACAGATTTGTACGATAAAGTTCCCTATTTTGAAACAGGATCGGCTGGTGCACTTGAAGGTGAAAAGGCTCAATATCTTGGACAGGAAGAAATTTATCCGAAAATGATAGATGAACTTAAAGAAATTGAAACTTACCTTGAGGGATTATCACTAACCGACCAGGAACAGGCCATTTTTAACCAACAAGATGTAATTTTTAACGGTAACCTCTTGCAGTGGAGGAAATATATAAATTCACTACGCTTCCGTTTTGCCATGAATATTAGCAATGTCAGGTCAGATCTTACTTCGACCGTTATTTCTGAATTAAGCAGCAAACCTCTGTTTACAGAATACAACGATGTGGCTGGTTTAGCTGATATTGCCATTGTAGAACCATATCGGTTGCAGGTTGAATTAGGTATTACCAGGGCTTTCAGGGAACGTGCAGATGAAGCCAGGGCGCCTAAAAGATTCATCCAGGATGTGATGCACTGCATTCCTACTGAGAAAAGCATTGTTGTAAATGGTGAAACACTATACTATTATGACGGAGATAATTCAGAAGAAGGTTTGCTCAATGGTACGGTTGATCCGCGGGTTGCATATTTATTTTCCAAGGATATACTGGGAAGATATGTTGGAGCTGAAACTACCTGGGACGATGGAACTGATCCGAATAGCCATTTTAGTAAAATTGCGAGAGGATACTACGCTGAACATCCTATCATGACTGATATTAGTGTTCATTCAATTACATTTGGTCCCGAAGGTAATGAACAAACCATCAATCTGAACGATGAAGCAAAAGCTGATTTGTCAAAAAGGGAAGCCTTTTTATTCACTGCCTTCAGAACAAGAATATCTCAATATCAGGACATTGGCTGGACTATTGGAACAGATAAGAACATGATATCAGAATATAATGTGAGACCACAATATAATTTTGATATCAGGTACCCAACTCTTCATGCAGTAGAAACCGAATTACTTCAAGCCGAAGCTGCAGTAAGAGGATTTGGCAATGTTGCCGGAAGTGCCCGCGAACATTACAAAAGAGCTATTGAATTGTCATGTGATTATTGGTACGATATAAATGCCAATAACAGGTATTCAAAGTCAACCACACCATCATTTCCCAGTAATATGGCTGATTCGAGAATAGAAAGAGACAGACCGGAAATGGAATATGATGCCGCTGCCTATGCCGAATTTGAAGCACAACGTTTTGATGGATTATCGGAAACAGAAAAAGTTACTGCTATTTTTAATCAGTTACAGTTACACTACAATTTTTTCAATTTTGAAATGCCTTATACTACGGCTCGCCGGCTTATTTCTTATTTAGGAGATAACCCGGGATCTCCTTACGAAATGATTGCCTGGAAAGAACGATTCTTATATAATCCAAATATTCAGGCTTCAGACCCTGAAGCATGGTCTATTATTAGTGTCCACAACAATCCAGATCTTCCGGTTTGGTTAACCGGACGAACTCAAAAATGGAAAAATGTTTTGGAATAAATTGAAAACTTTAAAAAATTAAAAAAGATGAAAAAATTACTATATCTGTTTATTTTTGTTTTTGCTGTAGCTGCCTGCAGTAAAAACGACGGATCGATTATTGGCAAGGCAAGTGCTGATGGTGGAAACGTAGTTCAGGGAATTACCGTGAAATTATACAATGAAGAAGCAAATTTCATTTCTGAAACAACAACTGATAGTCAGGGAGATTTTGCGTTTCACGGCCTTGAAGCTGGCAACTATTATGTTGCTGCTACAATTACAGTTGGAGGAGAAATCTGGGATACCGGAAATACTCCGCAGATGGTTTATGTTGGTGATGAAATCGTTAAAGAAGTCACGCTGACATTGAATAAGAAATAGATTAATTATTTAATCTTAAACATATTTCAGTAAAAACCGGCGGTACTTTGTATCGCCGGTTTTAGTTATTATTTTTGCAAAATAACATCACTTTTAACTTTTAATAATTACATACAGCATGAACTCAAAACTTCTGCTCTTTTTACCATTACTATTCATGTTTTATACTTGTTCCAGGGTGGATAACCTGGTTGAACTAAAGTCTGAACAGCTTACCATTGGAATTGATAAGAAAGGGTATCTTTCAAAAATGATGGATAACAATTCCCGAAAAGATTATCTTTCAAATGATACCATTTCACCTTTAATAACAATTAAAAAAAACTCTGAAATTAAACATCCAATTTCTGCACAATTGGAAGAGGACAAGCTTGTATTTCAGTTTGATGAAGGTATAAATCTGAAAGTGAAATTTGAAGAGAAGCAGTCTCATATTACTTTTGAACTGATTGAAGCCAGTAATATTGAGGAAATTGAGCTCATTGTTTGGGGGCCAATGCCAACTACAATAAATAAAATAATTGGTGAAACAATTGGAGTTGCCAGAGGCGAAGAGTTTGCCATTGGTATCCAGTCTTTAAATCTAAAAACTATAGGTGGATTTCCTTGGAAAGACAACGACACCACACCTCAATTTGATATTTTTGATCAGGACGACTATTCCGACCTAAGCGAAGTAGGTAAAGGATACACCCTTTACAGGGTTGAAGCCGCCAAACCGGAAAAATTTGGTAGCACCCTTCAGGCTTATTGCAGAAATCGGTTTCATGAGCGAATTATTTCCAATCTCAATCAAGAAAAATATATTTCGCCTGTTTTTGATGATGGAGGAATTATCGGTTCAAAAATTGCTCTATTCGGCTGCCCGGTTGAGCAAACGCTGGAAACCATTGGTAAATTGGAAATAGAAGAATCGCTGCCCCACCCATTGATAGATGATAAATGGGCAAAAACAAACATTGCATCAGCTGCTGCTTATTTAATTTACAGTTTTAGTGAAGAAACCATCCATGAAGCAATTAGTTTTACCAAAAAAGCCGGACTAAAATATTTATATCATCCCGATCCGTTTAAAAATTGGGGACATTTTGAATTAAAAGACGAACAATTCCCAAATGGCTGGGACGGATTGAAAATGTGTGTTGAAAAAGCCGAAAAGGAGGGAATATTTGTTGGCCTGCACACTCTTTCTAATTTTATTACAACCAACGATCCTTATGTAACACCAATACCTGATAGCAGATTAGGGAATGTGGGCAATTCAGTTTTAACAGAAGATATTAATGCCAATGTAACAGAAATACTAGTTGAATCACCCGATTTTTTTAATCAGACCAGTAACAACAATTTGTTTACGGTAATGATTGGAGAAGAACTTGTTCGTTACCGTTCTGTTTCAGAATCGGCTCCCTGGAAGTTACTGGATTGCCAGCGTGGCGTCTGGGGAACAATACCGACGAATCATAATAAAGGGGATAAAATTAGTAAACTTGCCGATCATGCCTATAAAGTTTTCCTTACAAATATCGAATTGACAATTGAAATGGCAAAAAGGTTAGCAGAATTATACAATTATTGTGGGTTGCGGCAAATTTCTTTCGATGGATTAGAAGGAAACAGATCAACAGGCATGGGAAACTACGGTGAAATATTTTTTGCAACAACTTGGTGGAATAATTTATCCGATGAGATTAAAAAACATGTTATAGTTGATGCCAGCCGAACAACACACTTCTTTTGGCACATTTATACGCGTATGAATTGGGGAGAACCCTGGTATGCAGGATTTAGAGAAAGCCAAACGGAATACAGACTTAAAAATCAAGAATATTTCCAAAGAAATTTTATGCCTGCCATGTTGGGATGGTTTAGCATGCGAAACAATACTCCAATTGAGGACATTGAATGGATGCTTACTCGCTCAGCTGCATACGATGCAGGGTATGCTTTTGTAACCGGAAAGGAACAACTGGAAACCAATGGCCACACTCATGAAATCCTCAAAGCTATTGGAGAGTGGGAAAAAGCAAGAATGGGCGGTGCGTTTACCAAAGAACAAAAAGAAAGGATGAAAGACATTAATAATGAATTTCATTTGGTTAGTACCGGTAATAATAGCTGGGATTTATATGCAGTAAATATTTTTAGATTTGAGCATGAGGACAAAGTAAGACAACCGGGAGAACCGCTTTATTCAACTTTTAAGTTTGATAATAATGTTGAAAGGGGAACAATGAATTTTATTTTCACTGCTCAGGATGCTTCAGTTTCTGAAATTACGATTGAAATAAATAACAGCATTGATTTTAAAATTCCGGTAACATTAAATAAAGGAGAATCAATCCGCTATTCAGGCGGAAAAAGTGCAGGTATTTATGACGCTAATTTGCAAATGAGAAAAAATATAAATTTGGATCCCTCGCTGTTCACTTTGAATAAGGGACCGCAGATTATAAACTTTGATTGTGCTTTTAGCGATAAAAATGAAGAAGCTAAAGTAAAAGTTGAGATCAGAATTTTGGATAAACCAGAAGTAATAAAAAGTTCGAAATAAAAGAAATATGCCGTAATGAAGAAACTTGGATACAGTTTGGTTGCATTTACTTTAATATCCTTTGCCATCAGAAATCTCAACTCAGTAGCATCAGGTAAGCTTTGGAAAGAAAAGTTGTTCCCAACAGCAATTTCCGATCAATTTAAATTGATTGGCGAAGCAGTAAACGAACCTGGTTATGATATTTGGGGAAGCTCACCAGTGAGGGACGAAAATGGTAAATTACATCTTTTTTGTGCCAGGTGGCCAAGCTCTATTCCATTTGATATCGGTTGGCGGTTTAATAGTGAAATTGCACATTACATTGCAGAACATCCTGAAGGCCCTTTTGAATTTGTGGAAGTAGTGGCC